>CAXSCV010000056.1:9027-20803 GCA_964235895.1 uncultured Chthoniobacterales bacterium
AGCTGGTGATCGATCACGACAAAGTCGCGGCGCTTGGTTTGAATCTGACGCAGATCGGCGCGGATATGTCCGCCATGCTCGGCGGCAATTACGTCAATCGTTTCAACATTGCCGGCCGCAGTTACAAAGTGATTCCGCAGATCGAGCGCGACGATCGATTGAATCCGGATCAGCTCGATAAAATTTATGTGACCGGGCCTAACGACCAGTTAGTCCCGCTCAGCACCGTCGCACACATCGACGAGAAAACGGTCCCGCGTTCCCTGAATCGCTTACAGCAGTTGAACGCGGTCACGATCAGCGGCGCCTCGCGTCTTCCACTTGATCAGGCGCTAAAGTTTCTTGAAGGCGAAGCAGCCAAGATTTTGCCGAAAGGTTACTCGATTGATTACACCGGCGAATCGCGGCAGCTTCGAGTGGAAGGGAACAAATTTTTGCCCGCGCTGATGTTAGCGCTGGTCCTGATTTTTCTCGTGTTGGCCGCGCAGTTTAACAGCTTTCGCGATCCGCTCATTATTCTCCTCGGCTCTGTCCCGCTCGCATTTTTTGGCGCGATGATTTTCATGTTCGAAAAATCGCCAAATCCGAACATGAAATTTTTCACCAACGCCTGGACAACGAGCTTCAACATCTACTCGCAAGTCGGGCTGGTCACGCTCGTCGGTTTGATCGCGAAAAACGGCATCCTCATTGTCGAATTCGCGAACAAATTGCAGGAACAAGGACGCGAGAAAGTCGCCGCGGTGGCGGAAGCGGCGCGCACGCGTTTGCGGCCGATTTTGATGACGACAATCGCGACCGTCGCCGGCCACATGCCGCTCGTCTTCGTCACTGGCGCCGGTGCGCGCGCTCGTAATTCCATCGGTCTCGTCCTCGTCGGCGGTATGACGATCGGCACGATTTTCACGCTCTTCATCGTGCCGTCGCTTTATGTGCTGATCGCGCGCACGCATAAAGCGGAAGCGTCGAATGAAGTCGATCTCGAGAACGAAGTGCTGGCCGATGGGCGCGAAATTCCCGAGTTCGTCCTGGCCGACGGCAACGGCCAAAGTCACTGGAAAGCCTAACGAGTCCGCGCGAGGCCGCGCAACCACTCGTTAGGCGGGTTTCTTCTCGCCCGAGGGCGCAACTTCTTCCTTGGTCGTGACGATGCAAACGGCATGGCTGCTCGGCTTTCCGCCCGAACCGCAGGTGTTCGCGTAAACCTGCGTAAACTCCGCGCCGAAAAGCAGGATTTGCGAGGAGTAATAAATCCAAAGCAAGAGCGTGACCAACGAGCTGGCCGCCCCGTACGCCGAACCCGCCGCGCCGCTCCCGAGGTAAAGACCGATCGCCCATTTTCCGATCAGGAAAAGCAGCGCTGTCATAGCCGAGCCAACCCAGACGTCGCGCCACTTTACTTCCACGTCCGGCAGATATTTAAACATCATGGCGAAGAGCAGAATGACCAGGCTGAGATCGAAGAGCAGATAAACGCTGACCGCGATCGCGATTCCGCCCGGCAGCGCGGACTGCACGTAATGACTGAAGCCCTTCAGGATCGCTTCCACCGTCAGCGTCACGAGCAACAAAAAACAAACGCCTGCGACCATCGCGAAGGAAAGAAAACGCACGCGCAGATAACCCCAAATCGCGTTTCCCGGTTTCGCTTTCACGCCCCAAATCGTATTGAGCGAATCCTGCAGCGCGCCGAAAACTCCGCTCGCGCCGAAAAGCGCCAGACCAATTCCGATGATCGTTGCGAGCGCGCTGGCCGATGGTTTGGAAGCGGTTTGCGCGATGTCCTGCACCACCTTCACGCCGCTCGGATCCATGAAATAATTCATCTGTTCGGTGATCTTGTTCCAGGCACCAGAAGGATCTTTGCGGAAGATCACGCCAATGATCGCGAGCAAAACAAGGATGAGCGGCGCGAGTGAAAAGACGGTGTAATAAGCGAGCGCGGCGCCGAGTTGCGGCGCCTTATCCTCCAACCACTCGTTCACCGTCGTTTTGAAAACTCCGAGAAGAGTGCCAGGCCGAAGCGTGCTCAGAAATGATTGCTGTGGGGGTGCCATTACGTGTTGGTATTCGCGCGTCGATCCTGCGCAGGACGGAGGCGCGGCGCATTCTCTCGAATTAAAATTCAGCTCTGCCGCAAGCGCGCGTAGAGCTTCTCGTAGAGCGGCACGATTTTCTCCGCAGAGAATTTTTCCTTCGCCCATGCGCGACCCGCTTCGCCCATCCTTTTTGCTAACGCGGGCGACTCCGCGAGTTGCCGCAATGAATCCGCCATCGCGCCGATCTCACCGAACGGATGCAGAAAACCGCTCACGCCATCCATCACCACTTCGGGAATTCCGCCGACGCGAAAGGCCACGACCGGTTTGCCGTGAAAGAGCGTTTCCAAAATGCTCAGCCCAAAGCTTTCCGTCTCGGAGGTGTAAAGCCCCGCATCGGCCGCGGCCAAATAATCTTCCACCTCGAGCACATTCTCGCGCACCAGCACGCGCTCGCGCAGGTTAAGTTCGTCGAGCAACGACTCGTTAGGCGCAAACGGCCCGCCGGCCAGAATGAGCAAGCGCATCGGCGACGACTCGTTAGCCGCGGCGAAGACGCGCAGGAGAAGATCGATCCGTTTCAATGGCCGCACGTTTGAAGTGTGCACGATGAGAAATTCCTCCTCGCCGATTCCGAGCTCGCGCCGCAGCTCCGCGCGTTCGCGGCGTGGCGTGGCTGGAATAAAAAAATTTGGAATCACTTCCACCGGTCGCTTCAAATCGAAGGTGGCCAGCGTTTCGCGACGCAAACTTTCCGAGACCGTCGTGATCGCGTCCGACTCGGAAAGCGCATGCTCGATCGCTTCTTTATAACTCGGATCCTGGCCGAGCAGCGTCGTATCGGTGCCGTGCAAAGTGGTCGCGATCCGCGGTGTATTTGCCGAGCGGCCGCCTAACATTTGCACGGCCAGATACGCTGCGGTCGCATGCGGGACGGCATAATGAACGTGGAAAATATCGAGCCGTTCTTCGCGCGCGATCCGCGCCATCTTCACCGCCAACGGCAATGTGTAATCGGGATATTTGAAGAGCGCGTATTCGTTCACGATCACTTCGTGAAAGAAAATCCGCGGCTGCGCCAGATCGAGCCGGACCGGTTTCGACGAGCTGAAAAAATGAACTTCGTGCCCGCGGCGCGCCAGCTCCTGCCCGAGCGCGGTCGCGAGAATTCCGCTGCCGCCGATCAGCGGATAACAAACGATCCCGATCTTCATGATTAGAAGAGACGCACCGATCGAGGAATTTCCGAGAGCGACTGCACGAGCAAATCGTCATTCACGAAAAGCGCCTGCGCATATTCGACGCCCGCTTCCACGCCGAGCAGCCGCGCTCGCGAAGTTTGCAGGTCGATGTAATTCCGCGTGCGCAGTTGGCTGCGATGACATTCCATTAACTCAATCCAGCGCGGATAATACGCGCTGATATCGACGCGAATCATGAAGCCACGCGGCTTCGCGCCCGGCGTCACCGCGTAGGCAAAATGATGCGAAATCGCGTGCGGCGCGAGTTCGCGAAGTCCGCCGATTCCGCCATAGCGCGCGAAACGCGCGGCGTCGCGCGCAAGTTCTCCCACGATCGCGTGATCGGGATGTTGATCCGGTGAAACCACGGGACCAAGGAGGACGTCTGGCCTAACGAGTCGAATCTCGCGGGCCAGGAGGAGCGCATTGCGGTTCGAACGCTCGAAGTGCGAGTCGCCGCCGAAATCGAGAAACGAGATTTCCGCGCCGAGCATTTGGGCCGCGGCGCGCGCTTCCGCCTCGCGTTCCTCGGGCGATCCGTTACTGCCCGCTTCTCCTCGCGAACAAACGCGCAAAGAAATTTCCGCGCCGCGCGCAGCCTCCACGAGCAGAACTCCGCCGCAGGCAAATTCGAGGTCATCCGGATGCGCGCCGATCGCGAGGATTCGCATGAGCCACGGTAGCGCACCCTCCTCGTGGCGCACGCATCCTGCGTGCGTGATCTCGCTTCCGCGAGCACTCGTTAGGCGCGCAGAAACTCGCACGCTGGAAGCGTACACCACGCATTAAAGGCCCGGCACATAAGCGCGATCCGATTCGGAGATTTCGTCCCGTTCGATAAACTCAACGTCCGGCGCGTCGGCCGTGTTCAAATACTTCATCTCGCCCGCGCCCGCGACGTAGTGCGTGCAATGAATGACCGATTGCATCCAGCGCAGCCGCGTGTCGCGCGTGGGGCTGATTTGCGCCGCGTCATGGTTCTGCATGGGCAAGCGGATGTAAGCATCGCCGCCTTTGTGCAGAAGGAGTTCGTTATCCGCGCGCCGCGCACGGACCAATTCGCCTTCGTACGGCACATCGACAAAGTAATCATCTACCGCCACCGCACGCTCGCGAAAATCCGCGTCGCCCGACCGCAGCACGCGCATGCCATCGAGCAATCCCATCCGCCGATACATCGCGAGGCAGAAGTCGGCCACGTTATCAGCTTCCGTTTCCTGAAACATCTCCACGAGCGGCGCGGGCGCGCATTGCGCCAGTTGACTAACGAGCTTCGTTTTCGATTCCGCCAACACGCGCTTGGCGAAGAGCGGCGAAAATTGTTTCTGAATTTGATTGGCGAAAGTGAAGTTCAGCCGCTGCGTTTTTCCGCTGTGGCGCTCGCGCAGAATAGTGATTGTCTCGCGCGGATCGTGATCGCTGTCGTGATAGAAGAAAACGATTTCACCGCCGATTTCCTTTTGCAGCCGACGCGCGGTTTCCATTTTCGCGAACAAAAAGCGGCGCGGAAAAATCCCGCACGGTTGTTGTCCGAAACAAATGATCGGCGACGACATCTTCTCGCGGACGATAGCATATGCGGCACGCAGGTTTTTAACCTGTGCGGCCGGCAGGCTTTGCAGCCTGCCGAATCCGACACCGGGCAAAATGCCCGGTGGCCGCACAGCTTGAAAAGCTGTGTTCCTAGCGCGCGAAGACCGTTTTTTGCAGCGCGGCGGAGAGCGCGCAGACAACGGCGCAGCCGATCAAGTTGTACCAAAGATAGCCAATATCCGTGACGCGGAAGAGAACGAGCACGAGCGATTGCGAGACGAGCGCGGCCGCGAAGACGGCGGTGCCGCGGACCTTGCGCAGGAAAAATGCGGTCAGGAAAAGTCCCAGGATGGTGCCGTAAAAGATCGAGCCCAGGATGTTGACCGCCTCGAGCAAATTCTCCACCAGGTTCGCAAAAAGCGCGAAACCGATGGCCACGCCACCCCAGACCGCGGTGAGGATTTTTGCTACGATCAGGTAGTGCCGTTCGCTGGCTTCCGGCCTAACGAGTAGTCGATAGAAATCCACTTCGGTCGTGGAACCGAGTGCATTCAACTCGGCTGCGGTCGACGACATGGCCGCGCAAAAAATGACCGCGATGAGCAAGCCAATGATTCCGTGCGGAAGATATTTCAGAACAAAAGTAATGAAGACGTAATCCGAATCCTTCGTGTCCAGTTTCAGATTGACCGACTTCAGAACCGTTTTCACTTCGCCGCGAATTTCCTGAATCGCATTTTCGCCGCGGACGACCGCATCCTTCGCCGCAGAGTCGGACGGGCGCGCGCTCAGGGCGCGCAAATCATTTTGCTTTTGCACATAGGCGGCGTCGAAGCGCGTTTGCAGTGCCGATAGTCTCCCCGTCTGATCGCTCTGCGCGGCAAGTTGATAGGCCGCTTGATTGAAAAACATCGGTGGCTTTTCGAATTGAAAGAAAACGAAAACCATCACGCCGGTCAGCAGAATGAGAAATTGCATCGGCACTTTGACCACGGCGTTGAAGAGCAACCCGAAGCGGCTGCCGACGACGGACCCTCCCGCGAGATAGCGCTGCACTTGCGATTGGTCGGTCCCGAAATAGGAGAGCGCGAGAAAGAAACCGCCGAAGAGTCCGCTCCAGAAAGTGTAACGCCGGCTCGGGTCTAACGAGAAGTCGACCGGATGGAGTTTGCCCAATTTCCCGGCGAGGGCGAGGGCGTTGCCTAACGAGAGATCGGCCGGCAGGCGGTGAACGATCATCCCGAAAGCGATGGCCATTCCGGTGAGGATGACGGCCATTTGCCATTTGCTGGTGATGCTGACCGCCTTCGTCCCGCCGAGCGATGTGTAAACGAGAACGAAAATTCCGGAGAGCAGAATGGTCAGTCGCACGTTCCAGCCGAGGATGGCCGAGAGAATAATCGCCGGCGCATAAATCGTGATGCCGGCGGAAAGCCCGCGTTGCACCAAAAACAAAAACGCGCCAAGCAAACGCGTCTTCCGATCGAAACGTTGCCCGAGATATTCATAGGCGGTGACGACTTTCAGCCGGTGATAAATCGGAATGAAAACCGCGCAGACCACGATGAGGGCGAAGGGCAATCCGAAATAATTTTGCACGAAACCCATCCCACTTTCGTAGGCCTGCCCGGGCGTGGAGAGAAAGGTGACCGCGCTCGCCTGCGTGGCCATGACCGAGAGGCCGATCGTCCCCCAGCGAATCGTTTCGTCGCCATGCAAATAATGGCCGAGATCGTGATCGCGCCGTGTCCGCCAATGCCCGTAAAGCGCGATCCCGAAGAGCGTGCCGATGAGCACGGCGTAGTCGAGCAGGCTCACGAGAAGGCAACGCTGAAAAAGTAAAACGAGAGCACGTCGAGGACGAACGCGATGGCCACGGCGAGGTAGGCATTGCGCCAACTTCCAAAAAGCGGCACGTGCTCGCGCGCAAGCTGAGGCTTTCGTTTTCCAGGCATTTTCTCAGGAACCGATGCGCTTACTCGGAATCGATGACTCGGACGAGATCGGCCGCATTCGCGTGAACGGGGAGCCGACCGTCGAGAGTGACGAGGCGACCGCCGCGGCGTTTGGCGACCTCGACCAGATAAGCGTCGTTCACTTGTTGATGGCCGAGGGTGCGCTGATAAACGGCCGGTGCCGTAGCAGGCGGTGATGACCAGAAGCGGTGCTTACTATGCGCAAGCAATTCGGTCAAAAGTTGTGCGGCTTGTTGGGGAGTGACCGCAAACCGAGTGTAAGCGGGATTCGAAGAGAGACGAACAAAGCCAAGCTGGGTGATCGTACAACTGGCCCATCCGTGTTTTCCCTCTCGTTGAAACCATGAATGCGCGACCGCGTGATGTTGATGATTCGGCCAGGCGAGCGCCAGGAGCACGTTGGTATCGAGCAGCGCGGGCTTCACGTGACGTCTTCCGCGAGCAATCTTTGCGCGCGGTTTCCCGGAATCACTTCCGCATCGGCT
This sequence comes from uncultured Chthoniobacterales bacterium, assembly GCA_964235895.1. Lineage (GTDB taxonomy): Bacteria > Verrucomicrobiota > Verrucomicrobiia > Chthoniobacterales > UBA10450 > JACCTI01. The sequence continues at coordinate 16,302 of CAXSCV010000056.1, forward strand.
GCCACCTGAAATACCGGGAGGCCACTCTTCCGGCCCTTTTTTATTTCAGCGCGCAAACCACGCCGCGCCAGTTGCGAGAGCACCTGCCCAAGCTTCTTTCCGGAAGAAGCGGCCAGCGCCTGTGCCGCCTCGAAAACGTCATCGTCCACGGTCAGCGTTGTCCTCATTAATTGATACGCTGATACGCTGAGCGGATTGCGTCAAGCGATCACCGCAGCGGAGAGTGGCCCAGCGAAATCATATTGGCGAAGAGTCGATAGGCGCCGGGCACGCCCGCAGGCAGTTCCCGGAACCAAGAGTAACCGGTGTAAACGAACCATCCTTTTCCGACGCGAGCGACCAGCAGCCCGCCATCAAGCGGCTTTTCGCCAGGATCGTTCGATGACAAAATAGGCTGCCAGTGCGAGTCCCATTCGCTCGCAAAATAAAGGCCGCGCTCTTGTACCCAGCCCGCGAAATCTTGCGCGCCGATTTTGTTCGGCCAATTCAGAACCGGGTGATCAGGCGCGAGCAAACGGACCTCGGCATTTTCATCGGTCACGCGATCGCGCGAAATTTTCAGCGGATACGGCAACTGTTCGGCCGTTGGGCCAGGCGTGGTGTTGTATTGATAAATGACCACACCGCCGCGCTTCGCATAGGCGAGCAATTCCGGCAGCTGGGCCGCAACTCGCGCGGGGTTTACATTGCAGGCGCGCACGCCGAGCACGATCGCGTCGAATTGCGCGAGTGTGTCCGCTTTCACCTCACCGTCGTTGATGATTTTCACCGCCGAGCCAATCTCGCGCAGACTCTCGGGAATCGCGTCGCCCGCGCCCGGCAGGTAACCGACACGCGTAGCCTTGTTTTCAATATTCGCCCTAACGAGTCGTGCCTGCGCTGGTGCGATCAACGTCTGCGGCTCAATATGCGGATATTCGATCCGTTGCCGGCTAAACGCTTCATTCTTCTCGCCTCCATCGAGACGAACAAAGGCGCGCAAAGTTCCCTCGCCCGCGGCTGCCGGCGGAGTGACGCGAAAAGTGCAGGTCGTTTCGCTTTCCGTTCCGTGTAATTCGATCCGAGCGGAGGCCGGCTCCACTTTCCAGCCGCTCGGCGCGCCTAACGAGACTTCGCCCTTCACCGAATCAGCCGAGGCGATCACGCGCACGTCGATTGCCTTCGCCTCTCCATTGCCAAAAACAAAGACTGGCCGCAGGAAATCCACCAAGACCGGCGGGGCGATAACCAGCGGTTGCGAGATTTCTCCGGCGACGCGATCGACTTTGCGAGAGCGCGGGTCTAACGAGTAAACGATATCCTGGCCGCCGACCGCGATCGTCACCTCAATCGGAAAAGCCGGGGGATTTTCCGGGCGTCCGATGAGCTGTTGCTCGCTCACCGCAAAGGTGCCCAGCGTCCCCGGCTCTCTCAGCCAATAAGGTTCCGAAAAGGGCAGCGTCTCGGGAATTTTCGCGATCGCTTTGCGCGTGATCAACTCGTTAGGCGGAAGGGCCGCATCGATTGTTTGTTTCTCACCACCAGCGAGCAATCGCATCGACTTAAATTCCACCGGAACTGCGGAGCGGTTGATCGCCTCGATTTGTAAATTGAGCGATTCGCCGGGCTGCGCGGCGGCTTTTTCCGCAACCGCTTCCAGATGCAATCCGAGGCAGGCACCGATGATTTCGTCGATCTGGGCAATCTTTTCGCCGATCCAGTTATCATCGCCGGCAGCCTGCAGCAGCTTGCGCAAAGCAATCAGCGCCGGCACGGATTTCGCCGGCTGCACGATGTCGTATTGCGCGATGATTTCGCGGATCTTCGCCGCAGCTCCGTCCGCTTTCGGCACACGCGTCCAAGTTGTGTCGATGCCGCTGAAAAGATTCGGGCTCTTGACCGGTTGACCGTCGAGCAACTTGAAATATTCCTTGCGCGCGCCGCGCTCGACATCGACGCCGAATCCCTGGCTCTTATGCATCGTCCGGCTGGCTGCCGCGATCTCCGCATACGATTTTCCCAGGAGCGGCTGGTAACCACCCGCCTCCGTTTCGATCAAGCCCGTGGGATCGAAAGGAATGTTGCGCGCGCGAAAAAAGAAGGGCGACGTATTCCAAAGCAAACGCGTCGCCTGCCACGGCCTAACGAGTGCTAGTTGCTCAGGAAAACGCTTTGGATCCGCCGCCGCGCGAAACGCTTCCAGCGCTAGTTGCGCCGAGGCTGTGTGATGACCATGCGTTTCGTGATCGTCCGGCGCGAAACGCGTGACGATCACATCCGGCCGAAACTGGCGAATAACCCATACCGTATCGGCCAGAATCTTTTCGCGATCCCAGATGTGCAGCGTTTCATCGACCGATTTCGAGAAACCAAAATCGTTCGCGCGCGTGAAAAATTGCCGGCCGTGATCGATCTTGCGCGCCGCCAAGAGCTCCTGTGTGCGGATGACCCCGAGCTGTTCGCGGAGTTCCGGGCCGATCAAATTCTGCCCGCCATCGCCGCGCGTCATCGAAAGATACGCCGTGTCGTAAAGCGCGCCGTTCGCCCAATACGAGATCAGGCCGGTGTTCTCATCATCCGGATGCGCCGCCACGTAAAGCACACGACCGAGCACATTCAGCTTTTCCAGCGCCAATCGAATTTCCGCCGCATTCATCTCGTTAGGCGCAGGCGCGGCCGCGAATGAGAAAGACGGCGCGGTTGCGATCCAGGCCACCCGAAACAGCCAGCGAAAAAGCGATCGCATTGATCAAGATAACTGGAGATTCAGCACGCCGCAGCGAGGAGAGACAATATTCGCGCAGCGGCATTCCCGAGACATCAGCGCGAACATACGGCGGGCGCGAACCAATCAAAATGATTCCGCGAAATCAAATCAGTGCCGCGAAAAGATGCGGACCAACGGCTCGTTAGGCGCGCTGCTCCCGGAATCGAATTTGTCCCCGCCGAGAATCGAACTCGGATCTAAGGTTTAGGAAACCCTTGTTCTATCCGTTGAACTACGAGGACGCAGACGACTTTCGTCACCGAGAAGTCGTTCGACGTCAACTCTCCGCAAAACATCGATGCGCGCACGGAAAGGCGGCGGCGGTTGAAGCCGTGCCTAGACTAGAGAAGCTCGAGAAACCAGCGGACGCTATCACTCGTCTCAAGGAGCGTAGCGCGTGAAAAGAAAGTCCCGATCTTTAACCGGCTCGTGGCAGGCAAAACAGGTCTTTTGCATCGCCTGATTGGCGGGTTGGCCGTCATTAAATTGTGCGAATCCCCAGCCGCCGGTCGACGCATATTTCTTCCCGTCCTTGACCATAAACTGAATATTGGTCGCAGGCCCCGCCACGAAAGACTGGGCACGCCCGAAGACTTTGTTGTTCTCCTCAGATGGCACGTAACTCCAAGCCAGCCGGGCAATGATCGTCCCATCGGGGAACGGGAGCGTCCCTTCGCGATAGGCCTTGATCGCCACGTCGTTGCCCAGGATGGCGCGCAAATCGTTGAGATCGCCTTCTTCGTGAGCCACGGAAATCAATTTCCAATCGCGGTACTTGGCAGGAATTGTTATCGGAGCTACTTCAACATCGGGTGATCCAGCTGCGGCGGTCACGTAGGCCACCACCGCGCCGATCACCGCTAACACCGACACCAAAATGTAAAACCAACGTCTTATAAGTATTTGCCGCCGGCCCGTCCGAGGTTGCTTTCGCGACAAAACCTTCGGACGGTAACGAAGATTTTCGCAGTGGACTCGGTCGCCCTCATGTTTCCTAAAGCTCGCCGCATACCCGTTTCCCGACAACTTAAAATCCAGCGCTCCCACAGGTTCATCCCAACCGCTCACGAGTGCGCCCGCGACCAGCCGTTTAGGAAGGCGAAGAGGCGCTGGATGGTGTGCGCACTCGTCTTTGGGATGGACAATCGATTCTTGCAGCTATGCGCGATGCCACTTGGTGGGCGCACAGTTGTCCGAGGTTGCTGCGGCCGAACCTTGGACTCGGTAACGACCGGCCTTGGGAAGTGCGCGTAGCTCCTCAGTAACGGCCATTTTCTCGGCCGCTCATGTAGAAGGACCGTATTCCGGCTGTAACTGTCGCGGTGGCCATCGGCGGAAAAGGTTACTTCGTTAACTATGGTATGACTTCGCCGAAAAGCCGATGTGGTCACCAGTCTGAGTGGGCCGTTGTCGGCGAGGGGACGGGCTCTTACGAAATACTGAGCCGGCTCGACCCGCAATCGAGATCGGCCGATCATTGAGGCTCAGACCAGCAAAACGTAACCAGGCGGGCAGTGTTAGTATTGGAAAGACTCTGCCCGAAAGTGATTACAGCGGAGTGAGCACGACATTCCGCCTTCTCAGCGACGGCCGCGAAAGTTTCTTGTCGGCCGTCCGCACATTTTCCCATTCAAAAGGAAGGTGTCGCGCGATTCTACTCAAAACACAGTGGTCATCTCTCCGGCCGCTGGGTTCATTTTATTGGAGAACAGAAAGCAAAAAATACTTATGGGCCTCTTTCACACTTTGATGTCGA
>CAXSCV010000057.1:0-20776 GCA_964235895.1 uncultured Chthoniobacterales bacterium
TCGAACGCATCATGCGCGAAGGTACCGGCGCGGATCGGCAGCTCGAAGCGTGGCATCGGCGTCACGAAATGAAGGACGTGGTCGATCGCATTATCCGCGAAACTTCCGAAGGTCTGCACGCCGAAGCAGCCGCCTGATTTTTCATCGCCGACCGGGTTGCCCGAGCCCGTTTTCCGCGTGAAACTGTGCATCTTTTCCAAAATGCCCGACCGAATTTCCACCGCCACGATCGACGAAGAATTGGTCCCGGGCGCGCGCAATGCCATCCGCGATTGCCTGCGGCTGAAACCGGAAGAGCGCATCACCATCATCACCGACGAAGCGACGCAGGAGATCGCGGCCGCCTTGCAAAGCGAAGTGGAAATCCTCGGCGCGGAGCACGCGGTCTTCGTTTTGGAAAACTACGCGACGCGTCCACTGACCGACATGCCGGAGATTATTCTGGAAGATCTCGCGACTTCGCAGGTCTCGATTTTTTGCGCGCAAACCCAGACCGGCGAGCTCGGTTCGCGCATTCAAATGACTGCGGTCGTGAACAAGCACGGCCTGCGTCACGGACACATGGTCAACATCAGCCGGCAGATCATGCTCGAGGGAATGCGCGCCGATTTTCTCGCAGTCGATGCGCTCAGCCAACGCTTGATCGAGCGCGCGCGCATGACCAGCAAAGTCACCTGCCGGACGAAGCGCGGAACGGATTACGTGGCCGAGTTATCGCCGACTTTGAAATGGCTCAAGACGAGCGGTCTGATCACGAAAGAGAAATGGGGCAACCTGCCCGGCGGCGAGATTTTCACCTCGCCCTTTAATAGCCACGGCATCTTCATCGTCGATGGCGTGGTCGGCGATTATCTCTGCCAAAAATACGGCGACATCGAAGCGACGCCGTTGACGATCGAGATCGAGAACAACCGCATCCGCAACTTGCAGTGCGAGAACAAAGAGCTGCTCGAAGAATTCCGCGCCTACACCAGCACGGACGAAAACAGCAACCGCGTCGGCGAATTCGCCGTCGGCACCAACACCGCCTGCACGCGCGTCATCGGAAATATTTTGCAGGACGAAAAAATGCCTGGCATCCACATCGCCTTCGGCCATCCCTACGCCGAACACACCGGGCAGAGTTGGATTTCCAAAACGCACATCGATTGCGTCGGCCGCGATTTCGATATCTGGTTCGACGACGATCAGGTGATGGAATCTGGAAAATTCCTGATCTGATAATGCCAGGCTCGGCAGAATCAGCCGGCCACTTCTCTCGTGACAGCGAGCTCTCGTTAGGCAGGTCCGCGATTCACTCTTTTTTTTCGCGAGCCAGGTTGATCGACAGCTCACGCAGTTGCTTCGCGTCCACCTCGCTCGGTGACTGCGACATCAGATCCTGACCGCGATTATTTTTTGGGAACGCCATTACTTCGCGAATGGAATTTTCGCCGCAGATAAGCATGACCATGCGGTCGAGACCAAACGCGATTCCGCCATGGGGCGGCGCGCCGAGACGAAAGGCGCGCAGCATGTGGCCAAACATTTCCTGTTGCTGCGATTCGTTTACGCCGAGGATGCCGAACATTTTCGCCTGCAAATCCGGCTCGTGAATTCGGATGCTGCCACCGCCTATTTCCACGCCGTTCATGACCACGTCGTAGGCGTCCGCGCGGACTTCGGAAAATTTTTGGGCATCGAGCAACGCGACATCATCCGTATGCGGACGCGTGAACGGATGATGGACCGCGTTCCATTTGCCTTCCTCTGCGTCGAATTGCAGCAGGGGAAAGTCCGTCACCCAAAGAAAGTCGAGCACGTCCGGACCGGGAATCGCTTTCAAAATTTCCGCGCAACGCAGCCGCAGACGCCCGAGCACTTCGCAGGCGACATCCCAGTTGCCAGCCGCGAAAAGAATCAGATCGCCTTCCGCGATTTCCAGACGCGACTTTAGCGCTTCCTTCTCCGCGTCGGTAAAGAATTTCACGATCGGCGATTTCCATTCGCCGTTTTCGATCTTGATGAGGGCGAGACCTTTCGCGCCGAAATTTTTCGCGATCGCGGTCAACTCATCGATCTGGCCGATGGTGATGCCAGCAAATCTTTTCGCATTGATCGCTTTCACCACGCCGCCAGAATCGAGCGTGCCGCGGAAAACTTTGAAACTGCTCTCGCGGAACGTGTCGCTGAAATCCGTGAGCTGCATTCCGAAACGACGATCCGGTTTGTCGCTTCCGAAAACGTCCAGCGCTTCTCGATAAGTCAGCCGCTCGAAGGGCGTTTTGATTTCTATCCCGCGCGCATCGCGAAATACCTGCGCGAGCATTCCTTCGGTCAGCGCGTAGATGTCGTCCGGCCTAACGAATGATGCTTCGACGTCGATCTGGGTGAACTCCGGCTGCCGATCCGCGCGCAAATCTTCATCGCGAAAACATTTCGTGATCTGAAAATATTTCTCCACGCCGCCGACCATGAGCAGTTGCTTGTATTGCTGCGGCGCTTGCGGCAGCGCATAAAATTTCCCCGGCGCGAGCCGCGACGGCACGAGAAAATCGCGCGCGCCTTCCGGCGTGCTTTTCGAAAGCACCGGCGTCTCGATTTCGACAAAACCTTGCGCGTCGAAAAAATCCCGGACCGCTTTGGTTACGCGATGACGCATGCGCAAATTGCGCGACATCTGCGGCCGGCGCAGATCGAAATATCGATAGCTCAAACGCAAATCTTCGCTCGTGTTCTCGGCATCGATCGGAAATGGCAAAACATCGGCGCGATTCAAAATCTTCAACTCGTTAGGCAAAATTTCGATCGCGCCGCTTGGCAATTTTGGATTCTCCGTCCCGGGAATTCGGGGCGCCACCTTGCCGTCCACTTGGACGACATCTTCGTGCCGCAAAGTGTGCGCGAGCTTGGTCGCCTCGGCGTTTTCCTCGGGGCGAAAGACGACCTGCGTTAGTCCTTCGCGATCGCGCAGATCGATGAAAACAACGCCGCCGTGGTCGCGGCGGACATGCACCCAGCCGGCGAGTTTGACCTCGCGGCCGATGTCGGACGCGCGCAGTTCGTTGCAATTGTGGGTGCGGTAGAAACTCATCGGGAAAGAAAGCCCGTCATTCTGGGCGAAGCGAAGAATCTCTCAAGTGATAGCGAACACTTTCACTCTGGAATTCTTCATGCCGGGTGCGACTACGGATAACCGACAAACTCACGTGTCATTCTGAGGCTGGCGAAGCGCGCCGAAGATCTCACACAGGATCCTCGGCGTGGACTGCGTTTGATAAAACCAAGGATCATTGGCGAGATCCTTCGCCGTCTGCGCGGCTCAGGATGACAACGCTGCGGGCAGAGCTTCATGCGAGACTAAATGTTGCTCGCCCGTAGCCAGATTCTTCACCGCTACTTGCGGCCATTCGTCGCCAAAAATAATTGCGAAACGTGCGTTGAGCTGCTCAGCGCTTTGAAATTGCTTGCCGACTTTCGCGGCCACAAGCGAGTAATCGACACGGAAGTTTTTGTCTCGCAGTTCCTGCAACTGTCGCATGGCGTCGGCGCGGCGTTCTTCTTTCGCGATCACGATGTAGACATCGAGACGCTCTTCGGCACGCGGTCCCGCTTTTTCTTGAAGCAGTTCGCCGAGCACGACATCGCCCATGGCAAAACCGAGCGCCGGTAATGCCACCGCGCCGTCGCTCAACTGTGCGACGAGATTATCGTAACGTCCGCCGCCGGCGATGGCGCGCAGTTTCCCGGAGCGATCGAACGCTTCGAAGACGACCCCATTGTAATAAGCGAGACCGCGGACAATACGCAGATCGATGCTGGCAAAATCGGCGAGCCCGCGCTGGCGCAAACCTTCCATCAATCGATCGAGTTTCTCGCTCTTGCCGCCGCCATCGAGAATTTCAAAAACTGCCGGTGCGAGCGCGCCGAGCTGCTCGGAAATTTTCTCGCGCGGTTGGCGTTCGCTCTTGTCGATAATCTCGAGCGTTTGCTGCCACTGTTCGTTAGGCAGATTGTGGTCGCGCAGGAAATTCATCCAGAATTCGCGATCGCTGATCCGGACAACGACATCGTCCGCGATGAAACCAAAGCTGCGCAAAACGTCTATGCAGAGCGCGATCAATTCGACATCCGCTTCGAGCGACGGCTCGCCGATGATGTCGGCATTAAACTGATAATGCTCGCGCAAACGGCCGCGCTGCGGGCGCTCGTAGCGGAAGACTTGCGGAATGGAAAACCATTTCATTGGCTTACGAAAATCGCGGTGATTCGCCGCGACCATGCGCGCCAGCGTCGGCGTCATCTCCGGCCGTAAGGCGACCGCGCGCCCGCCTTTGTCGGTGAAGTCGTAAAGCTGCTTCACGATTTCTTCGCCGGACTTTTTTTTGAAAAGCTCCAGCTCTTCGAGAACCGGACCGTCGTATTCGACGAAGCCGTAGCGGCGCGAAACGTCGCGCCACTGCGCGAAGATGTAATTGCGCGCGGCACACTCGTTAGGCAAAAAATCGCGGAAACCGGTGAGCGATTTCATGGGCAAAAGAAAGGTGTGCAACTTGCTTGAATAAATCGCACGGCAGCCAAGTCCGATAAAAACACGACGGAAACCTTCCGTTTAACCAAACCAAAGAACAAACATGAAACAGACATCAATCACGAAAATGTTAGTGATCGGAGCAGCGAGCGCGGTGGCCTTGAGCGCCTCCTTCGCGCAAACGACCACGACCAAGGAAACATCGAGCACGATCGATCCGACCGGCGCGAGCAACAGCACAACGACCACGAGCACCAGCACGATGGACGGCTCGGGCACCATCACGACGTACGCACCGGGGACGGAATATCTCAGCGTGCGCACGACCTCGAGCGATGCGCCGGTGAAGTATTATTACTCGAAGACCACGCAGGTGGTGGACCCGACCGGCGCGACGGTCGAAATGTCGATGCTCAAACCCGACATGCCGGTGAAATACACCTACGTGAAGGAAGGCGATCGCATGGTTATCTCGAAGATCACGGTGGAAAAACCGGTCACTGAGATCACCAAAGACAGCACGACGACCACGACCACGACGACCAAGTAATTGGTCGTTAGGCAAAAAAAATCACTAAAACGCAACGCCCGCGAAACGTGCTTTCGCGGGCGTTTCTTTTTTGGAGCCGGCGCACCGTCGGGCTCGGGGGGGTTGCGTTTCGAATTTTGCGCGGGGATCGCGTTCCATGGCCGTTCGGCGTAATTCTTCGTCAGCGATTTAATCTTCGTAGCCGCGCGGGAATTTTTGGTGCCATTTCCAGGCGCTCTCGATGATTTTATCGAGCTCTTCAAACTGCGGCTGCCAGCCGAGCTCGCGTTTGATTTTTTCCGAGGCGGCAATGAGACGCGGCGGATCGCCAGGACGGCGCGGTTTTTCGACGAGAGGAATTTCGCGACCAGTAATTTTCCGGCGGCTGGCGATGACTTCGCGAACACTGGCGCCGCCGCCGGTGCCGAGGTTGTAGAATTCACTCTTCCGCGCATCGAGCGCGAGGATGTGCGCGCGCGATAAATCGAGAATGTGGATGTAGTCGCGAATGCAGGTGCCGTCGGGCGTCTCGTAATCGGTCCCGTAAATTTCCAGCTGCGGTTTTTGGCCGAGCGCGACTTTAAGGATATTCGGAATGAGATGCGTTTCGGTGCGATGATCCTCGCCGAATTTTCCCGAAGCACCGGCGGCGTTGAAATAGCGCAAAGCGACGAAACGCAGGCCGTGGATTTGATCGTACCAACGCAGGATGCGCTCGAAGGCCAGCTTCGATTCGCCGTAAGGATTGATCGGGCGCTGCGGCAGCGTCTCATCGATCGGCACCCGCGCGGGCGGGCCGAAGGTGGCGCAGGTCGAGGAAAAAACGAGACGGCGAACGTCGGCGGCCACCATCGCGTCGAGCAAGTTCAAGCCGTTGGCGATGTTGTTCCGAAAATATTTCGACGGATTTTCCATCGACTCGCCGACTAGCGCGCTGGCCGCGAAATGCATGACCGCATCGGGTTTGAAACTCGTTAGGGCATTTTCGATTCTATCGCGCTCGCGGAGGTCGCCTTCGATAAATTGCGCGCGCGGATCGAGCGCGCGGCGATGCCCTTCGGTGAGGTTGTCGAAGACGGCGACCTGATGGTGTTCGTCGAGCAGAAGCTCCGCGCAAATGCTGCCGATGTAGCCCGCGCCGCCGACGACCAGGATTTTCACAGGGCTAAGTGGGACGCGGCCATCGGCCCTGTCAAAAGCAAACCGGCGCGCGTCTTAAGCGTGCTTTTTTTCGATGCTCGCGATCATGCGACGAACGCGTCCCACGCCTTTGCGCTGGCGTAGAATTTTCAAACTCTCTTCGTCCGAGCCCCAACTCAGAATCTCAATATCCTCGTGCCGCACACCCCAATGATGCATATCGCCGCGCGAGCTTTTGTAGAGGTCGATCGTGTTCGTGCCGACGAGCGCGCCGCCGTAATCGTCGATGACATATTCCTCGCCGGTGCTGATGACGCGGAAGCGCGTGCCGAGCGGGAAACGCGACCAATCCGCGGAAGCGCTGTTGATTCGACCGCAGGAAAGTCGTTGGCCGATGGCGTTGTGGTTGCCGCCTCGCTCGGTGTGCGTGTAGGCGGTGGTGCGGATTTTCGGCATGCGATCATGCGCGACCGTTTTAGTGGTTGTCGGGCTCTGCGTTGCGCAGCTGGCAAGAAGCGAGGCGAGCCCGAGAATCGAAAGAATTCTCAAGGACATGGGAAGGAGGGAAGAGGCCTCAATAACGGTCGAATTCGCTCCGGACAAGAATTAATTTGCCGCTCGACCCCGCCATGATTTCAAGCGCGCCCCATCAAATTTTCGTAGCGCCAAATGTTTTGCTCGATGGACGTCTGGCGCTTTTTCATCAGGAGCAACGTTGGCTGGCGGTGGCGGATTTGCATTTTGGTTACGAACTCAGCCAGCGCGCCGCCGGTCGGCTGATGCCGATGTGGGGCATGACCTCGGTGGAAGAGCGGCTGAAACTACTCGTTAGGGAATATGCCCCGCGCCATCTGGTGATTGCGGGTGATGTGGTGCACGATCGCGCGGCGGCTGTGAACGCGCGCGCCTTGATCGAGCGACTGCAGGAGTTATGCAAGACGATCGTGCTGGCGGGAAATCACGATCGCCAACTCGGCGGCGTCCTGCCGTTGCGCGAGACGTGGGAGTCGCCGCCGTTTTATTTTCATCACGGCCATTGCGCGAACGATTTGCCGGAGGCGATTCAAATTATCGGACATCACCATCCCTCCGCGAGCGTGACGGACGGCGCGGGTCTGCGCTTAAAATTACCGGCCTTCGTGCAGCAAGGACGGTGCTGGATTCTGCCCGCGTTTTCTCCGTGGGCGGCTGGCGCGCGCTGGGAAACGGACGCGGAAAGTCGCGTCTGGCTCTGCACGCCGCAGCGCATCCTCCAGCTCCCGCAAATCGAAAACGCCGCGAGCTAGGAGCGCGAGAGATCGGATGTGCAATGCGGGCAACGCGTCGCCTTAACCGAAATGGTCATCGCGCAGTAGGGACAATCTTTGGAGACCGGCGCCGCGCTCGGTTCGGCGCGTTTCATTTTGTTCAACGCCCTAACGAGTAAAAAAATGCAAAAGGCGACGATGAGAAAATTGACCACAAGCGTGAGAAAATTTCCGTAATTCCAGGTGACTGCGCCAAGGCGCGCGGCGTCGGCCGGCGTGGAAAAGCTCGCTCCATTCGGCGCCGCTTTGAGAACGAGAAACTTGTTCGAAAAATCCAGGCCGCCGGTGAGCAGACTGACTGGCGGCATGATGATGTCTTTAACCAGCGAAGTGACAATGGAGCCGAAAGCGGCGCCGATGATCACACCGACCGCGAGATCGACCGCGTTGCCTTTGACGGCGAACTCCTTGAATTCTTTCCACATAGCGAATGTCTCCTCTAGTGGGCGACGACGTTTACGAGCTTATTCCGGATGACGATAACTTTGCGAACCTGTTTCCCGGCAACGAATTCTTTCACGCGACCATTCGTTAGGGCAATTTCTTCCAGCTCGGTCTCCGCGGCGTTCAGGGGCACACGCAGTTTGTCGCGCAACTTGCCGTTCACTTGCAGAATGATTTCGACTTCGTCCTCGACCAGAAATTCCTCCTGGTAAACCGGCCACGGCTGCTCGGTGACATCGCCGACTGCGCCGATCTTTTCCCAAAGCTCGCTAGTGATGTGGGGCGCGAAAGGATTGAGTAAAACGAGCAGCGTACGCAAGGCGCCGAGGGGTTTCGCCGTGACGTTGGTGAATTCGTTCACGAAAACCATCATCTGCGAAATGGCGGTATTAAAAGATAACGACTCGATGTCTTCAGTGACTTTCTTAATCGTGGCGTGCATCACCTTTTGTTGACTCTTCGTTAACGGCACGTCCTGCACGCCGGCGGACAATTCCCATTCGCCCGCCTGATTTTCTTCCATGATCAAGCGCCAGACGCGTGCGAGAAAACGCGAAACGCCTTCAACGCCTTTCATGCTCCAAGGCTTCATCTGCTCGAGCGGGCCCATGAACATTTCGTAGCAGCGAAAGGCGTCCGCGCCGTACTCCGCGATGACGTCGAGCGGATCGATTACGTTGCCCCAGCGCTTCGACATTTTGCGACCGTCTTCACCGAGGATCATGCCCTGATTGACCAAACGTTGGAATGGCTCCGGTGTCGAAAGATGGCCGAGGTCGAAGAGAACTTTGTGCCAAAACCGCGCGTACAAAAGATGCAAGACCGCGTGCTCGGTCCCGCCAACGTAGAGGTCCACTCCGCCGGGCTTGGCTGTGTTGACGATACGTGGCTCTTCCCCGACATTCTTCTCAGCGCGACGGAACGTTTCGGACGTTTGAGCGACGCTCGCTTCGGCGGTGGCACGCTTCCCCGTCGCCATCTTTTTGTACATTGTCTTAGCGACTAACCGCTGACTGGAACTAAGAATTTCTTCCACGTAGACGATCACGTTTTCGAAGCGTTTCGAGTAGAGGATCGTTGGATGCCCGCGACCGCTCACCCCGCCAACTTGAATTGTTTCCGGCGTCTCCAGAATCTCGGGAATGCGTTGAATATCCGCCTCTCCGATTGCGATCTGATCGCGCGATTTCCCGGTTCGCCAATATCCGTGCTCTTTCAGAATGTGACGAAGCGCGTGGTTGTCGATGTAATGAATGAACCCGGAGAAATCCTTTTCAGTTAAGGCCTTCAACTGCGCCGCGGCTTCGGGGGAGATTTCTCCGATCCTGATCTTTTGATGAGGCGCTCGAGGATTGCTTTGAGCCAACTGAAAAAGCTCGCCGAGTTCGGCCGACAACTTCCCTTCTGAAAGGCTTCGGCCGCCCATCCAGTAACGCTCCGCTTCGCGACCGACAAAGCGCGACTCGTTAGACGGGTCGCAGAAACGCAGATAGTACCAACAGGAGCCGGCCCATTGCGGCATGGTGTTGGTTTCGCGCGATGCGGTTTCGGAATAACGAATCCAGTCTTTGGCTTTCGCCAGCGGAGGTTCGCCGGTACCGGTCGGTTTGTAATCTTCTAAGTCCGGCGGGATGAGCGGCAACTCGTTTTCGCCTAACGAGCGATGTTGTCCATTTTCCCAAACGATCGGGAACGGCTCGCCCCAATAACGTTGCCGCGAAAAAAGCCAGTCTCGCAACTTGTAACGGACATTGAGACGGCCGCGCCCGTCTATCTTCAGTCGCGCAACGATTTTCTTCTTCGCTTCCGCGGTCGTTAGGCCATCGATCAATGGCGAATTGATTGCGACGCCATCTTCGATCGAGCCGATGGATTCTTCGGGAGTTTTCCCGGCGACCTGGACAACCGGCACGATCTTGAGCTCGAACGTGCGCGCGAATTCCAGGTCGCGCTCATCGTGACCCGGTACGCCCATGATCGCGCCGGTGCCGTAACCCATCAGAACGTAATCGGCGATCCAGATAGGAATCTTCTCGGCGTTCAGCGGATTGATCGCGTGAGCACCAATGAAGACGCCGCTCTTGTCTTTCGCGAGATCGGTTCGCTCAAGATCGGATTTGGCCGCGACCTGCGCGCGATATTTCGCGACTTCGTGGCGTCGATCCTCACTCGTTAGGCGATCGACCAATGGATGTTCCGGCGCAAGCACGAGGTAGGTCGCGCCATAAATAGTGTCGGGTCGCGTGGTGAAAACGCGAATCTGTTCGGCCTTCGCCGTATCGAGTTCGGCGACTTCGAATTCAATCTCCGCGCCTTCGCTTCGTCCGATCCAATTTCGCTGGAGCAGCTTGATTCCTTCCGGCCAATCAAGGTCGCGCAGTTCGTTCGTTAAGCGATTCGCGTACGCGGTGATGCGCAGCATCCATTGCCGCATCGGTCGCCTAACGACCGGAAAACCACCGACTTCGCTCTTGCCATCGATGACTTCTTCGTTGGCCAAAACGGTGCCGAGCTCGGGGCACCAGTTCACTGGAACTTCCGCGACGTAAGCGAGCCGCACGCTATCGGGATCATCGCCGCGATAGGTAGAAATGGGCTCGGCGCGCTGCGTCTCGGGATTGAACCAGGAGTTGTAAATCTGCAGGAAAATCCATTGCGTCCAGCGAAAGAATTTCGGATCGGCGGTGCTGATCTCGCGCTGCCAATCGTAGGAAAAGCCGATGCGTTTGAGCTGCGTTTTGAATTTGGCGATGTTCGTGCGCGTGGTGATCTCGGGGTGCTGGCCGGTCTTGATCGCATACTGCTCCGCGGGCAAACCGAACGCGTCCCAACCCATCGGATGCAGGACGTTGAAACCGCGCAGGCGTTTGTAGCGCGCGACGATGTCGGTGGCGGTGTAACCCTCGGGATGTCCGACGTGCAGACCCGCGCCGCTCGGATACGGGAACATGTCGAGGATGTAGTATTTCGGTTTGCCGGGCTCGAAATTGTCTTCGCCCGGATTGGGCGCATGGAAGGCGTCGCGCTCGTCCCAGATCGATTGCCACTTGGGCTCGATCTGATCGAAGGGATAAGGTTTGCGGCGTTCGCTCATGCGGAAGAGTTGGACAGGATTGACGGGATTTTCAGGATTTCAATGCACTTCCGCGCCATCGCATAATCAAACGTGTTGTCACTCTCGATCGCTACCTGGAATGCGCACAAGACGCGCGAGTTCGCGGAAATTCTTGGCGCAGACTTTGTCGCGCGCGATCTGCGCGAGCTGGCGGGCGCGCCGTTGGTCGAAGAAAATGGCGGAAGTTTTGCGGAGAATGCGGCTCTTAAAGCCGTGGCGATTTCGCGCCTAACGAGTGATCTGGTGGTGGCGGATGATTCAGGGTTGGAAGTGGAAGCACTTGGTGGCGCGCCGGGAATTTACTCGGCGCGCTATGCCGGCGCGGGCGCAACGGACGACGAGAATATTCATAAACTCCTCGTCGCTCTTGAAGCAGTGGCGGAAACCAATCGACGGGCGCGTTTTTGCTGTGCTCTCGCTCTCGCACGCGACGGCGTGGTCGAGTCGCTCTTCCATGGCGAGATCGCCGGAGTCATCACGTTGAAGCGGAGCGGAAAAAACGGCTTCGGTTATGATCCCATTTTTCGCCCGGATGGATTTGATCGCACGTTCGCAGACTTGGAGGCAGCGATCAAAAATCGCATCAGCCATCGCGCAGTCGCCGTCGCGCGACTGCGCGCATACCTGTTAGGAGCTTAGACGAGCTGAATACGGAATGACGCTTAAGGACTGGGGGGCGGTAGCGTCCCTGTTGCACCTTGTATTGCCGCGGTTTTGATCTGATAACCGATTTTAGTTATCCCGGAAGATCGGACACGGTCGAGAACTCTGATTACGTCGCCATGCAAGGCAGCCTGCTCTGCGCTGATCGAGACTTTGATTTCCGGATTTTGCTTATGCATTTGGAAAAGTCGCGGAAGTACCTCATCGTCATCCACGGGCGCATTATCGAAGTAAATCGTATGACCTTCGGTAACGCGAATCGATACGTAATCTTTCGCCTGATTGGGCGGCGGTGGCGGCGAATTCGCCGCAGGCAAGTTTACCCTAATTCCCTTCATGTGAGTTTGGCTGAGACTCACCATCATGAAGCTGGCCAAAAGAAAGAACATGATATCAATCAGAGGAATGATTTCAATCCGGGCATGCTTCTTAGGAATGGGCGAACGCATTCTCATAAATCAGAATTTCGAAGGGGGGAGTTAATAAGAAGCACCGGTCAGTGTGAATGTAATTGGAATTTTCACTTTGGGAGCGGTTCCGGGCCTAAACCGGGCACTGCGAAAAGTAGACATTGCGGCATTATCTAAAACCGAACTGCCCGTGCTCTGCGCCATACTTGCATCAGTAACATTTCCGCTAGGACCCACGGAGACAAGGATTATGCCGCTTCCGGTAGCATGGGTTCTTCTGGCCTCATACGGGTAAATGACAGTTGGCTTGAAAATCATAGCCGCTTTCCCCGTGGGAACTGGGCCTGTTCTCGGCCCTGCGGTCGTGGGTCGCGCGATCGGGGCAACCGTGTGTGGCTGCGTTTTCGGGCGCGGTGGCGGGGTCGGCTGCTCTTCTACGAATTCCGGAACTTCAGTTGGCGGCGGTGGAGCTTCCAGCGGCTCGGGCTCCTCTTCGGGCGGGGTCGGCTGTGGTTCAGGCGGCGCTTGTTCGATCGAGACATCGACAACTGCCTCCGGGATTTGTGACAAATCAGCCACTGGGGGTTCTGCGTGAATCCCTGCGATAACCGCAGCCATCGCGTGAATTGCAATGGCTCCGCCGAGCGCCGCATAAACCTGCCAGCGTGGCGGGGGTTGATAAAGAAGTGGTCCGGCCATGTTCCTAGGATCCAGGTGCCGGTACTCCGGCGGAAGCCTGGCTTTTGATTTCAAATGCGATTTTCGTGAAACCCGTCGAGCGAATTTGATCGAGCAGACGCGTCACGTTTCCGTGAAGCGCTTCAGCATCACCACGCACGAATATCTTCGCTTCGGGCCGTTCTGCATAGATCGGTTTCAACAACCGAGGCACATCTTCATAAGTGATTTTTTGTTTATCGAAATAAATGAAGCCATCGCGATCCACCGAAAAACTTACGTAATCCTTTTTCGACTGTGTTTGCCCGGAGGAGCCAACTGGAAGATCGACCTTGATCCCCTTCATCGTGGTCTGGCTCAAACTCACCATCATAAAGCTGGCGAGGAGGAAGAACATGATGTCGATCAGCGGAATGATCTCAATCCGCGCGTGTTTCTTCGGAATGGGGGATGCGACTTCCATGATCGCGTCCTACTTGGTCATCGCGGTGATATCCATTTCACCCGCGCGCGCTTTGTTTTGTGCTTCCAGCATAACTTCGAGGTTGGTCGCCGCCGTTTGCAACTCGAACTCCAAGTTCGACACGCGAGAAGTGAAAAAGTTAAACGGAATGAGCGCGAAAATCGCGATGCCAAGACCGCAAGCGGTGGCGATCAGCGCTTCCGCGATACCTCCGGTGACCGCTTGAACAGCGAGTTCTTCGTTTCCGAGGAAACTGAACGAACGCATCAGACCGGTGATCGTTCCCAACAAACCGAGCAACGGCGCGAGCGTGACCAGCGTATCCATGACCACGAGGAAACGACCCGCGCGTTTGATTTCAATACCGGCCGCCACTTGCAGCGCGCCTTGCAGCGAGGCGTGTTGGTGATTCAAACCATTCCACATCATGCGCAAAACAGGATCGCGGGAACCGCGGGAAAGCCGCGATGCTTCGCCGACATCGCCGGTCTCGATCGCGGTGAAAACTTTCTCGATGCGTTTTGGATCGCGGCGCATCCAGCGGCCGAGCCACCAGAAGATGCGCTCGATCACAACCGCGATCGCAGTGATGGAAACGATCAGGATAGGCCACATGATCGGGCCGCCTTTTCTGAAATTATCGATCAAGAAATTCCCTGTCTCGGTGTGAGTATTTACAGCAGCGGGAGATGCGGAAGCCCCGGGGCTCATCGAAGGCGCTGGCATACCGGCAGCGGTCGAAGGAGTCATGCCGGCAACCGGCGATAAACCGGGAAGCGGCGACATTCCGGGAACTGGCGTCACGCCCAAAACCCCGGCCGGCGGTGCGCCGGTATTTGGCTGGGTCGTCGCAGGCGCGCCCGCTGGCGTGGGCGCGAGCGTGTTCGGCGTCGTCGGTGCGAGCGCCGGATCAGTCGTTGTCGCACCCGGCGCGGCTGGATTGACGGGAATAGTTCCGGGAGCACCGGCGGCCGGTGGCGGAGTTGTTTGGCCGAACGAAGTCAGCGCAAAACTAATGGAGCAGAGGGAAACGGTTAGCAGTTTTTTCATAGGTTGAAGGACGGGCATATACCAATCCGGGTTCTTGGTGACGGTTCCTCGATTTTTCCCAATGAGATGACTGAGAGTCGAGAAAAAGTTTTTCTTCTTTTTGTCATCACTGATTGCGCAGGAGGAACCACAAGTTATTTCGCATCAACTCTCTTCGTGGGATGTAATGCAAGACAATCAATTTCATTTTCCGCGAACTATTTTCTCGCCAGCGCGACCTTGTTCTGCAAAGGCGCCCACTCGCCGATCCTTCCTTCAATCTCATCGCCGGGATGAATTGGACCGACGCCGGATGGTGTTCCGGTCAGAATCAAATCCCCTGGAAGAAGCGTGAGATTTTCACTGGTAAAAGCGACGATTCCCGCGACCGAATAAATCATCTGACTGGTCCGCGCTTGCTGCCGGATTTTGCCATTTTGGCGGAGCGTAATCGCCAAATCCGCGACCTCGACATCGGTGTAAATAAACGGCCCGACCGGCGTGTAAGTGTCGAAAGATTTTGCGCGCGCGAATTGCTTTTCCGCGTTCTGCACATCGCGATCGCTGATGTCTTCGCAGATGGTGTAGCCGAAAACATAATGCAACGCGTCCGCTTTCGTGACGTTCTTCGCCGGCTTTCCGATGACTACTCCGAGCTCGAGCTCGAAATGCGTTTGATGCTCCGCGTACGCGATCTCGATCGTCCCGCCGTGCGGCAGCAACGAGCTCGGCGCTTTGAACCAAATCAACGGCGTGCCCAGCGGCGTGCGTTTCATTTCCGCGATGTGATCGGCATAATTCAAACCGACCGCGATGACTTTGCTCGGCGCCACCGGCAAATCGATTTGCGTCTCGCCTAACGAGTCGATTTCTCCAGTGGCGCGCCCATCGAGCCACGGAGCACTCGTTAGGCGATGCACTTCCGTTCCGCGCACTTCACCGAAGAAGAATTCTTCATCCTCTCGAAATCCGCCAAACGTGCGCATGAGTTGCGCAGCTTTTCAGAGCGAACTCCAGCCGGTCAAGCGCGCCGTCGCGCGTTTTCTATTTCGGCACGATCGCCAGATAATCGCGCACCGTTTTTTGCTCGGGAATGGACACGACACCGCTGGCGCCGTTGAACCAAAACGCGCTCGACGATCCGCCATCGAGATTGAAGGCGCGCTGGATTTTCAGCTCCGGTATCGCGAGCAACGCGGCCAACTGCGCGAGCGTCACGTGCGAAGAATATCCGATCGCCACGCGCTCGTTCGAATTCGTCGCCACAAATGTTCGCCGCGCCGAACGCGTCTCGTTCAAACCCGTGATCGCGTTTCCGCGCTCGACTAAAAACGGTCCGCACTGCCGCGCCTGCATCGGCTTGGATTTCATGGAAAACTCCACCGCGCGTTGCACCTTCACGCGCCCGCCGATGACGCTGACCACGCCGCTGAGCAATTTTGCTTTAGTGAATGGCGCAATCACGCGGCCGTTGCCGATCAGCATTCCCACCGGCGCGTCATTCGGATCGAAATAGCCGCCATTCACTCCCGCGATCGCGCCGACGTGTTGCATCGTCGTGGCGAGGTCGGACGAACCAGAGGCGTCGTCGATCACGCGCAAAGTTGCGGTCTTGTTCGAGAATTCGGCCAGCTCCACGACCGCTTCCGCGCCACTCGTCTCATCGCGCAATGACAAATGCCGATGCTCCACACCCGCCCGCGCGGAATCGATTTTCGAATCCGTAACTTGCCAATCGGCCCGCGCCGAAAAAACAAACAAGAACGCGAGCGCGGCGAAAAAGAGTGCGCGTTTAGCCGCCATATTTTTTTAGTAACGCGACGAAGCGCGGTTGATTGCGCAACGGATCCCAGGCCGGATCGAAACGCAATTCGCTCGGCGTGATGCCGGCCGGCGTGCGCAAGGAATGTTCCAGCGCGGTCAGCGCCGTCTCCTCGTCGCCGCACAGCATATATATATGCGCGCGGCTGATCGCCAGGATCGGCCCATCAAACGCGTCGCGATTTTCCGGGAGCAACTCGACCGCGCGATTCCCTTCCGCTTTCGCTTCATCGCAACGGCCCAGACCGGCGTAAATCAAACCGAGCAATGCGTGCCGTGGACCGTCGCTGGGATTTTCGCGCACCGCTTTCTCGGCCAACTCGCGCGCCGCTTCGTAATTGGCGCGCGCCTTCTCCGGCTCCTTCAACTGCGCGTAAGCGTTCGCCAGCAGAAAGGATTTCGAGATCGGCGCGCTGGTTTCGCCGCGCGATTTCTCCGCCGGACTTCGCTCCAGGATCGCAACCAGCTCGCCGAACTTCCGCTGATACATTTTCAGATTGAAACGCGTCAGCGTGATCGTGCCGTTCGGGTCGACATTCTCCGGCAGACTAACGAGTAGTTGATCGAGCGGCCGCAGATCGCCCCTTTCGTAAAACTCCATCCGCGCGCGCAATTCCCGCACCGCAAAAGTCTCGGGCGCGACCGCGACGGCCCGGTCGAAAATTTTCGCGGCTGCGGGATAATTGCGCGTCGCCACATAATTCCAGCCCATGTTCTCCAGCAAAATCGGATCCTTCGGATCGACCGCGAACGCCTTGCGATAACTCGCAGTCGATTCATCCCATTTTCCCTGGCGCCGCTGAATGGCCGCGATCGCGCGATAAATCATGGAGTCGTTCGGCAAACCGACCCGCGCGATTTCCAGTTCGCTCAAAGCGCGCTCGTAATCGCGCTCGATGTAGTAATAAACCAGGCCGAGCGCGAAATGCGTTTCCGGCAAGTTCGGTTGCAATTGTTGCGCTTCCGCCGCCGCTGCGCGCGCTTTCTGCATGCGCGCCGGTGTCGATTCGATCGCGTAATACATCCAGCTTTCCAGTTGCGAAAGACGCGCCTGCGCCAAGGCGAAACTCGGGTCGAGCGCGATCGCTTTTTCGTAAAGCGACTCCGCGCGCAGGACATCGTCGTGCCGGCGATCCGGGCGATTGAAAAATTCGTGCGCTTGAATCGACAACAGATACGCCTCGTCGTTTTGCGTCGGCTTCGTTTCCATCCGCGTCTTCTCGTCCGGCGAAAGTTTCGCCTTCAGCTGCGCCGCGATTTCCTGCGCCAGCGCATTCTGAATTGCAAAAACGTCGGTCAGATCGCGCTCATAAACTTCCGCCCAGATGTGCTGATCGGTCGCGGCATTGATCAACTGCACATTGACCCGCACGCGATTTCCGTCGCGTCGCACGCTCCCCTCGAGAATCGCGCCCACGCCGAGTGCGCGCCCGATCTCTTTCATATTGTGCGCCATGCCTTTGTAAGGCGTAACGGAAGTGCGCGAGATGACTTTCAGATCGCCGATTTTCGCTAAATTCGTCAGCACATCATCCTGGATACCGTCGCCGAAATATTCGTTCTCTTTGTCCTCGGAAAAATTATCGAACGGCAAAACCGCGATCGATTTATCCAACTTCTTCGCGCTGGCTCGCGGCAAAAAATAAAACCCAGCGAGGATGGCGATCGCCACGCCGATGCCCGCGAGCAAATAGACATTCCGCCGTCGTGGCGCCAAGGCGGGCGGACATTCCGCGCCTTCCTCCACGACCGGCTGCGTCTTCTCAAAACCATGCGGCCCGACATCGAACGCCCAAGCGAGGACAAGCGTGATCGGGAATCCCGCGAGAATAACCAGGATGACAAAACGCAGACTCCACGCCGGGAATTCCAACGCCGGAAAAATCGTCGCCGCTACCTGTAGCAACAACCATCCGACGACCGCGTAACCCGCGGCCACGCGATAAACTTTTCGCCGCCGCAGCTCGCAGAGAAAGCCATTCAGTCGCGCGTTCATTTCAATTCTCGAAACGAATGCGACTACTTCAAACCGGTCGCAAAAACGGTTTGGAAATGCGGGCTCTCTTTTTCGCGCGAGACGACGGTTACTTCGATTTTGCGGAACTTCGCGGCCTCCAGCCATTGATGCAGTTGCACTTCGCTGAAGCCTAACCAGTGATCCGCGTAAAGCTCGCGCGCGCGCTCGAAGCGATGGCTGAGCAAATCCAGAATGACCAGGCGGCCGCCTTTTTTCAAAATGCGATACGCGCTTTCGATCGCACGTTCCGGATGAATCGCGTGATGCAAGGCTTGGCTCAAAATCGCCAGATCGATCGAGCCTTTTTCGATCGGCGGTTCCTCGATATCGCCCAGGCGATATTCCAAATTCTTGAAGCCGTGATCGGCCGCGAGCTTCGCGCCGAACTCGACCATCCTGGGCGCGTTATCGACCGCGATGACTTTGCTCGCAGTCTTGGCCAGGAGCTGCGAAAGCGTTCCTTCACCGGCTCCGAGATCGGCCACTGTTTGCGCGGGTAACAAAGTGATGAGCGTATGCGCGAGCGCTTGCCACGAGCGGCCCGGCACATAACTGCGTCCGAATTTTCCGGCCAGCTCATCGAAATAAGTGCGCGCGCGATCCTGCCGTTTGCGCAACGCCACTTTCAGCGCGGTGCGATCGCGTGTCGTCTCCGGCAACTCGCGCGCGAGCGTGCGCGTCAGCTCATTCACTTTCGCGCGGGCCGCGCTTTGCCCGCTCGCTTCCGTCAGCGCGTAATAAACATTTTTTCCCGCGCGCCGATCGCTCACGACGCCGGCGCGCTTCAACTGCGCGAGATGGCTGGAGATGCGCGATTGCCCCATGCCCATGACGTCCTGCAATTCGGCCACGGTCAGCTCCTCCTGCTCGAGGAGCAGGATTAAACGGAGCCGCGTGGGATCGGCCAGCAGGCGCAGGAAATTTAAGGTTGACGACATTTCGGAACGGCGTGACGATACATCTACGCATCATGATTGGTCAATATGATCGACTATGATGCTTCTGTTTCTTCACTCGTAATTTTCATTCCTCACCTTTTTCTTCAATGCTTCGTCGTTTCATTTTTGCCTCCGAATCCGTCGGTGAAGGTCATCCGGATAAAGTTTGCGACACCATTTCCGACGCGGTGCTCGACGAGTGTTTGCGGGTCGACAAAAAGAGCCGCGTCGCCTGCGAAACTTACGCGAAGAGCAACGTAGTCATCGTCGGCGGCGAGATCACGACCAAGGCGAATCTGGATTACGTCCAGATCGTGCGCGATGCCGTACGCGAGATCGGTTACGTCAATGATGACGATGTCTTTCATGCCGATCGCCTCTTCGTGCAGAACATCATCACCTGCCAGTCGGCCGATATCTCGCAGGGCGTCGATGCGAAGAAAGCGAAGGGCAAGAGTTCGTCTGAGCAGGGCGCGGGCGATCAGGGCCTGATGTTTGGTTTCGCGTGCGACGATACCGAAGAACTGATGCCGGCGCCGATCATGTTCGCGCATCGGTTAGGCCGCGAATTGACTCGCATCCGCAAGAGCGGCAAAGCGCCCTGGCTCCGGCCGGACGCGAAGTCGCAGGTCTCGGTTATTTACGACGACGGCAAACCAGTCGGCATCTCCAACGTCGTCATCTCGACCCAGCACGCGGACGACAAAGAGCACGCGGAGATCGAGAAATTCTGCATCGAAAAAGTGATCCGCAAAGTGTTGCCGAAAGAAATGGTCAACGGCAAAACGCAGTTCCTGATTAATCCGACCGGACGTTTTGTCATCGGCGGACCGCAAGGCGACACCGGCCTGACCGGGCGCAAAATTATCGTCGACAGTTATGGCGGCTGGGGACGTCACGGCGGCGGCGCCTTCTCCGGAAAAGATCCGAGCAAGGTCGATCGCAGCGCCGCTTACATGGGCCGCTGGGTTGCGAAAAATGTCGTCGCGGCGGGCTTGGCGACGCGGTGCGAAATCCAATTCGCTTACGCCATCGGTTACCCCGATCCGGTCAGCATGAACATCAACACTTTCGGCACCAATACCGTCGCTGAAGAATCAATCGAGCACGCCGTCAATCGCGTCTTCAGTTTTAAACCCGCCGACATCGTTCAACAGCTCGATCTGCTCCGGCCGATTTATTCCAAAACAACGAACTACGGACACTTCGGCAAAGACGATCCCGATATTACTTGGGAAAAAACTGACAAGGCTGCTGCGCTGAAAAAGGCTGCCAGATGAGTTTTCCAATCGGCCTGAATTTGTCCGACCTCGCTCTCTCCGAACACGCGACAGCGTCTTGGAGTGCGTGCGGTGCTCCGCCGCTTTTGGACAGTCTCAAAGAGCAAAAGCGCCAGAACACTCTGGCGCACTCCAAAACGCTGTCGCGTCGAACCTCGTTTCATCCAAAGCCTCGATCTGAGGCCAATCAAATCCCTATAATATGAGCACACAAACCGTCACTAAAACAAAGCCTAACGACTACAAGGTCGCCGACATTTCACTGGCCGATTACGGCCGGCGCGAGATCGATATCGCCGAGCAGGAAATGCCCGGCTTGATGTCCATTCGCAAAAAACATTCCGCCGGGAAACCCCTCAACGGCGTGCGCGTGACCGGTTCGTTGCACATGACCATTCAGACCGCGGTCTTGATCGAAACGCTGGTCGATCT
>CAXSCV010000058.1:0-20748 GCA_964235895.1 uncultured Chthoniobacterales bacterium
GGACCGCGCAGAGGGGGATTGGTTTTGCCTAACGAGTGGTTGGCCAAGGATTCTGTGCGAGGTCCTTCGCCGTCTTCGCGGCTCAGGATGACAACTTTTAAGTTAGCGCCGTCGTGGGCAGGAAATTTATTTTCTCGCGTGAAGGGCGCCGCTTGCCTGAACGCAACGTGGACTGCGTCTGCTTGATTACGCGAGCGCGAGTCGTCGGCTTAGATAGCGCTCTGCGCCCATGATGTGACGGAATTTTTGCAGATCTTCTTCCATCGATTTGCTGATGATGGTGTAGCGATAGTCGCGCCACAATTCCATCTCGCGGGCGGCGTTGACCAAACGCAAATCGATTTGCTGCGCGGTCTCGCTCCCACGTTTCGTTAGGCGACGGCGCAACTCTTCCAGGTCGGGCGGCATGATGAAAACATCGCAGAGCGATTGGCGAATAAACGCGTCGTCGAAATTGCGAATCGAGGCCGCGCCTTGCGTGTCGACATCGATCAAGACATCGACGCCGTTTTCCAGATTGCTGCGAATAGGATTGCGCAGCGTGCCGTAGTAATGCTCATGCACGCGCGCGTATTCGAGGAACTGTTTCGCTTCGACACGGCGGACAAATTCTTTCTCGCTCAGGAAATAATAATCCTCTCCTTCGCTCTCGCCCGCGCGTGGCGCACGCGTGGTGCAGGAAACGGAATATACGAAATCCGGCGTCTGCCGGAGCGCGTCGCATAAAGTCGTTTTGCCCGCGCCGGAGGGCGCGGAGACGACGAACAGAATTCCGCGTCGCGTGAATTGTTTACTCAAGGTTTTGGATTTGTTCGCGAATCTTTTCCAACTCCGCTTTGCACGCGACCACGCGCTGCGAAATGGCGGCGTCGTTGGCCTTCGCGCCGAGCGTGTTCAACTCGCGCGCAATTTCCTGGGTGATGAATTCAAGCGTGCGGCCGACCGGTTCGTTCTTGCGCAGGAGATGCGCGAATTGCGCGAGATGACTTTCGAGGCGCGTCAGCTCTTCCGAAACATCGGAGCGATCGGCGAAGAGCGTCACTTCCTTGAGCAAACGTTCGTCGTCTAACGAGAGATCGAGTCCGGCTTTGGCGATGCGTTCGGAAAGCGCGGTGCGATATTTTTTCACCACTTCGGGAAAGGCGGCGCGCACGGCTTTGATTTCTCGCCGCATGAGTTTGAGCCGATGAATTAAATCTTTCGCGAGATGCCGGCCTTCGCGTTCGCGCATTTTGATTAAGGAATCGAGCGCGGTTTGGAGCGCGCGTTCGAGGGAAGGCCAGGCTTCCTCGGCGTCGGCGTTGTTCTCCGAAAAACGCATCACGCCCGGCGCCTGCAAAATGGCGCCGATGGTGATGTCGCCCGGCGCTTGCAATTCTTTCTGCAACACCTGCATGGCCTCGTGATAGGAACGCGCGAGAGCGGTATCGAGCGCGAGCTTGCGCGCGCCGTCCGCGCCGTCCTGCGCGGAGATGAGGGCGGTGGTGCGGCCGCGCGAAAGTTTTTCATTGATCGCTTGCCGGATGCGCGGATCGAGCGCGGCGAATTCGCGCGGGAGGTTGAGCACGATGTCGCTTTGCTTCCGATTCACCGAGTTCAACTCGACGCTGAACTTCACGCCGTCGTGGTCGACTTCGCCACGGCCGTAGCCTGTCATGCTGCGCATTTTTGAATCTTTCTCGGCAATCCTGCCGAAGTCGAGGAGGGATCGAGCAAGTGCGCGAGCGCGCGGCGATGCGGCGAGGGCAGCGGAATGGAGGCGAGCGCGGCGTGGGAAAACCAGCGGCCGGAAATCGCGGAGGAAGCGGCGCGCTCATAAACGGCGAGGGTGATGCGATGATTGGTGAAGGGAAATTCTGAAACGTAAAGCGGTCGCTCGCGCGCGCTAGCACTCGTTAGGCGCGGAAGGATCCACATGCCGCGCCAGCGCGTTTGCGATTGTTCCAGGAGGATCTTGTCGCGCTCGAAAGTGAAGGCGTGTTGTTCGGTGAGGAGTTTAGTGGCGGCGCGCTTTCGTTTGATCGGAAGACTGGCCGGATCAGTCGCGGCGCACATTCCGCGCACCGGACAGAGATGGCATTTCGGTTGGCGTGCGACGCAAACCATCGCGCCGAGATCCATCAAAGCGGAGTTGTAGCGCGCGGCATTTCGCGCGGGAAGAAGTGACGTCGCGAGTGCCCAAAGTTTTTCGGAGCCCGTGCTGGAGTCGATCGGCAATCGCATATCAAAAAGGCGGGTGAGAACGCGGGCGATGTTCGCTTCGACGATCGGAACAGATCGATCGAGCGCGAAGGTGGCGACGGCGTTTGCGGTGTAACGACCCAAGCCGGGGAGGCGCCGCATTTGTTCGGCCTCGGTGGGAAATCCCGCGCGCGCGATTGCTTTCGCGGCGGCGCGGAGATTTCGCGCCCGCGCGTAATAGCCGAGACCTTGCCAGGCGTGGAGGACGTCGGATTCGGAAGCGAGCGCGAGGGACGGGAAATCGGGAAAGCGCTCGAGCCATCTATTATAGAAGGGGATGACGGTGGCGACCTGTGTTTGCTGGAGCATGAACTCCGAAACCAGGATCGCATAGGGATCGCGCGTGCCGCGCCAAGGGAGATCGCGGCCGTGCCGGCGAAACCAAACGAGCAGGCGGCGACGGAATGCGGTTGCTGATTTACGAGTGGCGAGCGGTGGCAGCACAGGTGCGAAAATGATGCCACGAATATACGAACGCCCAAGCCACGAAGAGAAGGGTGGCGAAGATGAGAAGCGAGAAGATGAGATGTTCGCTGATGACGAATTGGAGCAGGAGGAGCGCGAGCGAACCAAAGCACATGAGTTTGCCGCCGAGCCGATGGGTGGCGCGCCAGGTCGCGGGATTCTCCAAGGTCCAGGGCGTGCGAAGACCAACGAAGTAATTCGGACGGAGAACGCCGAGATAATTTCCGACGATCGCGAAGAGGAGGAGAACGCTATTGAGCAAAATTCGGTTGAGCGAAAATGCGAAGCCTAACGAGGCCGCCAGTATGAGAAGGAAGATGACGAAGAAAAAGAGGACAAGGGCGAAGCGAAGACTTTGCAGCGCGGTCCGCATGCGCTCGGATGGAATGGATTCTTCGCGGAGTTTCGGATCGAACCTCGGGACGATGCGCAGGATCAAGACGATGGCGATGGAAGCGAGCGGGAGGAGCGGCAGACTCCATCCTTTCTCGCCCCAGCCGTCGACTTGGCCGTTGAGATTCCAGTGAATCGCGATGCGCTCCGGGATTCGCTGCCACAGAGCGACGAGAAGGAGAAAGGGCACGAGAAGGAAGATGTTTTCCAGCCAATCGAGTTTGGTTTTCATTTTCGTTTTCCTTTCTTCTTCTTTCCTTTGATCAGGTCGAGAATCCAGCCGAGCGAATCATCGAGGACGGTTGTTTCGAGGGAATAGGTAACGAACTGGCCGTTCTTCCGCGCGGAGACGAGTTGGGCCTGCTTCAGAAGGTCGAGGTGATAAGAAATGCTCGGAGTGCTCATGGCGAAGGCGTCGCTGATCTCAGTGACGGTGAGATCGCGCTGGTTCAGCATTTCGAGAATGCGCCGGCGAGTGGGATCGCGCAGGGCTTTAAAGAGCAGGTTCAATAAATGTATAATTAGACAATTATCTAATTAAAGGCAAGCCCATTTTTTACAGGACAATGGAGAGCACGTCTTGAACTGCATGGATGCGAACCGATGCGAGCAAGCTTGCCCCGGCGCCTTTCGAAGTGGAATCTTCCCGCTCTCGCCGCGTGAATTCCTACACTCATCCGCTCACGAGCGATCAGGCGATCCGGCTGCGCGAATTACTGGAGGAGCTTGGTTTTGTGTTTGCGCCGCGGCCTTACACGATTTTTTTCGCGCAGAAGGAAAAGCTGAGCGTGGCGGTTTACGAGAAGGGGCCGAAGATTTTGCTGCAAGGAAAGGGGATAGAGGAGTTCGTGCAGTTTCAGTTGGAACCGAAAATTCTCGGCGAAGCGAAACTGGGCTACGAGGAAGTGCATGCGCCGGAAATGTTCGAGCCGCATTTCGGCGTCGATGAAAGCGGGAAGGGCGATTTCTTCGGGCCGCTGGTGATCGCGGGCGTGTATGTGGATCGCGGGATCGCGCGGAAATTTTTGGAGGCGGGAATCCAGGACAGCAAGCGCATTGGCTCGGATGCGCGGATTCATGGGCTGGCGGAGACGATTCGCACCACGCAGGGCGCGATTGCGAGCACGGTGACGATCGGGCCGGAACGGTATAACGAGCTGTATTTGAAGTTCGGGAATCTGAACAGCTTGCTCGGCTGGGGGCATGCGCGTGTGATCGAAAATTTGCTCGAGCAAAAGCCGAATTGTCCGCGGGCATTGTCGGATAAATTTGCGGATGCGCGGGTGATCGAGCGTTCGCTTTTGCAACGCGGTCGCGCTATTCAATTAGAACAGCGCACGAAAGCGGAATCCGATCTGGCGGTGGCGGCGGCCTCGATTCTCGCCCGGGAAGCTTTTATTAACTGGCTGGATCGACGGGGAAAAACGCTTGGCGTAAAACTTGGGCGCGGCGTTTCCGCAGGCGTGAAAGCGAGTGCGCGGGCGCTGGTGGAAAAACACGGGCCAGAAATTCTCAAATCTGTCGCGAAAGTGCATTTTCGGACGGCGCACGAGATCTCGCCGGAATATTTTTCGGCGCCCCCGCCACGGAAGGAATGGCGCCGGTAGGGCGAGCGCGAGTCTGTCAGGGCGCGGGCAAGGTTCTTGCTAAAGGATTCTTAGCTTCGTTGCGCACCACGTGGAAACCCGCCTCCTCATTTTAAATGCTGATCCGGTCTTCCAGGACCGTTCAATCGCCATCGTGGACGAAATGGATTTCGTCGAGACCCGCATCGTTCGCAGCATGCCGGAAGCGATCGGGGTTTTGCTGGCGGAAAATTTCGACGGCTTCCTGGTGGAAGGCGAACCGGCCCTCGCTCTGGAGCAGGCGACTAATGCGCGCCAACATTTTCCCTCGCTGCAAATCGTCTGCCTCGCGTCCGCCCCGGCCGGAGCCTCGGAATCGAATCGATCGGCCGAGCAACAAAAAATCGCCTGGATCGATACGCGGCGGAGCGACTTCGGATTGCGCTCGAAGCTGCGGAGATTCGTCGGCTCGCTTGAAACGCATTCGGGCGACGCTTCGGAAGGAATCGATCCTTGCCATTCGCTCATCGGAAATCTGAACCAATTTTCCGCGGCGGAAATTTTACAAATGAGCTGCCTCGGGCAACGGAGCGGCCGTTTCACTTTCAAATCGGGCCGGGGGAACAGCGAAATTTATTTGCAGCACGGATCGGTGCGGCACGCCGTCTTTGGTTCGCTTGAAGGCGAAGGGGCGGTCGCGGAAGTCTTTCGCTGGCGGCAAGGCCGTTTCTATTTTGAAGAAGGGATCATCAGTCAGGTGCAAACGGTCGACCGGCCGTGGGCGCATCTCTTGATCGATAATTTGCAGAAGCTCGACGAAACCCTGGAGCTTTCCGCCGGACTCTCATGAAGGACAGGAACCTCGAGACTCAACTTCGTTTGTTGACCCTGCAGTTGGATAACTGGAAGAAGCTGCACGATCTCATTACTTACGGTTTGGATAAGGCGAAACCGATTATCTCCGCGGAACAGGAGAGGCAGTTCACCGATATACGCGCCAACCTATTGCAGGAAACAGAACATGCTTTCCGCGAGCTGGGTTTACTAAGCGAGTTATCCGGGCGGGCCATGAATGTCTTGCAACGTGGCGTCTCCATGCGCGGCGTGCGCGAGTTAACTAACGAAGAAGTGCGCCGGCTCGAGGGTGAATGGAATGGTGTCTTTACCAAGCTGGGTGTTTTGCAGGGACAGTTGAAGTCGCGCCGCAAAGCTTTAGCTGGCCAGACGGTCTTCTCGTTTCACCTGAGCCAGCTCTTTAGTCGCCCGCAAACTTCCTAAGCGAGGAAGGTCAATGCGGAAAAGCCTTGCGGCCGCGGTGTCGCAAGTATTTGCTCTTTTTTCCGCCTGACGACAGGTTGGGAGGCGATTCGGAGTGTCATGGCGAAGCTAACAAAACGAGACATCGTGGTTGCGATCAGCAATCAGATGGGACGAAACCAGCAAGAGGTGTTCGATGTTGTCCAGCGCACCTTCGATCATATCACCGATAGTTTGGCGCAAAACGTTTCGGTTGAGCTGCGCAATTTCGGTGTCTTTCAGGTGCGCCTAACGAAACCTCGGATTGGGCGTAATCCGAACCAACCCGATAGTAGCGTCACTATTCCCGCGCGTGCTACGGTAAAGTTCAAGGCGGGCAAGGTGATGAAGCAGCGGGTAAGCAAACTCTCCCGCGAGCTGAAAGATGCTGCTGAGAAACGTGAGGGCGAAGCTAAAGTTGCTCCTGCGCGCCCCGGTGCTGTTAGTTAGCGACGCGGACTACTTTGCCTGACCGTTGGCCGGCACCGACGGCTCACGATCAAGAAGGTCGTGGATCGCTTTTTCCAAGCGCTCGAAATTAATCGGCTTGGTTAAGTGTTCCGAAAAACCGGCGGCCCGCGCCCGGTTGACATCGTTCTCCATGCCAAATCCACTGAGCGCGATCCCGCGCAAACTCTTGGTCGCGCGAAGTTCTTCCATTAATTCGTAACCGGAGCGATCCGGCAATCCGATATCGCTGATCAACAAATCGAATTCTTCCTGTCGCGCTTTTTCCACCGCCTGATCGGCCGTGTGCGCGAGAGTGACGCGGTAGCCGCGTCGTTCGAGCATCATTTTCATACCGGTGCAGGTGTCATAATGATCGTCGACCACGAGCAGGCGCGGCGCGCTTTTTTCGATGCGAGCCTTGGTCGCGATATTGGGCGCGACTTGAGCGGAAGGCGGCGGATTGGTCTGCGATAACGGAGCGGGCACGGTCTGCAGAGTAACGACAAAGGTCGCGCCGCGATCTTTCCCGTCGCTTTCGACCGAGATCGTTCCGCCGTGCGCCGCGACCATCGCTTTTGAGATGGCGAGGCCGAGGCCGAGGCCGCCGAAGCGGCGAGTGATCGAGCTTTGTCCTTGCTCGAAGGCGTTGAATACTTTCGCAATCTTTTCGCGCTCGATGCCGATGCCGGTATCGGTCGTGTGGATTTCGATTTGCTCGGGCGAGGGATTAAAAGTTTCGATGACGATACGGCCCTGCGCGGGCGTAAATTTCACACTGTTTTTTATCAGATTCCAAAAGACCTGCTGCAGCCGGGCCGGGTCCCCTTTGACGTGCACAAACTCCGCGCGCAGCCGAAACTCGATGTGCAAATTTTTGCCGAGAATTTCTTCGCGACAGATTTCGTAAGCTCGCTGCAGGATCTCGTGCACGCTGACCGTCTCGAGGCTGAGCTGGAGCTTGCCTTTCGAGATGCGCGTGACGTCGAGGAGATCGTCGATCAGGCGCGCTTCCAGCTCGACATTCCGGCGGATGACTTCGAGCGCGCGCCGCACTTCCGGAGATTGAGAGGCGCTCGCTTCCAGTTCACCGACCATGGCGATGACGGGCGAGAGCGGATTGCGCAACTCATGCGAGAGGAGCGCGAGGAACTGATCCTTGGCCGCGATCGCGCCGATGAGCTCCTGCCGCAAAGTCACGTCGCGCGTTTTATCTTCTACTAAATAGAGAACGCCCTGGACGCGCTGTTCGGTGCCTTGCAAGCGGAGCAGGTTCACATTGACGAAGCGCGTCATGCCGGAGCGATCGCGAAACGGTTGCTCGACTAATTGGTAAGGCGTGCCGAACGAGAGCACCTTTTCGATCGCTTCCGGTGGCGCGATTTTTACTTCGTCGTAAGTCGCCTGATAAACATCCTTGCCGAGTGGCAATCCGCCAAAATTCTGCGCCATGCCGCTGAAGGCTTCGTTGGCTTGCAGGAAATTGTGCGACTCCGGATCCACTAACGCGATCCCGCTCGGCATGTTGGCCAGAATCTTCTCGTTGAAAATAACCTCGCGTTCGATTCGCCGTGCGGCTTCCGCTTGCCGGCGGGTAAACCTTCCGGCGAGCCAGGCGCCGACCATCGTAAGAATGATCAGCCAGACCGCGGGCAAGGTGATTTTTCCCAGCAAATCGGTGGCCGGTTTGTATGCGGCGGCTTTGGGTTGCTCGACCACCGCGACCCAATCGGTCGTCTCAACCAGGCTGAAGGAATATAAATTATCGTGCCGCTCGAGATGGCCGGACTTCGCCTGGCGGATTTCGCGAATGAGCGGGTTCTCGACCGACGAGGCAGAGAGCGTGTTCGGCTGAAAATTATCGGTGAAAAGCGCCGCGCCGTTTTGATCGATGACCTGACAGATGGATTGATCCGCGAATTCGATCGACGACAAGCGACGCCCCATCCGTTCCACCAGCACGGAAACCCCGATGTAGCCCGCGACCGCACCATCCGGCGTGCGCACCGCGCCCACGATATCGGAGGTCATGCGCTTGTCCGAGACGCGCGGATGAATCGGCGAAACGTAGACTGCGTGCGACGCGGGTTCGCGCCAGAGTTCGGAAGAAAATTCTCCTGCTAACTCCGGCGGCACAGCCGGGATCGATGCGATCAAGCGTCCGTCGGCGCCAGCCACGAACATGCCGTCGATGCGCGGATGCGAGTAGAAGGTCTGGTTCAGCCATTGTTGCGCGGCGAGTTCGGGCTCGGGCCCGGCCAGGATTCTCGGAACGTCCGGCTGCGTCTGGTAGTATTCGATAATCCCGCTCGTCCGGCTGAAGTCGTCGCCGACGAGATGCGCGATCAATTGCACGAAGGTCTGGCGATCCCGCAAAATCTTCGATTCCAGCGTGCGAGTGAGGATGGTGTAGGAAATGACCAGCATCAAAATCGACGGCACCCAACCGGCGAGCAGGATGGCGAAGACGATGTTGAAGCGTTCGAAACGATCGTCACGACGGCGCTGGAAAAGCGCGCGCAAACGGGTGAAATCGGGGAACGCCATCGGAGGTAAAGTTCAGCGGTTGGCTTTCGGCGGCAAGAGCGAATGCCTGCTATCGGCGTTGGCCGAGACGACTGCGCAACCGCGTTAAGAATTCGCAAATAACCAGCGGGCGAAAAGTGAAAAATCGCTCGTTAGCCGAACCTCCTGCGCGCGCAAGATTCGCTCTCGTCACAAGCCGTTTTTACGAGGGAAAATGCCGATTTTTGATTTGACGGATGTCTCGGAAGCGGCATCATGTCGCGCGTGCCGGCCCTTCGTGGCCGGCATCTCTCATCACGGTTATGCACGGAAGCACGGGATATCTTATTTGGACCATTTGTTACCTGAGCGTCCTTCTCGGTCTTTCCGCTTATGGCATTCACCGTTACTTCATTATTTATCTGTTTTTGAAGCATCGGAAGCGCGAGACGGTCCCGGTTTCGCAGTTCGAGCAATTGCCCAAAGTGACGGTGCAGTTGCCTATCTTTAACGAAGTTTACGTCGTCGAACGTTTGCTCAAATCGGTCAGCGAACTGGATTATCCGCGCGAGCTCCTCCACATCCAGGTGCTCGATGATTCCACCGACGACACGCGGGATTTAACCGCGCGTTGCGTGCGGGAGTTGCAGGAGCGCGGCCTGAATGCCGAGCTGATTCATCGGACCGATCGCGTCGGATTTAAGGCCGGCGCGCTCGAGACCGGGCTCGGCTCCGCGGAGAGCGACTTCGTTTGCATTCTCGATGCCGATTTCGTTCCGCCGCGCGATCTCCTGCGGAACACAATCCACTTTTTCACCGACCCGAAGATCGGGATGATCCAGACCCGCTGGGGACATTTGAATCGCACTTACTCATTGCTCACGCGCGTGCAGGCGATGTTCCTCGATGGCCATCTTTTGCTCGAGCAAACCGCGCGCAGCCGGAGCGGGCGTTTCTTCAATTTCAATGGCACCGCGGGTTTATGGCGCCGGTCGTGCATCGAAGAAGCAGGCGGCTGGCAACACGACACGCTCACGGAAGATCTCGACCTGAGTTACCGCGCACAACTGGCCGGTTGGAAATTCATTTTTCTGCCGAACGTGATCACGCCCGCCGAGCTGCCGGTGGACATGAACGGCTTCAAATCGCAGCAGCACCGCTGGACCAAAGGCTCCATCCAAACGTGCAAAAAACTGTTGCCGACCATCTGGCGCAGCAAGTTGCCATTGTATCTGAAGATCGAAGCAACGGCGCATCTCACTTCGAACTTCGCCTATTTATTGCTCGCCTGTTTGTGCGTGCTTTTGCATCCGTCCATCGGCGGGCCGCAGAGCGGTTGGCTGCGGATGATGCTGGTCGATGTGCCGATCTTTCTGACCGCGTCGCTCTCCGTCGGCGTCTTCTACATTTGCGCGCAACGCGAGTTGCATCCGCGCACGTGGATGAAGGAAATCCTTTATTTGCCGGCCTTGCTCGCGCTCGGCGTCGGCCTTTCGCTGAATAACGCGCGCGCCGTTCTCGAAGCCGTCTTCAATCACCAATCCGATTTTGCGCGCACTCCGAAGTACGGCATCGAACGCCGCCATCAAACCTGGCGCACCTGCAAATACATGCCGCTCAAGTCGATGCTGCCAATCGCCGAGATGGGCTTCGCAATTTATTTTGCTTACTTCCTCTGGTTCGCCATTCGGCACGGCCAATATCTTTCGGTGCCGTTTTTGGCCATGTTCCAAATCGGTTTCCTCTACGTCTCGCTCAGCTCATTCTCGCAATGGTGGCCCAAGTTCACCTTGGCGGCTTCGTCGGCGGAAGTTACAATTCCCGCATGAGGATTGGCCGGAATCCGGAAAGCAAACTGCGCATGTTTCGTCTCCCGGCTCTTCTCCTCGGCTCGCTTTTTCTCCTGCGCTCGCTTTACGGCGACAATCTCGTGGAAGTAAAAAACGAAGCTATCGTCAGTGTAAAAGATCAAAAGCTGATGCTTCTGCAAAATGGCGCCCGCGTGACGACGTATCCGGTTTCGACCTCGAAATTCGGCGTCGGAGATTCCTCCGGCCGCATGACCACGCCGCTCGGCGCCATGGCCGTCGCGCAAAAAATCGGCGACCACGCGCCCGTCGGCGCGGTTTTTCACAACCGCCGTTTCACCGGCGAAATCATTCGCCCGAATGCGCCTGGTCGCGACCCGATCATTACCCGCATCATTTGGCTGCGCGGTTTAGAAGCGTCGACTTCGCGCGCCTTTAGTCGCTGCATTTATATTCACGGCACGCCGGAGGAGAAAAAAATTGGGCGTCCCGCCAGTTACGGATGCATTCGGATGAAATCGAAAGACGTGACCGAACTTTACAGCCAGTTGCCGATCGGATCGGTCGTACAAGTGGTTCCGGACAAACTTCCGAAAGTGCCGAAGGCGCACAACGTTTACCAACTCAAAGCGCCCGATTCGCCCGTGGAAGTCGGCCGGCCAGCGCCGTTTGTGAAATCGCAAAACCCGACTGTGCCTGGACAAAAAAACGCGGCGCGCGATGCGAACCCAGCGGCCGTGGCCGATCGCGGCTGAAGCCGTTTCGCTGGCTCGCGTTCGGTTGACAAAACTTCTCCTCTCCGCGAGCCTCCACGCCCAAGTTTTCCGAGCTTAATTCATCATGGCCAACACCAAATCCGCTTCCAAACGCGCGCGCCAAACCGCGACGCGCTCTCTCCGTAATCGCAGCGTCACTTCGCGGCTGCGCAATTTGCATAAAGGCGTCGTGGCCTCGGATAAAAAAAGCGTGAGCGCGTTGATTTCCGCGGTCGATAAAGCCGCCAAACGCGGCATCATTCATCGCAATGCCGCTCGTCGCCGCAAAGCGCGTTTACAGAAAGCATCGCGCGCCGCCGCGACGGCCTAACGACTCGCGCGCGTTTCCCTTTCGGCGAATTCAGCGCCCGAACGGAAGCGCTTTGCATCTAGTGCAAGACGGCTAAAGTGCCTCGATGATTCCCGCGTTTCTCCTCATTCTTTCCGCGGTCGCGTATCGGATCGTGACTGCATTTTTTGCGCAATCCGACACCGCGTGGCTCTCGAATTTCGCACCGATGGCGGCAATCGCTCTCTGCGCGGCGGCTTATTTTCCACGCGGTTATAAATTCACCGTGCCGCTGATCGCGCTCGTCATCTCCGATGTCGTCCTGAACCTGCACTATCACTTTCCCATCTTCGCTCCGCTGGCCCTCTCGCATTACTTCGGCTTTGTCGTCGTTGGTTGTCTGGGATTGCTTCTGCAAAAGCGCGCTTCCTGGCGCACGCTTTTGCCGGCCTCGATCGCCGCTTCCGTAATTTTTTATCTAATCACGAATTTCTTTTCCTGGCTGGCCGATCCCGGTTACGTGAAAAACTTCGCCGGCCTGATTCAGGCCCTAACGACTGGTTTGCCGCAATATAGCGCGACGCCGACCTGGATGTTTTTCCGGAACTCGCTCCTAAGCGATCTCTTCTTCACCGGCCTCTTCGTTCTCTGCATGAGCTTCGGTCGAAGCCCGGAACGTTCCTCGGCCGTCGCTCCGCTGCCGCGCGCTGCCTAATCCGGCCATGCAGCCGCCGGAGCAACGCGACGAAGTCGAAATGCTCTCGCTGATGCTGTTGATTCGGCGTTTCGAAGAGCGCGCCAGTCAGCAATATCAAGCGCAGAAGATTGGCGGCTTTTGTCATCTTTACATCGGACAGGAAGCGGTCGTGGTCGGCGCGGTCGCAGCCACGCGGCCTGATGATTATTTGATCACCGCTTATCGCGATCACGCGCATGCGCTGGCGCGCGGAACATCGGCCGATGCCTGCATGGCGGAACTATTCGGCAAGGAGACGGGCTGCTCGCGCGGCCTCGGCGGGTCGATGCATTATTTCGACAAAGCGAACCATATGTATGGCGGGCATGCCATTGTCGGCGCGCACGTTCCGCTCGCCTGCGGTCTCGCGTTCGCCTGCAAATATCGCGAGGAAGATCGCGTCACGCTTTGTTTTTTTGGCGATGGCGCGATCAATCAAGGCGCCTTTCACGAAGCGCTCAACCTGGCCGGTCTTTATCATT
Organism: uncultured Chthoniobacterales bacterium; assembly: GCA_964235895.1. GTDB lineage: Bacteria > Verrucomicrobiota > Verrucomicrobiia > Chthoniobacterales > UBA10450 > JACCTI01. The sequence goes on from CAXSCV010000058.1 coordinate 12,983, forward strand.
TGCCGATTATTTTCATCTGCGAAAACAACCTCTTCGCCATGGGCACCTCGGTGGAGCGTTCGACTTCCTTGAAGGAAATCGTCGAGCGCGCGGAAGGTTACGACATCCCGGGTTTCGTGGTCGACGGGATGAATTTTCGCGAGGTGCGCGACAAACTTTCCGAAGTCATCGCGACCATTCGCAAAGATCCGCATCCCGCGTTCGTGGAAATTCGTACCTATCGTTATCGCGGCCATTCCATGTCCGATCCGGCCAGTTATCGAACGAAAGATCAGTTGGAAAAATATCGCCTCGACGATCCGATCACGCGCTTGCGCGCACAGCTCACTCGCGAAGAAAAACTGACTAACGAGCAGTTCGACGCGATGGACAAGAAGGCGAAAGACACCGCGCTCGCGAGCGTGAAATTTGCCGAAGCCAGCGGCGAGCCGCCGCTCGAGATGCTCTACGATTACACCTACGTGCCATGAGCGAGATGCGCGAAATCACTTACCGGCAAGCCTTGAACGAAGCGCTCGCGGAAGAATTGGAACGCGATCCGAATGTCTTCCTCCTGGGCGAAGAAGTCGCGCAATACAACGGCGCCTACAAAGTGAGCCAGGGTTTGCTCGATCGCTTCGGACCGACGCGCATCATCGATACGCCGATCAGCGAAGATGGCTTCGCCGGCATGGGCGTCGGTGCGGCCATGGTCGGACTGCGGCCGATCGTCGAGTTCATGACTTTCAGCTTCTCGTTAGTCGCGTTCGATCAGGTGGTGAACAACGCGCCGAACATGCTCACGATGTCAGGCGGGCAATTCAATATCCCGATTGTTTTTCGCGGACCGAACGGCCCGGCGCATCAACTCGGTGCGACGCACTCGCATGCGACGGAATGTTTGTACGCAAATTTCCCCGGCTTGAAAATCTGCACACCGGCCACGCCGCGCGACGCGAAAGGTTTATTGAAAACGGCGATCCGTGATAACAATCCGGTGCTCGTGCTCGAGTCCGAACTTCTCTACAGCTCGAAGGGAATGATCGAATCGGCCGACGAGGATTTGTTGATTCCGTTAGGCCACGCTGAGATCAAACGCGAAGGCAGCGACCTGACGATTATTTGCTACGCGCAAACGGTCCCGATGGCGCTGGCTGCGGCCGAAGCGCTCGAAGAAGAAGAGATCAGCGCGGAGGTGCTCGATTTGCGCTCGATCAAACCACTCGATGAAAAAATGATCTACGCCTCCGTTTCAAAAACGCATCGCGTGGTCGTGGCGGAACAGGACCGGCCGTTTTGCGGGATCGGCGCGGAAATTTGCTATCGCATTCAAAAGGAAATTTTCGACGAGCTCGATGCGCCGATCGCGCGCGTGAGCCAGGAAGATGTGCCGATGCCGTATAACGAGCGCTTGGAAAAAGCGGTTCTGCCAAGCGTGGAAAAGATCGTTGCCGCTGCGAAAAAAGTTTGTAACGCCTAACGAGTAATCCGCCATGCCTGAAATCCAGATGCCGAAATTGAGCGACACCATGACCGAGGGAACGCTGGTCGCGTGGAAGAAAAAAAAGGGCGATCAGGTTTCCACCGGCGACGTCATCGCGGAGATCGAAACGGACAAGGCGACGATGGAATGGGAGTCGCCAGAAGATGGCGTTCTCTCGGAAATTTATGTCGAAGAAGGCGGCAAGGTAGAGGTCGGGCAGAAGATCGCCTTCATCGGCGAGAAGGACGAAGCCGCGCCCGCTCCAGAAGAGAAGAAGGAAGAGAAAGAAGAACCGAAAGAGGAAACGGAAAAACCCGCGGCCGCGAAAGAAAAGCCCGAGACCGCGCCGCCGGAAGCGAAAAAAGAAAAAGCGCCAGCGAAGGAACCCGCTGCAAAGAAGAAAGAAAAAGAAAAGCCCGCACCGGCGGAAAACGCGGAAGACGGCCGCGTGAAAGCTTCGCCGCTCGCGCGTCGTTTGGCCGCGGAACAAGGCCTCGATCTTTCGCAAATCAAAGGCAGCGGACCGGAAGGCCGCATCACCGAAGTCGATGTTCGTGGCGCGATGAAAGCGAAACCCGCGAGCGCGCCGTCGCCGAAAAAATCAGCGCCAACTTCCGCCGCGAAACCGAGCGAAGGCGCGCGCATTCACCTTTCCGGAATGCGCAAGGTGATCGCGGAACGTTTGGTCGAAAGCAAAGGACCGGTCCCGCATTTTTATCTGAACATCGAGATCGATGCCGGGCCGCTCATGACCACGCGCACGGAATTGAAAGCCGCCGGTGAGGGGAGCGATACCGCAAAGATCACGGTGAACGATTTCATCTTGAAAGCGTCGGTCGATGCCGCGGTGAAGGTTCCAAAAGTGAACGCGTCCTTCGACGACGACGCCATCGTGCAATATCAGGATGTCGATCTGGCAATCGCGGTCGCGATCGAGGACGGGCTCATCACACCAGTCGTTAGGGCGGCGCAAAATAAATCGCTCCGCGAAATCAGCGAAGCGGTCAAAGACCTGGCGCATCGCGCGCGGAACAAGCGGATGAAGCCGGAAGAATTTCAAGGCGGCACCTTCACCGTTTCGAATCTCGGCGGTTACGGCATCGATTCGTTTTCCGCGATTATCAATCCGCCGCAGGGTTTCATTCTCGCGATCGGCGCAGTCTCGAAACGCGCGGTCATCGATGATTGCGATAACCTGGTTGCCGGCCATCGCATGGCCATTTGCATGAGCTGCGATCATCGCGTGATCGATGGCGCGCTCGGCGCGGAATATTTGAAAGAGCTGCGGCGTCTCCTGGAAAATCCGACGCTGCTCCTGATTTAGCACTCGTTAGGCAAAATGAGTCTCTGGGCGCCGGGCTTCGTCATCCAGGCCACGCGCGGTCTGGTGCGAGATCCGCGCACGCGGCGCGCGGTTATGTTCGCGCTCATTTTGCTGGCCATGCTCATGCTCTTCGCCGGTGCGACGTTTTTGCGTTCGCTGCTCGATTACCACGAGCACGCGGCCGGCTTCATTCTTTACTGGCTCGTTTGCGCGTGGATCACTTTGACCGCGCTTCTTTTGGCGTTTCTTGATTTGCTGATCGCGCGCCGAGAGGCTCAGATGGCGCGCAAAAGGTTGCGCGAAGATTTTTCGCGGACGCGGCCTAACGAGTAAATCAAAATGAAAAAGCGCGAGCAAATGGAAGCGGATGAAATGCGCGCGCTGGCGCCCTTCGCGCAGAAATCTGCCGAATCGCGCGGCCGCAAATTTCCCGAGCCGCGCCATGAATATCGGACGGAATTTCAACGCGATCGCGCGCGGATTATTCATGCGCGCGCCTTTCGCCGGCTCGAGTACAAGACGCAGGTTTTTCTGAATGGCACCGGCGATCATCTGCGCACGCGTTTGACTCACACGATCGAGGTCGCATCGATCAGCCGGACGATCGCGCGCGCGCTTTCGCTCAACGAAGATTTGGCGGAAGCGATCGCGCTGGCGCACGATCTCGGCCATCCGCCTTTCGGACATTCCGGCGAAGAAATGCTGGCCGAATGCATGCAAGGGCAGGGCGGCTTCGAGCATAACGAGCAGAGCTTGCGCGTGGTCGATTTATTGGAAGCGCCCTATCCGAGTTTTTCGGGATTGAATCTGACCTTCGAGGTCCGGGAAGGAATTCAGAAACACCAGGCGTTTTACGATCCGCCGGAACCGGCTGGTAAAAAATATCGGTGCCCATCGCTGGAAGCGCAGATCGCGAACCTGGCGGACGAAATTACTTACTACAGTCACGATCTCGACGACGCGGTGGATTTCGAAATTCTGAGCGAAGACCAACTCGAAGAAACGGCGGTTTGGCGGCGCAGTCACGCGGCGGTGAACGAGCGTTATCCAAACGCGCACGCGCCCGATCTGCACAAGCTGATCATCAATCACATCATCGACGTGCAGGTGCGCGATGTCGTGACTTCGAGCGCGGCGGCGATCGCGGCGGCCGGTGTGCAAAGTGTGACGCAAGTGCGGCGGCAGGAGCGGCCGCTGATTTGTTACAGCGACGACTTGTTAGGCGCGAATCGCGAGCTGCGAAAATTCCTCTATCAAAATGTCTATTACCATCCGCGCGTGGCGCAGGTGAACGCGCGCGCCTGCGAAATGTTGCGCGCGGTTTTCGAAGCGTATGTGCGGGTGCCGGACTTGTTAGGCGATGCGGCCACGCGGCGGATCGAAGCGGAAGGTTTGCCGCGCACGATCTGCGATTACATCGCCGGCATGACCGATCGTTATCTCATGGAAGAACATGCACGGCTGGTGGCGTCGGGCCGCGCGCGTTCGATCGAGAGCGCATGAGCCGCCGCCGCAAGACCGCGGCGATTACGCAGGGAAAACCAATCGTCGCCGCGCCCGCATCGCCGTGGAAAAATCCCTGGCTGCTCGGCGCATTCTTATTCGTGCTGAGCGCAGTCGCGTATCTGGGCGTCGGGCAATGCGGTTACATTTGGGACGATAATTTTCACGTCACGCAGAACCCGACCTTGCTCGATTTGCACGGTCTTTGTCGGATCTGGTTCGAGGTCGCGGCCACGCCGCAATTATTACCCGCTCGTTCACACGACCTTCTGGATCGAGCATCATTTGTGGGGGCTGAACCCGCTCGGGTATCACTCGGTCAACGTCGTCCTGCACGCGCTTGGTGCGATTTTGTTGTGGCGAATTTTGAGCGCGTTGCGGATTCCGGGTGCGTGGTTGGCGGCGGCGATTTTCGCGTTGCATCCGGTGCAGGTGGAATCGGTCGCGTGGGTTTCCGAGCGCAAGAATGTTCTTTCGGGATTTTTCTATTTCGCATCAGCGCTGATGTATTTGCGCTTCGCCGCGAATCGCGACGCGACCGAATCAAAAACGCGCGCGTGGTATTTTTATTTCGGCGCGCTCGCGTTGTTCGTTTGCGCGTTGTTGAGCAAGACGGTGACCTGCTCGTTGCCGGCGGCGTTGCTGCTCATCGGCTGGTGGAAATCGGGCACCGTAAAACGTCGCGATCTTTGGGCGTTGCTGCCCTTTTTTCTCGTCGGTCTCGCGCTCGGCTGGTGCACGATTTGGATCGAGCGCCATCATGTCGGCGCGCTCGGCGCGGCCTGGTCGTTGACCTTCCTCGAGAGAATTTTGATCGCGGGCCGCGCGCTCTGGTTTTATGCCGGCAAACTTCTTTGGCCGGCGCAGCTCACTTTCATTTATCCGCGCTGGCAAATTGATGCGCGCGCGCTTTGGCAGTGGTTGTTTCCGTTCGGCGCAATCGCCGTCATCGCGACGCTTTGGTTCGAGCGAAAAAAAATCGGTCGCGGACCGCTGACCGCGGTTTTGTTTTTTGCCGGAACGCTCTTTCCCGCGCTCGGTTTTGCGAACGTCTTTCCGTTTCGCTATTCCTTTGTCGCCGATCATTTTCAATATCTGGCGAGCGTCGGTCTCATCGTCCTCGCGGCCGCGGCATTGAGCCGGTTGCCGAGAATAATCCCGGCCTTCTTGCTGACGACTTACGGCGCGCTGACCTGGATGCAGATTGGGATTTATCACGACCTCGAAACGCTCTGGCGCGATACGTTGCAAAAGAACCCCGGGTCGTGGATGGCGCAGGATAGTTTTGCGGCGGTTTTAATGCAGCAAGGGAAGAACGAGGAAGCGCTCGCGCACCTGCAAACGTCGCTCGCGCTCGATCCGAACAACGCGGAAACGCAGACCAATCTCGGCTCGGTCCTGACGCAACTCGGACGGGTGAATGAGGCGCTTCCATTTCTGCAAAAAGCGGTCGAGCTCGAGCCCGATTTGGCCGCGGCCGTGCATTATAATTTGGGCTGCGCCTTGTTGCTCAAAGGACGCGCAAATGAGGCGATCGCTGAATTCGAACGCGCGCTGGAAATCGATTCCACGTATCGGCCGGCAGAGACAGAACTGGGGAACGCGCTTCTGCAAATCGGCAATGCGGAAGACTCGTTAGGCCATCTGGAACGCGCCTTGGCGATGAGTCCGGAAGATGTGACCGCGCATTCCTATTTGGCGAATACGCTGCTGCAACTCGGCCGCGCCGACGAAGCGATGGCGCATCTACAAAAAGTTCTGCAAAGCAATCCGCGCAATCCCGATGTGCAAAAAAACATGGCATGGGTTTTGGCGACCTGGCCGGAGGCGCGCGTGCGCGATGGAACGAGAGCGGTCGCGCTCGCGGAAAACGCGAACGAATCGACCGGCCGAAAAGATGCCATCATCGAGACGACATTGGCAGCGGCTTACGCGGAGACTGGGCGTTTTGCGGAGGCGATCACGACCGCGGAAGAGGCGCTGCGGTTGGCGGAGGAAACGGGCAACTCGGCGGTTGCACAACTGTTGCGCGGCCAGATCGCGCTTTATCGCGCGGGCGAACCGTTTCGCGATCGGCGGCCGGGAAGTTGATCGAGCACTCGTTAGGCCGCGGCGTGGCCGGTTTCGTCGCGCAAATATTGAATGACCAGGCGGAGACGTTGCGAAATGGAAAGCTCTTCGAGCAGTTGCTGACGGCGGAGCGGATCGCCGATGAAAGTGGCCGCCATTAAATCGGCCAGCATTTCCGGGTCCCGCAGATCGGCCAGATAACGATCGACCTTTTCCGGAAACTCGCGGCCGGTGCCTTTGAACTTTTCGTAGAGATCGAAAACTTTTGCGCTGAGCGCTTCGGTCTGCAGCAAATTTTCAGAGGCATCGGATTCGAGCGGCTCGATTTCGGCGATGGGGAACGGTTCTTTCTGGACGAAGCCGGTGAAGCGAACGCGTTGCAGTCCTTGCAGAATTAAATTCGAAGTGCCGTCGGCCCGTCCGACGCAGGCGCGGATGAGCCCGACGGTCGCGACTTGATGAAAATCTTCCACGGAAATCCAGTCGGCGCGTTGCGGTTTGATCAAGGCAACGGAGAACATGCGATGCGCGGCCAAGGCGTGCTCGAGCATGGAGCGATAGCGGGATTCGAAAATGTAGAGCGGCAGAAGTGCGTGCGGAAAGAGCAGCGCGCCGGGCAACGGCATGACCGGCATCAGGTCTGGAAGTTCGATCGTGTTCGACATCGGGCGGGGCGGGCCGCTTCTAGTTTATATACGCTCCGAGTCGTTGGGGAGATGGCGGCAATCGCGCAGTTCGCGGCGAAGTTCACTTAACGAAAGCTGACCTTCGGCGATCGGATTTTCGAGATGCGCGTAATTCAAAACCGCGCCGCGATGGGCGAGCGCGAGGCGGGAGGCGCGGCCGAATTTGCCGAGACCCATTGCGCTGATTTGCATTCGGTTTTTTGTGCGATCGAAGAACGACGAGAGCCGCGCCCATTCGTCTTCGGTGTCTGTGCGCGTGGCGATTTTTAAAATGTCGGGCGCGAAAGTTTCGGCGGAATGGGCAAGTTGATCGAGGCGTTGCGCGCTCGGTGTTCGACGCAAATCGTGCACCGAAATAATACGCCCGATGCGGCGCGCTTTGGCTAATTGCAAAACAGATTCCATTTGCGAAGCGGAACGCAGCTCCACGTCGACGTAGGCGGCGCGCGGGAGAAAACGCAGGAGCAGCTCGCGTCGAGTGGAGGCGTCCAAATTATTCCATCCACCTTCTAGCGGATGTCGTGCCGTGATGATGAGGGGCGCGCGAAGTTTTTCGATTTCCGCCGCCACTTCGGGAAGCACCGGATAAAGAGCATCGAGTCGCAATTCGAAGAAATCCGGGAGCTGGCGCAAGCGCGCGGCCGCTCGAAGGTCAGCAGGCGTGCGAATGACCGCAACCAGCCGGGCGCGGACGACGGACCTCTTGTTTGCAACGGCCGCT
>CAXSCV010000059.1:0-20674 GCA_964235895.1 uncultured Chthoniobacterales bacterium
GAAGTTCCTTTCTTCCTCGGTTGACAACGCTGCGGGAAACGCCTTCGGATTTCAGCCCTCCGTATCGATCTTGTCACGCTGAAATTTCAACATTTCGCTGACGATCCCGCCCCGGGCTTCGCCAGGTTATCTGGTCGAGAAATACCCAGTGCTGCATGCCTCACAAATCCTCGCCTTTGCAGCGATTAGTTTGCTGTTAAGATCGCCTCAGGAGCCCGAATGTCCGATCGCGATTTCTTCTCCGAGCTGAAAACATCGCCTGCAATAGGGGAAAGCGCTGCGCGATGAGCGAATTCTTCCAGCGGCTAAAGCAGCGCAAGTTGGTGCAATGGGCGATCGCCTACGTGGCGGCGGCCTTTGCGCTTTTACAGGGCCTCGACATTGTCGCGACCCGCTTCGACCTCCCGTCGCAAACCATCCGGCTTGTCATCCTCGCCATGATCGTAGGGTTCTTTGTTACGCTGGTGCTGGCCTGGTATCACGGAGAGCGCGGCGCGCAACGGGTCAGCGGAACGGAGCTGATCATTCTCGGATTGATCCTGGCGGTGGGCGGAGGGTTTCTCTGGCGGTTCAGCGCGACCCGGGTGGTGGCCAGCAACCAGACACCATCGTCGCCTAACGAGACTAAGACACCGGTGAACGTCCCCGCGAAGTCGATCGCGGTTCTACCCTTTGAAAACCTGAGCAGCGATAAGGACAACGCCTACTTCGCCGAGGGCATTCAGGACGAGATTCTCACCCGGCTCTCGAAGATCGCTGCCCTGAAAGTTATCTCCAGGACCTCGACGCAAAAATATCAAAGCGCGCCAGAAAACCTGCGCGAGATCGGCAACCAACTTGGAGTGGCGAACATTCTCGAAGGAAGTGTGCAGAAGATCGCCAACGCGGTGCACGTGAACGTGCAGCTCATCCGCGTCGCGAGCGATGAACATCTCTGGGCCGAGAGTTACAATCGTAATCTGGACGATGTCTTTGCTGTGGAAGGCGAAGTCGCCGGCACGATTGCCCAGCAGTTGAATGCGACGCTCACCGGCGCGGAACAAAAAGCGGTAAGCGACCAGCCCACTCAGAACACTGCGGCCTACGATGCCTACCTGCGTGGACTGGCAATCGAGAATAACGAGTATAACTACGGCGCCTATGAGCGGGCGGCGGCGGCCCATGCCCAAGCTGTGCAATTGGACCCTAAGTTTGCCCTCGCCTGGGCGCGACTTGGTGTTCTCCGCAGCTTTCTCTATTTCAATGATGTCGACCGCAAAACCAATACCGCAGATGCGGTCAAGGAAGCGGCGGATCGCGCCATGTCTCTCGCGCCGGACGCGGGTGAATCGTGGGTCGCGCAGGGCGCTTATCGCTACCGCGTTTACGCGATTTCGAAGGCGCGACCGCCGCCTACCGGCAGGCGCAGAAACTGTTGCCGAATAATTCCTACGTCCTGGTCAACCTCTCCTTCGTTCTGCGCCGCCTCGGCCGATGGGAGGAATCGGAGAACGGTTTCAAAAAAGCGCTCGAGCTCGATCCGCGCAACGTGGCCTTGCTCAGCAGCATCGGAGGCGAATTTTACGCCTATCTTCGGCGCTTTGCCGACGCGCAGGCTGCGCTCGACCGGGCCCTCGCCATTTCGCCCGATGCGGACTCTGCTCATTCGTCCAAGGCGAGTCTTTTTCAAACCGAAGGTCGACTCCACGAGGCTGCGCAGGAACTCGCCAAAATATCCGCCGATTCAAATGATGACTTTGTTTTGTTAGCCCGAATCGGCCAGGCGATCTACGAACGGCATTTCGCTCCCGCGATCGATGCCGTCCACTGAAAGCTCAACTCTGTCCCATCCGGACAAGCTCTCGATTCCGCTACCCTGGGTGCGCTCGTGCAGATCGGATTTTGCCAGGAATGGCTCGGGCGTAGTGATGACGCTCTGCGTACCTTCAACCGCGTGGTTCAGGCGATTAAGCCAACGCCGGAGACCGTGGTGGCGCCGGAATCAAACGGAATTCCCATGATCCTTCCTTTGCCTATGCGGGGCTGGGAGAAAAAGAGAAGGCTTTGGCCCAAGCCCGGCAAGCGGTCAAAGATTACGAGACCGACGCCGTCAATAAGCCGCTGGCCGAGACCACGCTCGCCCAGATCCAGGCGCGCTTTGGCGATTTGGATTCGGCGATCGCCGCGCTCCCGCATTTGCTCGAGATTCCCGCCGGAATTGTCCGGGCCGATCTTCGCTTGAATCCGCTATGGGACCCGCTCCGAAAAGATCCACGATTTCAGAAGCTGGCCAAGGAACCGCCGGAGCGCTCGAAATGAGCGAGTCGGGTCGCGGCGGAAATTCGTTTTCTGGCGGGAGGGCACGCGCCAGCTCTGGACCTTGAAGCCGGTCCGCCCTCGGGCCGGAACTCTGGCGGCGCGCCGCGCGAGACGCCGAATTACAGTTGTAAAGCAGCTTCCCTTCGCGCCAAATCCCCAGTTACAGCTGCAAAAATCGATGCAAGCGGCGCCGGATTCCGTTTTAAAGCTGTAAGACCGATCCCGGCGCAAATTCTCATCAAGATTACAGCCGTAAAACCTCGTCCCGTCGAAATTCTCGCAGTACATCCGAACGAAGGAATCCCAACTAAACCAAATGATCCATCCCATCGATTGCCATGCCATCGCGCGCGAAGCGCGAGGCGGCTACATGAACCGTGTCCTGACAAGCGTGAACGGCCAGAATGTGCACCTCAGCGTGATGGAAGGTCCGTTCTATTGGCATGTGCACTCCGATTCCGACGAAACCTTCCTCGTCCTCGAGGGAATCCTCATCATCGACTTCGACGACGGCCCGATAGAGCTAAGTACCGGACAGCTCCTCACCGTGCCTGCCGGCATTCGCCATCGCACACGTCCGGCTGGCACACGCTCAGTTAATCTCACGGTCAAGAAAGCGGGTGCGAGCACCGTGCGTTGCCACGAACTTTCGTAGTATCCGGCAGCGGCTGAGGCAGAGGTGAAATCCGGAACTGATCCGGGTTATATGACGTGTGCCCCGGTTATCGAAGGGAGTCAACGAATCCTAAAGGTCATTGGCACCTTGATTTTGTTAATCGATGCCGGTGTTTTGGTGAACTTCCATGTTTTCAGCATAGCGGCTGCTTCCTGGTCCTGCCGGCGCGATCCGCAGCTCTGCAACACGATGACACGGGCGACCGTGCGATCAGGGTTGAGATACAGCTCATACAAACCGGAGCCAGGAACCGGCGCACGATCGAGGATCGAGCCCGGCACCGGCTGCGCACAAAGAGAATTGGCGAACAGGATCCCCGTGATCAGCCAGGTCAAGAATTTTGAGTGGTGCATGGGCTAAGAAGAATCTACCTGAATTTGTAGGGCATGAATAGTAAAGGACGAACAAGGGTAAAAAGAGGTCAGTTTCATAATCTCGCTGGTCGAGACAGCGGCTGATTGAATCAGACTGTCACCGGACAGCGATTTTGAAGCTGATGCCTGTCGTGACCGCGATCCTTCACAATTTGTCGCTCGACACGTCTTCTCGGTTTTCCCTTTGTTGCCGGACGGAGGACAAATTCATGGACACGATCAAAGTAAAAGACGGCACGCAAATCTACTACAAGGATTGGGGGACGGGGCAGCCGCTGTTTTTCCATCATGGATGGCCTTTATCAGCCGATGATTGGGATGCGCAGATGATGTTTTTCCTGGAGAAAGGCTATCGGGTGATCGCGCATGATCGCCGGGGACACGGTCGCTCGACCCAGACGGATAAGGGCCATGACATGGATATCTACGCGGCGGATGTGGCTGAGTTAGTGGCTAAGCTCGACCTGAAGAACTCGATCCATATCGGTCACTCGACCGGTGGCGGCGAAGTCACCCGCTGTGTCGCCAGGCATGGCAAAGGCCGCGTAGTTAAGGCGGTCCTGATAAGCGCCATTCCACCGCTCTTCATGAAGACGGAGAAGAACCCCGATGGTGTGCCTAAGGAGGTGGTCGATGGCATCCGCGATGGAACGGCTAACCATCGCTCCCAGTTCTACATCGATATTACGATGCCTTTCTACGGCTTCAATCGTCCGGGCGCGACTGTGGTCGAAGGCATCCGGAGGAATTGGTGGCGACAAGGCATGATGGGCAGCATTAAAGCTCATTACGAATGTATTCGGGTTCTGTCCGAGACGGAGTTCTACGACGACTTGGCGATGATCGATATTCCGGTCCTGGTGATGCACGGGGAGGACGATCAATTCTGCCCGTTTCCAACTACCGGGGCTAAGTCGGTCAAGCTCCTGAAGCACGGCACACTCAAATCCTACCCCGGGTTACCTCATGGTATGCCGACAACGCATGCCGAGCAGATTAACGCCGACCTTCTAGCCTTCATCAAATCGTAGGTGAACGTACAGCCGCTCGCGGCGACGCGGCGGCTGCGACGGTGCTTGGAAGACGGGCCACTGAAACTCGAAACGTCTCTAGGTCAATCCTTCAGAGTTATGGCCTAAGGGCCAACGGCTGGGCGAAGAGCAATCTCTTCCATCCGCGGCAGATCAATTTGAGAACTAAATAGCTGGCGCGGAGGGAAGAATTACGGTGTCTCAACCGCGCCGGTTAACGCCACCGGAAGGTTTGGAAAGTAGACGAGCTCAAAAGCCGCTCGACCTTTTTAAGCGAAGCCTACAAAGAAGTAATGAACTTGATCTTCCCGCCGCGGATGGGACCGCGTTTTACAATCCTTCTCTACTTCGCGTTCATGGCTTCCTGGGCCGGTGGCGCGGCGGCGAAGTCGCCTATTTCGTTAGACGTGTTGCAACGCGATGGCTATGGCTCGGTTCAATTGATTAAAGGCGGTGCGAACAGGCTTTTTGTTCCGGCGGAGATCAATGGCAAGGCGATTTTGCTGATGCTGGATACCGGTTGGGGCATGGAAGGTGTTACGATCGGAATCAATCCAGCCGAGTTCCAGATTGTGCCGGAAAAGGGTGTGCAAATGGCTTTCACCGCCGGCGGCGCTCGCACCCCGACCGGACATGGCACGGCAAAGTCGGTCGTGATGGGAAATGTGCGTATTCAGTCTACGCCTGTTAATTTTGGTCCATTCAATGAGATGGGGTTCGTGGGTCGTGGTTTCCTGAAGAGAAATCACGCCGTGATCGACCTAACAAATCTCCGACTCTACCTTCGGCCCCCAGGGAAAGGCCGTTCGATTGATCTCGGACCAGCCTTGACCGCACTCGGCCTGGCTCATGCCTCTTTCTCTGAGGAGCACGGAACCTTTGTCCTCAATGTCGAAGTAAACGGCCTGCCAACGCAGATGGCTTTAGACACAGGAGCTCAGCTGACTGAGCTAGATCTCCGATTCGCGAAGGAGGCCAAAGCCAGCGGCTGGGGCCGTCGGAATATGGTATCGATAGATGCCGTGGGAGTGACGAGGGCGGCCGATTTCGCAGGCCCAAAAACTTTCAAGATCGAAGGGGTTCCGATCCGGACGCCGCCGACCCTCTTTCTCACTACCTTCGCCGGCTACGACCTGACTCACGGTAAGATGGGCGGCCTTTGGGCTTGGACGCCATCGGGATGAATTGGGGAATCATCGACGTAGGCGCTCAAAAGTTTTACTTCACTAGAGCGCAGTGAGGGAGTTATAGGGCTAACCGAAGTTAGCCTCGAAATCCCGCATTCCGTAAGTGTGTTTAGGCGTGTCCAGTTTTAGCCTTCGGCTTTACGGACAATCCCGAGGCAAACGGGCAGCTGGCTTTAATACTCGCGGATCAATGCCATGGAAGAGTCGGTCCGTAGCGCGCGGGGTTTCGATTCATCAACGTTGTATCCAACGCGAAGAGCGCACCAGCCAAAGCATGAATCTGCGTGCCCGCGCCAACCATGACGGAACTTTACGGATAGATCGCGCGGTAGAAGCGTCGCGATGGAAGGGGCGATTGATCGATGTATTGGAACTTCCCCTGCCCATCCGCGGTAAGCGAACCGGCGACTGTCGTCCAGGCTGTCGTTAGGTTGTTGGTATATTGCACTTGATAGGTGCCGCCGGGTAGCACAGTGAAGGCGACACGCGCCTGCGTCCCGCCACCGGCCGCCGCTTCGCGAGTGATAATAGTGGGATTCTGCGGATAGGCCGCAAGCCATGTCGCAAAGGCCGTGGAGAGATCCGGGTTTAAGCGATACTCATGGCCGATTTCCCAACAGCCGATGCCCCGGATGATCGCCTGGCTTGTCAGCACGCTCGTGGCAGGCTTCAGGACCGCGTCCATTTTTTTCTTCATGCTATCGGGCGAGGTGAACCATTCGCCATTGATTTGCACCTCCATGGAACTCGGATCGATCGCCGCGAGGTAGCTGGCCTGATTCGCCGCCCAAGTATCGCGGACTGTACTCCATGACACATTAGCCGACCCGTAGAAGGGGAGGCCGCAGATGATCTTCGCGGCTGGGAATCCCTGGTTCATCGCATACTCGAGTCCGCCTCGGACCGATGCTTCGGGCAGTTGATCGCCCGCAGTCGTCCATTGCGGCACTCCAGGCTTGGTCATGGGGCCGTTTTGGGGATTCTTCCAATCGTAGCCGAAGTAGAAAAAGAAGTCCGTGTTCGGAGCGAGTGCCGCGAAATCATAGTTGCCCAGGTAGTAGCCCGGACCGGTGGCAAACATTACGATGTAGTTGGGATTAGCCGTCTTCACCGCGGAATAGATGGCTTGCATGAGCAAGGTCATGTTGGGCTTGCCGGTGGGCACGTCGGGCGATCCCCCAGGCAGTTGGGGAAATTCCCAGTCGATATCCACACCGTCGTAACCTTTCGCTTGAAGATAAGTCACGATATTTTGACTAAAGGTGGTCCGTAGCGTAGAACTGGCCGCGATGGTAGCTAGTTGGGTGGCGAGGTTGGCCGGATAAGCGCCGCCAATAGACATAATAACCGACTTCCCGCGCGCATGGGCCGATGAGAGCAGGGCGGATTGGTAGGCCAGGAAATTCCCCAGAGTTTCGCCGATCGTGCCATCCGACTTCGGTTCGGCGAAGGCATGCACAACGGCGTCGTAGCCAGACCAGTTCAAGCCGTCGATCTCAGTCACGATCTGGTTTGGTGTGTAGGACGTTGAACCACCCGTGGCATTACGGAGCGCATTCAAATAACCGATGCTGATCGGACGATTAGCGGGGAGAGAACTTAGGCCATAGGCAGGGCCGGTGCCGCCGGAGGCGAGAGAGGAAAGGAGAGCAAGGCTGGCGAGGCAAATTGCCGTCTGGGCGCGGAAAACACGAAACCCGCGGCTCATGAGAGGATTGGACGGTGTTGGTCGTAGAGAAGTTTGCATTGGTAATTTCTTCCATACGTGACCGCGCCTCGGCATTGCAAATTAATTTGCGAATAATGCAAAAATCTTTATGGGATCGCCGACTTCCTCATGGGCTCCGAGGAAGAAACACTAACGCAGCAGCTTATCCGGAAAATGCGCGTTCGGCTCACGCTGTAGAATCCGCTGCTGACGCATTCGTAAAGTCGGGCCGGGTTTCGCAGGATTCCAACCTTTCGGATTCGGCAGCACCGCTGCGAGCAGGGCCGATTGTTCCCGTGTAAGACTGCCCGCACTGACACCGAAATAATACTGTGACGCGGCTTCGACGCCGTAAATCCCCCGCCCCATCTCGATCACGTTTGCATAGAGCTCGAGGATTCGGCGCTTCGTAAGTAACGCTTCCATCCAAATGGTGTAGTAGGACTCCAGTCCTTTTCTAACCCAGGATCGGCCCTGCCAAAGGAAGATAGAACGAGCGCATTGGTTAGTGATGGTGGAAGCCCCGCGCACTGGTTTCCCTTTCCGCTCCGCTTCTTTAACCGCGAGGTCCATCTCCTTCCAGTCAAAGCCATCGTGCTGGAAGAAGCGTTGATCTTCCGATATCCAAAGGTGTTTCAGGAACATCTCGGGCATTTGCGGCAGATCGATCCAACGGTAGCGGAGTGGAGCATTCGGTTCTTTCGAAAAGCTTGCGCGGCCTCGCTCGATTACCATCGGAAGGGTGCGCGGCGGATTGATGAACCTGACCAGGGTCACCTCGATCGGCGGGACGAGGAGCAAGGCGACAAGCGAGACTAGAAACCATTTCCATGGTCGGGTCCCCTTCTTGGGTGCCGTTTTTTTGCCCGCTTTTGTCATTTGGTTGTGTTCAAAACGTTATTTCCCTGAGACTGTCGAGGCTTCTTTCGTGTAAAATTTTCCAACTGCCCGACGATTCTATCTTGTCCATGCCTCAGCGATTCGTTAGTAGAAGACTGCTAGTTGTCGCCACCTCGGCTCTCATCGCGCTGTTTCTACCCAAGGCTTTGTCGCTGGCAGAAGAAGTCGCAAAGGCGGCAGAGGTGGCTCAGAAGGTCGGGCAGACAGTTACCTTCCAGGATGAGGTAAAAGCGGTTTCGTTTTCCCGCTCCACCCGCGGCTACTACTTGAGCTTTGGCGCGCCTTACCCACAACAAGTTCTCTCGGTCTGGGTTGCCGAGAAACTTTACGACCAGCTACCATTCGCCCACAAACTGGTCGATCGCACCGTCCGAATTACCGGCGTCCTTGAGTCCAGTCCAACCGGGCCGCTTCTTAAGATCGACTCACTTGACCAACTCGCTGTCGTTGAAATGGATGAAGCCGTCGTCTCCCAGCTTATCCTCGATGGGAGAAGAGATCGGCATAAATTTCAAGCGGCCGTTCAGCAGATCTTCGCGCGGGAAGATTTTCAAACCCTGGAGAAGTTAGCCGAGGAACTACGTCAAAGCCAGGAACGGACCGCGGATGGCGATTGGTTGCTGAATATTTTCTTTACGGCTCTGCACGTTGCGGTGAATGCGCCGGACGAGGATTACACTTTCACCGAAGGACGGCTTGCGAATTGGGCGAAGGCGCGACCGGAATCGCTGGTGCTGACTTTGATGCAGGCTCAGTTTCATCGCGACCTGGCATGGCACGCCGTCAAGTCCGGCTCCTGGAGGTCGGTGAATTCCGATACCAGAAAGGTTTACCGGAAGGAGATAGCTCTATCGCGCCAAATTCTGGAGGGTCATCCGGCCGAGAAGATCTATCCGCCTTACTTCGATTTAATGCTTGATGTCGCGATCTGCCAACGCTGGCCGCGCGCAAACTTCTTTCGCCTATTAGAAGAAGCGACGACCACTTATCCAGAGGACGAATTCTACTATTTGAGGGGAGCCGAATACCTCCTTCATTACTGGGGTGGTAAGAAGGGCGAATGGGAGGCTTACGCCGAGAAGGAGAGAAGGCGATTCGGCGCGAGTGGCGCAGGAGATGCGCTCTATGCGCGCATTGGTTGGTCGATGGTTCATCGCTATCGAAACTTATTCCGCGAAACGGCCATCTCCTGGGAAGAGATGGCTTCCGGCTTTGATTACCTCATTAAGCAGCACCCTGACTCGAACTACTTGAAAAACGCGTACGCGAACTTGGCCTGGCGAGCAGATGACCGCGTTCGTTTACGGAAGCTTCTGGCTGAGATCAAATCGAATCCCGACATGGAGATTTGGGTTAACCTGGAGAACGTCGCTCTCGCGGAAAACTTCGCTGTAACTGATAGCGGGCGTTAAGCGAAGCCATCGGTCGAACGCCGAACTTCGCCGAAGGTCCACCTCGGCTATCCGCTGGAACTGGGCTTAGCCGTTCCCTGTTCTTTGATCCAGCGCTCCACGCGCTCCTGTAGCAGGTCCAGCGGCATGGCGCCGCCGTTTAGGATTTCGTCGTGGAAGGCTTTGATATCGAACTTCGAACCTAACTGTGCTTTGGCTTCGTCGCGTAGCTTACGGATCATGAGCTGTCCCATCTTGTAGGCCAGCGCCTGCCCCGGCCAGGCGATGTAGCGATCGACTTCGGTTTGCGCCATGGCGTCGTTTAGGTCGTTCGCGTGCATGTAATCGATCACCTTCTCGCGGCTCCAGTTCTGGTCGTGAATGCCGGTATCGACCACCAGCCGCACGGCACGAAATAGCTCCGAGCTTAGCCGGCCGTAGTCGGACACGGGATCCTTGTAGAAGCCGATTTCCTTTCCTAGCTCCTCGGCATACAAGGCCCAACCTTCGGCATAGGCGGAGTAGAAGCCGTGCAGCCGGAACTTCGGAAGGTCGGGTAAGGTTTGGGCGATGCTAATCTGCATGTGATGGCCCGGGACGCCTTCGTGGTAGGCAATCGCTTCATCGTCGACCAGGGTGCGCTTGGCTGGATCGGCCACAGCTACAACTACGCGGCCGGGCCGCTTGCCGTCGGGCGTGCCGCTGACGTAGTGGGTCGCCTCGGCCTTGGCGAAGTCAGGAATCGCCTCCACGGTTACTTCCGCCTTCGGCAGGAGCCCAAATAGCTCGGGTAGTTTCGGTTCCATCTGATGGATGTATTTCGCGAAATCGTCTACGATCTGCTGCTCGCTTTGCGGCTTCCACTTGGGGTCGTTGTTAATGGCATCCCTGAAGCTAGCCAGGTCCTTGTGCCTTTGTCCCTGGGCCAGCTTAGTCATCTCCGCCGTGATGCGCGCTACTTCCTTCAATCCAATCTCATGGACCTCGGCTGGAGTAACGTTCATCGTAGTCATCGTCTTGACGGCTTCCGCATAGCGCCGTTTTCCCTCCGGCAAGCTTTCGATCGAAAGGGCCGTGCGTCCTTTCGGGTCGTAATCAGCGCGAAGGAATTCCGCGAATTTTTTGTAGGCCGGGAAGACGTCGTCATTCACCGTTTTCGTTATCTCATCGGTCAATCGCTTCTTATCCTGCTCGGAAAACTCCGTCGGAAACTTCGTGGTTGGCCGGAGGAACGGATTGGCGGCGATAACGCCATCGCATTGAGCGGGTAGCTTATCGACCACGAGCTTGGGCGGCATCAGCCCGTCTTTTAGACCTTGTTTCATGACCGCGGTCACTTGCTCGAACACTCGCGGGATTTGGCGGAGCCGAGAGATGTAGTCCTCATAGTGCTGCACAGAATCGAAAGGGACAGAAAGCGGCAGGTCGGCCAGCCGGGTATGAACGCCATTCTGCTGGTTCACTGGCATCTCATAGTTCCTAAGGCTGTAGTTAATGTCTTCGCGTTCCAATTGCCGCTCCAATAAACGATGGCTAAGGAGGTCCTTTTCATCCATCCCGCTGGTGGGGATTGCTTTTAGTTGCTTTAGAAAATCGTCGGCCTCCGCATGTTGGCGGGCGATCTCCTCCAGCGAATACTGGCCCAGCAGCGCGTTGTAGCGATAGTCGCCATACGAGGTCGCTCGCTCTGGCGAGTTCTTCAGCCCCGTCTCATAAAACACCTCGAACAATTTGTTTTGCTGAGCTACTCGATCAGCTACCGGCGCCATCTCGGCGAAAGCAGGGCACGCCAGCGCGAGGGCAAGGCTGAAAAAAACAAAACGGCTAAGGAAGCCACGATCTCGAGGAGGAGCAGCCAAAGTTGTTGCCTGAAGCGCAGGCGTGCAGGGGTGATCGATATATCGCATCCCCCATCCTAGCAGAATACGACCGGGACGCACGAAGGAACTAGATCGCGATTCCGACACGCCGCTTTTCGATCGGATGCGCCCCCAACATGATACGGGCTCTGACAAAACCTCCCGGTCAAACAGGATGAATGAATCGCCAAAAAACTGTCCTGAATATCCTTAGTCTTATCCGCAAAACTGTTTTTTACTCGTATGCAAAAGAGCCGAAAAAAGGGGCGCCGCGATCTACGCGCCCCCGTTTCTCTATGGCGGAGCTTGGCGGACAAACGCCTATTGCGCTGTCAATTTGGTGGTCGATCCCCAAACCGGCCACGTCACGAATGTTTACGTGACAAAGAGCGCCGGCGACTCCTCTTATCTTATCTATCACGTGATCGAGACGCTCCGGACCTGGAAATTTCGTCCCGGAACGCCCCGGCTTATTCGCATCACGTTTGGCCTAGGAAGCGGCGGCTGGCGCCGGCGCTAACCTATCAAAACGACCGGCGAATCCTGAGCGTATCAACACCCGAATACTCCCGCGGTAAGTGCTATTACGAACGGGCCGCGCCTCGGCACTCACAAACGCTTAACCGCAGCTAGCTTAGCCGAAGCAACCTACCCACTTCGGGCGGCCCAATGGCACGCGCCCGGCGCGTGCCCTCTCGTGCGCGTGGGCGGTATTGACCATGGATTTTTCTCTCTCAAACTCAGGCCGTCCAAAAAATGCAAAAAAAAGACTTGCTTGCGGATTGGTGTTGTAGTGCACTACAGCACCAAAGTGAGAGTTGACCGAACCCAGGATGCAAAGTGAATGGCATGATAGTCAGCCGATTTATCGCCAGCTTCGTCACCGTGTCGTTGCCATGATCCTCGACGGCGTGCTGACAGAGGGCGATCCGTTGCCGTCGGTGCGCAACGTTGCGGCCGAGTATCGGGTCAATCCGCTAACTGTGCTTAAGGCTTACCAGGAATTGGTCGACGAACAGTTAGTCGAGGGCCGGCGCGGGCTGGGGATGTTTGTCAGGAAGGGCGCGCGCAGTTTGCTTCTCAAGGGCGAACGGCAAAAATTTTTAACCGAACAATGGCCAAGAGTCGCGGCGACGATTCAGCGGCTGGGTCTGACTCAAAAGGAATTGGAAGCCGCCGCCATTGCCGGCTCTCGGAAGACCGGAAAGAAGGAGCGCTAACTTATGGCATGTATAGAAGCGCGCGGTCTGCGCAAGACTTTTGGCACAACTGTCGCGCTGGATGGTATTGACTTGCGGGTTGAAGAAGGTCGCATCCTGGGGCTGATTGGCCCGAACGGGGCAGGTAAGACCACGGCGCTCGATGCCATTCTCGGCCTCATTCCGTACGAGGGTAAACTTACCGTTCTCGGACGCGACCCTTGGACCTCGCGCGACCAACTCATGCGCGAGGTCTGCTTCATTTCGGACGTCGCCGTCTTGCCGCGCTGGATGCGAGTGTCGCAGGCGCTCGACTATGTCGAAGGCGTGCATCCGCGTTTCAATCGCGTCAAAGCGGAAGGCTTTCTCGCGAAAACCACGATCAAACGAACCAGCAAAGTCCGGCACCTATCGAAAGGCATGGTAACCCAACTCCACCTCGCGCTAGTCATGGCAATCGACGCACACTTGTTAGTCCTGGACGAACCAACACTTGGTCTCGACCTTCTCTTTCGCAAGCAGTTCTACGATTCGCTCCTTAACGATTACTTCGATCAGACTCGCACAATCATCGTAACGACCCATCAGGTGGAAGAAATCCAGGATGTCCTGACCGATCTGATTTTCATCGACCGCGGCCGAATTGTCCTCGAATGCAGCATGGAAGAATTCGATTCGCGCTACCTGGAGGTGTTGGTGAACCCCGAGCATTTGGCCGAAGCACGGGCGCTCAGGCCCATGCACGAGCGCCCGGTCTTTGGTCGAACAGTTCTCCTCTTCGAACGGGCGGATCGTGAGCAACTCAGTGTGCTCGGAGAGGTGCGCCGTCCGAGCATTGCCGACCTCTTTGTAGCTGTGATGGGCGATAAGGGTCGCGCGACAGAAGAAGCAACACAATGAACGCTCAAGGAGACATCGCTCCGCAAGCGCCTAACGAATCAGGCGTAACGTCCCCAATCGCTCCTTCGGAGACGCGGCCTTTCTATTGGTCCGTCCGACGCGAACTATGGGAGAATCATTCTATCTACATCGCTCCGGTGATCGCCGCCGGCGTGATTCTGTTCGGCTTCGGCATCACGGCGTTTAACTTGCCGCGACTCAGGCACAACGCACTCCTACTCGATCCCGCGCACCAGCGAGCGGCCATCGAGCAGCCGTATGATATCGCCGCCACGATGATCGCGCTGACCGCGTTTATTGTAGGTCTCTTCTATTGCCTCGACGCACTGCACAGCGAGCGTCGTGATCGCAGCATACTGTTTTGGAAATCACTACCCGTTTCGGATGTGACGAGCATGTTAGCTAAACTCAGCGTTCCGCTGGTCATTTTACCGTTGGTTACTTTCGTCGTCGTCGAAGTTACGCATGTGATTATACTTGTGGTGACTTCGTTGGCCTTACTCCCGAGCGGACTGGCCGGAACCACGCTGCCCCGGCTGTCGCTTATCCATCTGTCCGTAATCCTGCTCTATGGCTTGGTTACCTCCGCGCTTTGGCAGGCGCCGATTTACGGTTGGTTGTTACTGGTTTCCGGCTGGGCACGGCGCGCCACCTTCCTTTGGGCTGTCCTCCCCTGGGCTGCTATCTGCATGGTGGAAAAAATCGCCTTTGATTCTACACATTTTGCTCATTTGCTCGGCCGTCGACTAATAGGCAGCGTTGACGAAGCTTTCGTTATGGTTAGTTATCCGCGCCATACGGCTGCGCCCGTGGTGGATCGCGTAGCTCACATTGATCCGCTGAAATTTATTGGCAGTCCCGGTCTTTGGATCGGGTTCTTCGTTGCCGCCGGCTTTGTCTTCATCGCCATCCGCTTACGTCGCGAACGCGGCCCGTTATGATCTACCTATGAGCGCCACTGGAGAGATACAGCGAAACGCCGCTTTGCCGGCCCTCCCTAATAAGGCCAGGATTACTGGGGCGGTTTATCTACTCTACTTCCTAACTGCGGTCGGCGCGGGAGTTCTCCTCAAAGGACTAGTCGTAACCGACGACGCAAGGGCAACGGCAACAAATGTTCTTTCGCACCAATCGTTGTTCCAAATCGGAACAATGATCGGACTCATCTCGACCGTTCTTTATATCGCTCTGATCGCGCTCTTTTACGAGTTGTTTAAACCTGTCAGCAATCTTCTCTCAATCATGGCGGCTTTTGTCGGGTTAGTCGGTTGCGCTGTTCAAGCGACAGGCAGTTTGTTTCACTTCGTTCCGTCGCTTGTCTTAGGAAATGGGCAATTCAACGCCTTTTCCGTCGGTCAGCTGGAGGCTCTCGCGTTAGTCTTTCTTAAACTGCATGCGCAGGCTGCGCAGTGGGAGCTGATATTTTTTGCCTTTTACGATCTGTTGATTGGATACCTGATTTTAAAATCCACTTTTCTTCCCCGCGTCTTGGGGTGGCTCATGGCTGTGGCCGGCTTAGGGTGGATGACTTTTCTCTTTCCGCCGCTTGCCCATTCGCTTTCTCCCTACGTTCAAGTGTTGGGTTTCCTCGCGGAAGTATGTCTCATGTTCTGGCTGCTGGCATTCGGCGTTAAAGAAAAGCGATAATATGACATCACAAACCAAAACCTCACGTAGAAAACGCTGGCTTCCTCGCATTTTTCTCTGGCTTGGCTTAGTTATCGCCGCGCTGCTTATCTATGCCTGGGCAACAGGAGCCCAACAAGAGCCGATCGAAACAGGAAGCCCGGATATGAAAGCTGTCGTCTACACCGAATATGGTTCGCCCGATGTACTTCAACTTCGCGAGATCAAGAAGCCGACGCCAAATGACGATCAAATCCTGATTAAGGTTCGCGCGGCTTCGATCAATCCGCTCGACTGGCATTTCATCGAAGGCAAGCCCTACTTTATGCGGATGATTGGGATTGGCTTGCGCAAACCGAAGGATCCGCGGCTCGGGGTCGACTTGTCCGGCGTGGTGGAAGCCGTAGGCAAAAATGTAACTCAGTTTAAGCCGGGCGATGAAGTCTTTGGCGGAAAGACAGGGGCTTTTGCGGAATATGTTTGCGCACGCGCGGATCGCGCAATCGTGCTCAAACCCAGTAACATAAGCTTCGAGGAGGCTGCTTCTGTTCCGATTGCGGGAGTTACAGCGCTGCAGGCTCTTCGCGACAAGGGAAAGATTCAGCGCGGCCAGAAGGTCCTGATTAACGGCGCGTCCGGCGGAGTTGGCACTTTCGCGGTGCAAATCGCCAAGTCTTTCGGCGCGGAAGTAACTGGTGTGTGCAGCACGAAGAATCTCGAACTCGTGCGGTCGCTCGGCGCGGATCACGTGATCGATTATACCAAGGAGGATTTGACGAAAGGCGAACAACGCTACGACCTGATCGTCGACAACGTCGGCACCCAACCTTTGTCGGGCTTCCGCCACGCGCTCGGGCCCAAGGGCATCTGCGTGCTGGTTGGAGGAGGTGGCGTCAATGACGGCGGATTCCTTGGGCCGATGGGTCGGCCGATCAAAGCACTTCTTGTCTCGCCGTTTGTCAGTCAAAAGATGGGAATGTTGATGGCCGAGCTAAAGAAGAGCGACCTAATGATTCTGGCCGAGTTAATGGAGTCGGGAAAGGTAAAGCCGGTGATCGATCGCACCTATCCGTTAAGTAAGATGGCAGACGCTATTCGTTACTTGGAACAAGGTCACGCTCGCGGGAAGGTCGTCATAACGGTTGGCAGTGAATTCCCACAAGTATCCCAGAATTAAGTAAGACGCGGGCTTTCCGTGGACATCTCGACGTCTCGGACGTTCCTGATGACGGAGACGGTGGACATCTTCTCCGGTCGGAGCGACTTTTCCTGCGTGGGAGAAATATCGAAAGCGCGCGCGATTATCCATCTCGATATGGATTGCTTCTATGCGGCGATTGAAGTGCGGGATCGCCCGGCGCTGAAAGGAAAGCCGGTCGGCGTCGGCGGGGCGCGTGAGCGGCGCGGGGTGCTGACGACTTGTAACTATGAGGCGCGCAAGTTTGGCGTGCGCTCGGCCATGCCGACGTTCATGGCGTTGCAACGTTGCCCGAAGCTGATCATTCTGCCGACGCGCTTCGATGTTTATCGGCGCGAATCGGGAGTCATTCGCGAAATTCTGCACCGCTTCACTCCGCTGGTGGAGCCGCTTTCGCTCGATGAGGCTTATCTCGATGTAAGTGCGCATACGGACGCACCCGGGGCGCTGGCTGAGGTTATTCGCGGGATGATCTTTCAGAAGACAAAGCTGACTGCGTCGGCCGGGATCGGGCCTAACAAACTGATCGCGAAGATCGCGAGCGAGATGAATAAACCAAACGGACAATGCGAAGTGGCGCCGGAAGATGTGGCGGACTTTATGGCTGAGCTGCCAGTGCGAAAACTCTGGGGAATCGGCGCTGTCACGGAACAAAACTTAGACTCGTTAGGTATAAAGAGTTGCGAAGAGATGCAGCGCTTTTCGCGCGCCGAGTTAGTTGCGCATTTCGGAAAATTTGGCCTTGAGCTTTACGAGCAATGCCGCGGGCTCGACGACCGTCCAGTCGAGCCTGATCGGGAACGCAAATCGCTCAGCAACGAGGAGACGTTTTCGAGTGACCTGCAAACACTGGAGCAATGCGAGGAGGAATTGCCGGCGTTATTCGAAGAACTGGCCGCGGAGCTGGCGCAAAAGGCGGGGGATCGCACTGTTACAAAGATTTTCGTGAAGTTGAAGTTCAACGACTTCACGCGCACGACGGTGGAACGCGCCGGCTTGGAATTGTCGTTAGGCAATCTGCAGACACTGCTGCGCGAAGGTTTCGCGCGAACCGGAAAACCTGTGCGCCTGATCGGAGTCGGAGTTCGTTTCGCGGATACCTCGCCGGTGGAATCGGCGCAGCTGGCTCTGCTGTGATTTTCCATCCGAAAGCGAGACAGGATTTTTCAGGATTGGTTCTGAGGAGCCGATTCTTTGATCTACGAGATCCTATAACTTGTCCGCGTGCGCGTCGCTTGCGGGTTTGGCGCGATCGGGAAGCTTATCCGCGCGATGACACCAAGCCTGTTTACTCCTCTTCAAGTGCGCGACGTGCGGCTGAAGAATCGCATCGGTGTCTCGCCCATGTGCCAATATTCCAGCGTCGATGGATTCGCGAACGACTGGCATTTCGTCCATCTCGGCAGTCGTGCGATCGGCGGCGCGGCCATGGTCATGACCGAAGCGAGCGCGGTCACGGCGGATGGCCGGATCAGCCCGCAGGATCTCGGGATTTGGAAGGACGAACACGTCCCGATGCTCTCGTGCATTTTTCGTTTTATCGAGGAACATGGAGCCGTTCCGGCGATGCAACTAGCGCACGCGGGCCGCAAAGCAAGCACGTCGCCGCCGTGGGAAGGCGGCAATCCGGTGAGCGAAAAAGAGGGCGGCTGGCGTCCGATTTTTGCGCCGAGCGCCGAGGCGTTCAAAGCGGGCGACATCGTGCCGGAGGAAATCGATCGCGAAGAAATTCAACGGATCGTTCGCGCGTTCGCGGATGCGGCGAAGCGCGCGCTAGAGGCCGGCGCGAAGATCATCGAGCTTCACAGCGCGCACGGTTATTTGCTGCACGAGTTTCTTTCGCCGCTGAGCAACAAGCGCGCGGATGAATACGGTGGCACGTTTGAAAATCGGACGCGCGCGCTGCGGGAAGTGGTGGCGACGGTGCGTGGCGTTTGGCCGGAATCGCTCCCGCTGTTCGTGCGCATTTCGGCGAGCGATTGGATCGAAGGCGGATGGGAGATCGAGCAATCGATCGCGCTGGCAAAGGAATTGAAATCGTTAGGCGTGGACCTGATCGATTGCTCGTCGGGCGGCGCCGCGCCAGGCGCGCAGATCCCAACGGCGCCGGGTTATCAAGTTGCCTTTGCCGAACGAATTCGAAAGGAAGCCGGCATCGCAACCGCGGCGGTCGGTTTGATTACCGAAGCCGAGCAGGCGAATGAAATCGTCGCGCGCGGACAGAGCGATTTAGTCTTTCTCGCGCGCGAATTTTTGCGCGATCCGTATTGGCCGTTGCACGCTGCGGGAAAGTTGGGCGCGGAGGCGCAGGCGCCGATCCAATACGGGCGCGCCTTCGGTCGGGGCTAGCACGATGTACGGAGTTTTGCATTCCGGGGAGCGCACGCTTCTAGCGTGCTGGTCTCCTCATTCTGCGGAGACGAACTTTCGCTTTCCTGGTTATCATTTCCGGCTGGCGCCCGCAGAAAAGTTCGTTTCGGCAAAATGCCGAAACCAGCACGCTGCAAGCGTGCGCTCCCCAGAACTGTGAATGCCATACGTTGTGAACACGGAGCGCTGGCCGGTTATTCTCTTCTATAAATATGTGACGATCGCGGAGCCGGCGTCTTTCGCGGACGCACAGCGCGAGTCTTGTGACTCGTTAGGCTTGAAGGGCCGCGTCCTCATCGCCAGCGAAGGAATCAACGGCACGCTCGCGGGGCCGGCCGACGCGATCGCCCGATATGTGATCGCGCTGCATGCAGACGAGCGCTTCGCGGATGTGGCTTTCAAATATAGCGACGGCGACGCGAATACGTTTCCGAAGTTGGTCGTGAAAAAGCGCGCGGAAATCGTCACGCTCGGGGCCGGGCCGCTCGCGCCGGATCAGGACAATCACCTCGCGCCGGCGCAGTGGAAACGGATGCTGGAGGATGACCCTGACGCGGTCGTGCTCGACGTGCGCAATCGTTTCGAATCCGATGCGGGGCGCTTCGAAAACGCCGTTGTTTGTCACATCGAAAACTTTCGGGATTTGCCAGCTTACGTGGAGCGGCTGGAGAATCTGAAGAGCAAGAAGTTGCTCATCTATTGCACCGGCGGAATTCGTTGCGAGAAAGCTTCGGCGCTGTTGCGCAGTCGTGGCTTCAAGGATGTTTTCCAATTGCACGGCGGCATCGTCACTTATCAGGAACAATTCGGGAACGAGCACTGGCAGGGCGAATGTTTTGTCTTCGATCAACGCATGACCGTTCGCGTGGAGGAAGGCTTGAAGCAGATTGGGCGCTGTGCACACAGCGGTCGCCTAACGAGTCGTTTCGTGAATTGCCTGCACGATCCTTGTCACAAGCTTTTCCTGCTCTCCGCAGAATCGGAAACCGAGAATGGAGACAACCGGCTTTGCCCGGAATGTCGCGCCCATGGCCTAACGAGTGAGACAGCGGAGTATCCGCGCGGGTTGTCCTCCTAAAGCGCGTAGACGCTGAAGGATCTCGCTTCGCAGCGCGGATGGGTTCTGGGACGAAGCATGCATCACGAGCGAGTGGGTAAGGAGCGGCGGCCGAAGGATCGATTCTGGCCGTGATCAAACCACTCGTTAGGGCCGCTCGCCGACGTAGATCATGTGCGCGAAACGTTTCGCGCGCGGGTGCGCTTTGGCCGGTGTTTCTTCCGCGAGAAAACCGGCGCGCATAAGCGAATCACGGAAGCCTGGCTCCGTTTCCGCAGACCAAAAGGCGACACGGCCGCCGGGCGTGAGCGCATGCCAGATCGCCGTCAATCCGCGCCCGCTGTAGATGCGAGAGTTGATTGCCTGGACAAATGAAGTCGGTCCGTTATCGACATCGAGTAGGATGGCGTCGTAAGGAGTTTTCGCCGCCCGTCGGATGAGCGTGACCACATCCTCCGCGAAAACTTCGACGCGCGGATCCTTGAGCAATTTGCCATTCACGGCCGTGAGCAGATCACGATTCCACGCGATCACTTCCGGGACCAGTTCCGCGACGTGGACGACACCTATTTTGCCGATCATTTCGAGTACGCGTTTCAAACTAAAGCCGAGCCCGAGCCCGCCGACGAGCACGCGCCGATGCGGCGAGCGTCCGAGATTTTGACAGGCCTCCTGCGCGAGCAAGATCTCGGAAGTGGTCGAGTTGCTGCCCATCAATTGCCGTCCGTTTAGCTTGATGAAATAATCGCCGTCGTGCTCGTGCAGACTTAAGCGCGCCCCGTCAGGCGTGCGCGCTTCGGCCAGGTTGCGGAATGGTTTCACTCGTTAGACCAGGCGCGCCAATTCCCGCGGCAAGGGAGATTCGAAGCTCAATTCCTTCTGCGTGACCGGATGAAGGAA
>CAXSCV010000060.1:0-15080 GCA_964235895.1 uncultured Chthoniobacterales bacterium
CTTGAGGTCGCTGAAGATCGGGTGAGCGCCGCTCGGCTTGTTCGTTTCGATCGCATACTGGTCGACCGCGCTATCGAGAATGCGCAGATCGTTAATGATGCGGCTGGCCTGCGCGCGTTTGCGCGCGCGGAGAAAACCAGGGACGGCGATGGAAGCGAGCAAGGCGATGATCGCGACCACGATCATGATTTCCACGAGGGTGAAGCCGCGCTGGCAGTTGTTAGGCAATTTTTTCATAAGGAATATTTTTTGGATGAATGTGTGCGCCCAGGAAACAAGCAGCCGCGAGGCCGCAGGAGCGCAGCGCGGGCAGTCTTTTCTTGTGGTGGAAAACGCTACGCGGCTGTCGTGCGCGTGAGAGCGCGTCCGACTTAGGAAACTAATGCGGCCGTGTTCCGTTCGAGCAGCCAACGGCTCGCTTCGGCATGCAGACGCGCGGCATTCTCCAGGCGCAACTTCTCCTTAATCCGCGCCCGATAAGTATCCACGGTCGTTAGGCCAACGTGCAAACGCGTGCCGATTTCGCGCGTGGTCCGGCCCTCGCCGATTAACTCGAACACTTCCAATTCGCGATCGGTCAGGCGATCGATCGGCGCCCGTCCTTCCATCCCCTTCCCCACCATCTTGTCGAGCATTCGGCGCATCACGCGCGGATCGAGATAGATTTCGCCGCGCAGCACTTCGCGGATCGCGATCATCACTTTGCCCGACGCTTCCTGCTTCGTGATGTAACCGCGCGCACCCGCGCGCAAGGCGCGCTCCGCATAAAGAGATTCGTCGTGCATTGAAAGCACAAGCACCGGCAGATCGATCTCCCGGGCTTGCAAATCCTTCAACAAATCCAAACCGCCGGAACCCTTCAACGTGATGTCGACGATCGCCAGATGCGGCCGCGTACGCTCGATCACCTCGATGCCTTCGGCCACGTGATCGGCCTCTCCGCAGACCAGCAAATCCGGCTCGCGATTAATCAAAAGGCGAAGCTGTTCGCGAAACATCGGATGATCTTCCACGATCACCACGCGGCGTTTCGCCGGCTCAGGCGGCACGCTCATGCAACTCTTCCGCCGAGGGCGCGATCACGCAGGAAATCCTCGTGCCGCCTTCCGCGGGCTCTTCGATTTGCAACCGGCCACCGGCGATTTTCGCGCGGTAACTCATAATGTTTAAACCCATGCCCGAGCCGCTTCCGTGCGTCTTCGAAAGCCCCGCGCCATCATCGCAAATCGAGAGCACATTCGTTAGGCCATCATCTTCCAGCGTGAGTTGAATGTTGCGCGCGCGCCCGTGCCGCGTGGCGTTGTTGATCGCTTCCTGCGCGATCCGATAAAGGTGCGTGGCCGCGACGTGATCGATCGGATTCGGCGCGCCTTGCATTTCGAAACGGCACTGCACCGAATGCAAACTCGAAACCGAACGCGCTAATTCTTCGAGCGCGGAGGCCAGCCCGGCATCTTCCATTTGCACAGGAACGAGGCCGCGCGCGAGATCGCGGGTTTGGCCGATCGCATTCTGCAAACACTCCGCCAATTCGCCCGCGCGGCGCGCTTCCTCCCGCAAGTCTTTGCGCAACAAATCCGCCTGCAACGAAACCGCCGCGCAAGCCAGCGCGGCTTGAAATTGGCAAAGCCCGTCATGCAAATCGCGGCCGATGCGGCGCTGTTCGCGTTCGCTGATTTCGATGATTTGATTTTCCAGGCGTCGGGAATGTTCCAGCAACGCGATGCGTGCTTCAGCGGCGTCGCGTTCTCGCTTGAGGGAAGCGGCGCCGATGGCGATGAAGATAAAGAAATTGATGCGAACGAACGTCTCCCAGACTTCCATCCAATTACTTAGATATGGCTGGCCGCCTTCCACGCTGGCCCACCACCAAACCAATCCGCAGACCAGGGAAATTAAAATGCCCCAGTGCTTATCGATGCACCACGCGACCAGAAAAATCGGCACCCCATAAAGAATGGAGAGGCTGACTTCGTAACCCGTCTCGAGATCGAGAAATCCGATCAACAAAACGAGCGCGAGCGCTTCACAAAAAATCGAGAATGGCCGTTGCCGTTGAAAGCTGCTGATCAGGTTCATGCGGGGTTGCGCATTTTCAGAGCAGCTTTCCCGCCAGCGACCGGCGCGCGCGGCGTTTCGTGTTGGCGTAATGTTGTCGACCCGGCCTTTTTCCTACGCATAGTTAGCGGCGCATGAGCATCGAGGTGAAAATCCCCGCCGTCGGCGAATCGATTTCCAGCGGCATCGTTTCCGTCTGGCACAAGAAATCGGGCGAACACGTGAACGCGGGCGATCCGCTTTTCACTCTCGAGACCGACAAGGTCTCGACCGAGATCGTCGCCGAATCAGCCGGCGTGCTCGAGACACTCGCAGCCGAAG
The DNA here is from genome assembly GCA_964235895.1 of uncultured Chthoniobacterales bacterium. Lineage (GTDB taxonomy): Bacteria > Verrucomicrobiota > Verrucomicrobiia > Chthoniobacterales > UBA10450 > JACCTI01. Next base: position 2,380 of record CAXSCV010000060.1, read on the forward strand.
GCCAGGAAGTGAAAATCGGCGAAGTCGTGGCCACGATCGACGAAAACGCATCAGCACCTTCGGCCACTGTCGCCGCGCCCACGGATGCGAAAGCGAAACCGGATCCGAACCGCGCCGCCGCGCCAGTCAGTGGCGAAAAGAAATCGCCGAACGCGGAAGTGCTTTCGCCGGCCGTCCGTCGCATTGTTGAAGAAGAAAAACTTCAGACCGCGAACATCACCGGCACCGGAAAAGGTGGCCGCCTAACGAAAGGTGACGTGCTCGCAGCAGCGCAAAACAAAACCGCTCCGCCCGCGGTTTCCGCCCCTCCCGCACAATCCGAAGAGAAAACGGAGACGCCCGCTTCCGACGATCGCGTCACGCGGAAAAAGATGTCGCCGCTGCGCCGAAAGATCGCGCAGCAGCTCGTGATGGCGCAGCACACCGCCGCCATCCTCACCACCTTCAACGAGTGCGACATGACCGCGGTCTCCGAGTTGCGCAAAAAATCGCAGGACGCCTTCACGAAGAAGAACGGAATGAAACTCGGCTTCATGTCGTTCTTCATCAAAGCGGCGGTCGAAGGATTGAAAGCGGTCCCGTCGCTGAATGCGCGCATCGAAGGCGACGACTTCATCCAGAATCATTTCTACGACATCGGCGTCGCGGTCGGGACCGAGCGAGGCCTGGTTGTCCCGGTGGTGCGCGATGCCGACAAAAAAAGCTTCGCCGACTTGGAGCGCGACATCGCCGAGTTCGCCGGCAAAGCGCGCGAAGGCAAAATCAAAATCGAAGATTTGCAGGGCGGCACCTTCACCATCTCCAACGGCGGAGTTTACGGCTCGCTCCTCAGCACGCCGATCTTAAATCCGCCGCAAAGTGGAATCCTCGGGATGCATTCCATTCAACAGCGCCCGGTGGCGCTCGACGGCAAAGCAGTCGTTAGACCAATGATGTATCTCGCGCTTAGCTACGACCACCGCGCAGTCGACGGCAAAGAAGCCGTCACCTTCCTGATCAAGGTAAAGGACTGCATCGAAGATCCAACGAAACTGTCGTTGGATTTTTGATTCTATCCACCGTCGACTATCTCAGAAAAGGCGAGCCTCGGATCTCGCCGAGTCGTTGAGGATCGAGGAGGAGGGGGTTGTGGGTGGTGAAGATGAGTTGACCCTTTTGTTAGATGCCTACAAAAACATCGCGATCAGTTTTGGGACGAGGCTTGGATGAAGACTGCTCTCGATTTCATCGATTACCAACGTCATCGATCCGAGGATCGCCAAGAAGAAGGGACCAAGGAGAGAAAAGAATCGCTGTGTTCCTTGAGACTCATCAGCGAGATCAAGAATACCTCCTGACCTCCTTTGCGGTGCCTAAACTTAATTCGAAATGTAGTCAGCTTTCGTTCTCGAATTCTTTCCCGAAGCAGTTCCTTGAAATCTTCGTCGTGCTCTGGAGCAAAGTCATTTGGATCAGGTTCAATTTCTTCCGCGGTGACGCCTTCCAATCCGAGGCCGGCGTCGTGCAGGGCGCTGGTGATCGCATGTCCCAAATCCTTGCGCACCGAAAGGACTTTAGCGGTTATCCAAGGAATACGGTCCGGCGGTTTTGCTGAATGAATATCTTTGGAACATCAATAAATCTGAGGCCATCTAGCAGTTCATACAGGGACCCCAGTTGAGGCTGGTTCAGAAGCGCTCCCAAAGAAACGAATGCTGTATTTTCTCGCGTCTTCTCGCGCAAGGCACCGTCGTGTTTGACTTCGTTGGATCTGACCAATCATATCGGTTTTCCCGGCATTCCAGTCCCGCTCGAACCATACTTCCGGCCTGCCTTTCGAATAGGCCACCAGGTATTCGCTCGTCACTTGCACCGCAGTTTGTCAGGAGCAAAAGGTGCTCTGGGAGCTGTTGGCCATCTTCGGAATTTGCCGTGGAGGATTTGTGCCACTGCGCATGAATCTCGGGTTTTTGACGATGAGGTAGAACGGGCTGCGGATAAGGTTCGGAATTTTCCGAACGCAGTCTGCAGGGGTGCGAATGGGGTTCGGAATTCCAGGAAAGGCGAATGCGAAGCATTTCGGTCTCCAGGAGAAATTCGGAGAATGGCTTGCAGGACGGTGAACGATTCTCGGAGTTATCCAAGGCTTGTTTGCAGGCACGTTTTTGGCTTGAACGGGTTGCCGGCCTGCGAACATCAAAAAATAAGTTCGACAGGGCGAATCTGATCATTTGTACCTCGCCGGTCCATGAACGCGCTTGAGAAAGAGTTTGTTGCCTGGACGATGGCACCGGAGCGCACGGCGGATGAGGCATTTCTCGCGGAGATTCTGATCGAGGAGGGGCTGGTGCAATGGAAGGTGCGCGAGAAGATCGAGATTCCTGATCGTTATGACTGGGACTTGCGGCGCGAGCGGTTCCGGCGCCGGCGATTGAATCCGGCGCATCGGCGCATCTGGTCGGAAATCGACGTGAAACGCGCGGCGGAATTTGTCGTCGGTTTCACGAAGTTTGAGCACTGGACTCACGGTGAAGATCGGCCGGTGCGGGATTTGGGGGCGCTGCGTTTTTGTCCCGCGATAGCGAATCTGCAACTCGCGCCGGCGGAGTTGCCGGACTTGGATGGTCTGCGCTGCTCGACGGAGCTGCTGGACTTTTGGTTGCAGGATGAAGTGGTGGAGAACCTCTCGGGATTACGGTTTTGTCCGAAGCTGAAGCAGGTGCATCTCTGGCTCGATTACCCTTGGTGCGATTTGCGGGCATTGGCCGATTTGCCGGAACTGGAGCAGGTCATATTGCACGGGAATCTGCCGATGCTGACTGGGGTGGGTCCGTTGCCGAAGGTGACGAGGGTTTTGTTTAAGGGCTGGGGCGGTGGGCGCGCGCCGGTGCGGGATGGGAATTCCCTGCCGGACATGCCGGCTTTGCGTGAAGCGGACATCTCGCCGATCGCGCGTCTTGCCGGGGTCGAGAAATATGCGGCGCTGGAGGAGGCGACCTTTGAGGGACCTTACAAAAGCATTGAGCCGCTGGCGGCGCTGGGGCAGGTGCGCAAGCTCGTGCTCGGCGGAGAGCATTATCACGATATCTCGCCGGTAGGCCACATGCCCAGTCTCGCGGTCTTGCGGTTGGCGCGGGAATTTCCCCTGGATTACACGGCTCTGTTAGTCTCGGAAAGTCTGCGGGTGCTGGAGCGTTGCGATGACAAACCGCTGACGCCGGAGCAGGCCGGGATCAATGCCGCACTCGGTGGCTGGGACGATGAATGCGTTCTGCTCAGGCCCCGTCCGTTGCCCGAGCCGGTCTATCGCTTTGTCGACCATCGCCAAAATCCGCCGGAAGACTTTGCCGCTCCCACCGGTTGGCGTGCAGAAGCGGTTCTCAAGCCAGTGGCTGAGTCTCAGGGTCAATGGCTGGCTGCGCGCCTCGACCGGGCGATGGCGCGCAAATTCGGCCGCGACTGGGGCGAAACTTACTCGTCGGATTTCGATGCAGTTCGCGGCGGTGTCGATCTCAAAATTCACGACATCGAGATTGCGGACCGGCTGCCGGAAGTCGTGGATTTCGTGCGCGGAGAGCTGGCCTGGCTGCGGGATACGTGGGTGATCGATTTAACGATCGACCCGAAGTCTCAGTGGCAACGCGACCCGGAAGCATGGAAAGACGAGGTGCAGGAAGATCTCGAGGAACGCATTCAACAGGCCAAGGATTTTTCCTCGCGCCGGCGCGATTATCTGGATTTCGTCCAACGGCTGCAGGTTTATGAGGAGCGCCGGGAACGTGGGGAGGAACCGTTGCCGGAAGAATTCGCGCCGCCAGAGGAAAAGGAGGAGGAGGAACCGGACTCGGATTTGCTCGAACCCGAGGAATCGGGCGGGGGCGAGGCGTGGGAAGCGGAAGATCATCCGAAGTGGCACGATTACTACATGACGGTGGATGTCTGCGAACGGGGCGTCTGGGTGCCGGTGGGTTATCGGAAGACAGCAGCGCGACTTCTGATACGTGCGATCGAGAAGTTCCCTGGGTGGGACAAAAAAGACGACGAGGAAGGTTAGGACGCCGGAGCGAACTGCTCTCGCACGGCCGGACTCTCGAAGTTTCCGCCAGCGGTTGTTATTTCGGCAAAGGCCGCGCTAGGGTAACGGAAACATGGAATCATTTGACGTTATCATCATTGGCTCGGGGCCCGGCGGCTACGTGGCTGCGATTCGCTCGGCGCAACTTGGGTTGCGCACGGCCATTATCGAGAAGGACAAGGAACTTGGCGGGACCTGTTTGAATATCGGCTGCATCCCGAGCAAGGCGCTGCTTTCCTCGAGCGACCACTTCGCTTTCGCGAAAAAGGAGGCGGCGAAGCACGGGATTAAGATCGATAAGATCGAGCTGGATCTAGGGGTGATGCTGGCGCGCAAGGACAAGGTGGTGAAACAACTGACCGGTGGGGTGCGCGGATTGATGAAGTTGAATAAGGTGAGCACGTTTGCCGGCGTCGGCACGATCACTGCGCCGGGGAAAGTTTCGATTCAGCCTAACGAGGGATCGGCCCAGGAGATCGAAGGCAAACACATCATCATCGCCACTGGAAGTGTGCCGGTGGAATTGCCGCACATGAAGTTCGATGGCCAGGTCGTGGTCAGCAGCACGGAGGCGTTGTCGTTTTCCGAAGTGCCGAAGAAATTGCTCGTCATCGGCGGCGGCGCGATCGGGCTGGAGATGGGTTCGGTTTGGAGCCGGCTCGGTTCGGAGGTGACCGTGCTGGAATTTCTCCCGCGGATCGCGCTCGGGTTCGATCTGGAATTGGCCAACGCTCTGCAAAAAGTCCTGACCGCGCAGGGGATGAAATTCCATCTCGAAACGAAAGTGACGGAAGTAAAAGTCGAGAATGGCCGCGCGATTGCGAAGGCCACAAAGGGCGACGAGGAACTAACGTTCGAGGCCGATCGCGTGCTCGTTTCCATCGGACGTCGCGCCTTTTCCGATGGGGTCGGCGCACAAAAACTCGGAGTCGAGTTTGACGAGCGAAAACGCATCAAAGTGGACGCTCATTTCCGGACGAACATCGAAGGCGTTTATGCGATCGGCGATGTCATCGCGGGTCCGATGCTGGCGCACAAAGCGGAGGAGGAAGGCGTGGCCTGCGTGGAGATGATTGCCGGCAAATCCGGCCACGTGAATTACGACGTTATTCCCGGAATCATTTACACCAATCCCGAAGCCGCGGGCGTTGGGATCACGGAAGATTTCGCGACCGAGAAAGGCATGAACGTGCGCGTGGGAAAATTTCCTTTCGCCGCCAATGGCCGCGCGCTGGCGGCGGATGACGCGATCGGTTTCGTGAAGTTCGTCGCCGATGCGGAAACCGATCGGCTGATCGGCGCGCATATTCTTTCGCATGTCGCTTCCGATTTGATCGCGGAATGCGTCGCGGTCATGGAATTCGGCGGGAGCGCGGAAGATCTCGGTCGCACCGTGCATGCGCATCCGACGCACAGCGAAGCGGTCAAGGAAGCCGCGCTCGCCGTGAACAAAAGCGCGATCCACATCGGCAACCGGTAACACAGGCATTTTGCCTGTGCGGCCAGCGGGCATTCCTGCCCGGTGGTTTAGGCGGGGCGGGCCACCAACGATTCGCCGGGCTGGAAAGCCCGCCGTCCGCACAGGTTGAAAACCTGCGTTCCTATTCCGCTTCGCGGCGGAGAATCACCAGCAATGAGACCAGGCCGGCGATCGCGCAGATGACCGCGCCGAAGCCGAGCGCAAAGGGCGCGCCTAACCAATGCGCGAGCGTGCCCGCTTCCAGGCTGCCGACCGGAATCATGATCCCGAAAACTAAACCCCAGACGCCGAGGACGCGGCCGCGCATTTCATCGGGCACGATCGTTTGCATGACGGTGTTCGAGGTTGAGAAAAAGAGGAGCATGCCGAAGCCGCCCAAGGTCATGAAGCAGAGCGCGAGATAGAAATTACTCGTTAGGGAAAAAGCCAGGAGCGCCCCGGAAAAAATCCAGACACCGGCCAGCGCAACTTTCCGCGCGGGCAAAACGTGGCCGGCCGTCGCGACGGTTAGCGCGCCCGTGACCGCGCCGACGCCGCTGGCCGACATGAGAATGCCGAAGCCATCGGCGCCGAGATGAAAAACATCACGCGCGAAGACCGGCAGTAAAACCGCATACGACCAGCCGAAGATTCCGACCGTGCCGAGCAAGCCAAGAATGGTGCGGACGCGCCGGTGTTTCATTACGTAAATCAAACCGCTCCACGCACTCGGCCGCACCGTTTCCGTATTCAACACTCGCGCCGGCAAACGCATCATGAGTAATCCGACGATCACTGCGATGTAGCTGATGCCATTGAGCAAAAAACACATCGACGTCCCGACCGCGCCGATGAGCACGCCGGCGACCGCGGGACCGATGACGCGCGCGCCGTTGAAGATGGAGCTGTTGAGCGAAATCGCGTTGAGCAAATCTTCGCGGCTGGTCATCTCAACCGTGAAGGCCTGCCGCGCCGGCATATCGAAAGCGAGTGCAGTTCCGTTGATCGCCGCCAGGACAATAATAATCCAGGGCCGCGCCAGCCCCTGCCAGACAAGAAATGCGAGAATGAATGACGGAATCATTTGCGCGGTTTGCGTGCAGATGATGATCGCGCGTTTCGGATACCGATCCGCCAAGGCGCCGCCCCACAAGGAAAAAAACATCATCGGCGCGGAGGCGACCGCAGCGACGACGCCAAGAAGTATTTTCGAACCGGTGATCTGGTAAACGAGCCAGCTCATCGCGGTCGATTCCATCCAAGTGCCGATGAGCGAGATGAGTTGGCCGTAAAAAAAGAGGCGGTAATTGCGATGCCGCAACGCGCGGAAGGTGTCGCGCCAACTGAGGTTGCCGACCGGCGTGCGCCGCGAGCGCCCGGTCAATTCTTCGGGAATGGTGACTGTTTCTACTTTCTGCAACGGCATGGGAACGGGATAGGTATGGGCTTTCCCGATCATCCGCAATTTCCTTGCCGTCGATCCGTGGCCCGAACGTTTGGCATGAACGGATGCGCAGCCGACTTTAGCCGCGGAGAAATTTCTCAATGGAAAGCACGACCGCGATTTTGTTGCGCAAACGCAAGCTGAGCGACACCAGCCTGATCGTTTCCTGGTGCACGGACTCGTTAGGCTGCATCCAAACGGTCGCGAAAGGCGCACGTCGCGCGAAGAGTCCGTTCGCGGGCAAGCTCGATTTATTTTTCGAAGCGGAAATTCAAATTGCGCGCAGCCGCAAATCGAATTTGCACACCTTGCGAGAAGTTGCCCTAACGAATCCTTTCGCCGGCATCCGCGAAACTTATCCGCGGATGCAGGTCGCTTCTTATTTTGTGGAGTTGATCGAGCTCTGCACGGAATCCGATCACCACGAGCCGGAGTTGTTCGCGCTCTTGCGACGCGCCTTCGGTTTTCTCTCCGAAAACGATCCGACCTTGCGCGCGGTTTCGCATTTCGAAAAAGAGCTCGCGCGAATCGCCGGGGTGCACGACGCCGGGGCGATCAAACACGACCCGGCACGCGCGCTGACAAGTCTCTTCGGGAGGTTGCCCACTTCGCGCGTGTCGATGCTGAATGCGCTGCGTTCGTGAAGGGTACTTCATTACGAGAGCGCCCGCCGGCGCCTGAAGTTCTTGGCGGTAAGAACGCGCTCTATTTCTATCGCGCTTCGCTCATAAAGATGTCCCCCTCGCTGGACGCTCTCCGTACCTAAGGTTGTCACCCTAAGCCGCGAAGACGGCGATGGACGATGAAGGCCGAGCGCGGCCGCGCTCGTTGATGCCAGGGTGACGCTCAGGCACAATCACCGCTGCGCTCACAACCTTGCGAGCACGGACGAACGTTTTATATTAGAACGTCTCGTGATCGCGCCCCGGTCTCGACGTTCTCTCCGAAAGGAAAATTCTATGGAAACAACTATCGCATCCGCACCAAAAAATCGTCATCTGGCAAAAGAGGAAGATTTTCTTCCACTTCAGGGAACTGATTACGTCGAGTTTTACGTGGGCAACGCCAAACAGGCCGCGCATTTTTACAAGACGGCGTTTGGCTTCCAGAGTCTCGCCTACTCGGGTCCGGAAACGGGCAACAAAGAACGCGCCAGTTATGTTATCCGGCAAAACAAATTGACCTTCATTCTCACGACGCCGCTCCGGCCCGATAACCCAATCGCCGAGCACATCGCGAAACATGGCGACGGCGTGAAAGTAATCGCGCTCAAAGTCGAAGACGCGACCTCCGCCTGGAAGGAAACAACCAGCCGCGGCGGCAAGAGTTATATGGAGCCGACAACGATGCAGGACGAGCACGGACGCGTGGTCATGAGCGGCATTCACACTTACGGCGAGACCATTCATCTTTTCATCGAGCGCGGCGATTATAACGGCGCCTTCATGCCCGGCTTCCAGAAGTGGGAGACCAGCTACAATCCGCCCTCGACCGGGTTGCAATACGTCGATCATTGCGTCGGCAACGTCGGTTGGAACCAGATGAATCCGTGGGTGAAATTTTACGAGGACGTGATGGGTTTTCGGAACATCCTGACCTTCGACGACAACGACATCTCGACCGAATATTCCGCGCTCATGAGCAAGGTCATGAGCAACGGCAACGGTTTCGTGAAATTCCCGATCAACGAGCCGGCGGAAGGCAAAAAGAAATCGCAGGTCGAAGAGTATCTCGATTTCTATGGCGGCGAAGGCGTGCAGCATTGCGCGCTCGCGACGAACGACATCGTCAAGACGGTGACCGATCTGCAAAGCCGCGGGGTCGAGTTCCTGAAAATTCCAGGGAGCTATTACGAAACCGTGCTCGAGCGCGTCGGAAAGATCGATGAAGACCTCGAGCCGCTGCAGAAGCTGGGGATTCTGATCGACCGCGACGACGAGGGTTATCTGCTGCAGATCTTCTCGAAGCCGGTGGAAGATCGCCCGACACTTTTCTTCGAAATCATCCAGCGCAAAGGCGCGAAGAGTTTCGGCAAAGGAAACTTCAAAGCGCTCTTCGAGGCGCTGGAGAAGGAACAGGACGCGCGGGGAAATTTGTAGCCGCCTAACGAAAGGTTAACGACATGCCGCAATATCAAAAGCTCGGCCAGATCCCGAGAAAGCATCACGTCTGGTTCCATCGCAATGGCGCCGGCCCCGGTTACAAAAACGAGGGCATCTACTACGAGCACGTCATCACCACCGAAGGCTTCAATGAAGCCTACTCGATCATGTATCACCTTCGCCCGCCGACGCGCGTGCGCAGTGTTGAGCTAATCAAAACCGGCGAGTTAAAAAAGGTGACCGACTCGCCCTTGCGCCATCATCATCTCAAAGCCGCGAACGTCCCGCGCAAAGGCGATCTCTATACCGGCCGCATCCCGATGCTTTTCAATCAGGACATGGTCGCGTATCGCTTAAAACCCGAGAAAACCTACGGCGAATACGAGTATTACCGGAACGGCGGCGCGGACGAAATCATCTTCGTTTTTCACGGCGCCGGCACACTTGAAAGCTCGTTCGGCAAGCTGCGTTATCGCGCGGAAGATTACATCGTCATCCCTCGCGGCATCACCTACCGACTCGTGCCCGACAAAGTTGAAGAGGAAGATTATCTCATTCTTGAATCGACCGGCCCGGTGCGGATCCCGCGCCGCTATTTAAATCACGACGGCCAAATCCGCATGGGCTCGCCCTATTCCGAGCGCGACTTCCACGGCCCGAGTGAAACGCTTGTCATCGACAAAGACGAAGACACGCCTGTGCTCGTGAAAGACGGCCCGCGTTTCACGCGCGTGGTGCATGCGCATCATCCGTTCGATGTCGTCGGTTGGGACGGTTTCGTTTATCCATTCACTTTCAACGCGCAGGACTTCGAGCCGATCACCGGCACCGTTCATCAACCGCCGCCGATCCATCAGACCTTCGAAATCAAAGGCTACGTCGTCTGCACCTTCGCGCCGCGCATGCTCGATTACGGGCCGGACGCGGTGAAAATCCCATGGGTCCACGACAACGTCGAAGCCGACGAAGTCTTGTTCTACGTGCGCGGAAATTTCGGTTCGCGCAAAGGCATCGAAGCCGGCTCGATCACCTTGCATCCGCGCGGCATCCCGCACGGACCGCATCCGGGGACGATCATGGCGAGCAAGGACGCTACGCGCACGGAAGAGCTCGCGGTCATGTTCGACACCGAACACACGCTTGAGTTAACCGAGCAAGCGGTCGCGCTCGACGACGCCAAATATCCGCTGAGCTGGCTGGACTAGGAACACAGGCATTTTGCCTGTACGGACACCGGGCATTTTGCCCGGTGTTTCAGACGGCAGCCTAAAAGCCCGCCTGCCGCACAGGTTAAAAACCTGTGTTCCGCTTACTGCGCCTCACCTTGCGTCTGGCGGTTGGGCGTTCCACCTTGCCCAGAAGATGCAAAATCACGAAACCGAACTCGAAGCCTCGCAACGCCGGATTCGCGATCTTCCTCGTTGCGGCGCGGCACGGGTCGAGAACCTGGAGAAATCCTTTCGTGAAATCCTCGAAGCGGTCGGCGAAAATCCGCAGCGTGAAGGCTTGCTAAAAACGCCGAGTCGCGCGGCCAAAGCCTTCGAGTTCCTAACGAATGGTTACCGGCAGGATCTCGACGAGATCATCAACCAGGCGATCTTTCATTCCGACGCGAGCGAGATCGTGCTCGTGAAAGACATCGAGCTTTACTCGATGTGCGAGCACCATTTGTTGCCCTTCATCGGCAAAGCGCACGTCGCATATATTCCGAATGGCAAGGTCATCGGCCTCTCGAAAGTCGCGCGCATCGTCGATGTCTTCGCGCGCCGCTTGCAAATCCAGGAACAACTGACCACGCAGATCGCCGACGCGCTCATGCAAACGCTGCATCCGAACGGCGTCGCGGTCGTGATCGAAGCAAAACATCTTTGCATGATGATGCGCGGCGTCGAAAAACAGAACTCGGTCATGACCACGTCGTGTTTGTTAGGCAGCTTCAAAGAAGACGCGCGCACGCGGTCCGAGTTCCTCTCGCTGCTCAAAGGGTAACACGCGGGTCATGTTGTTGACCGTCAGCAAACGGCTGGAATTTTCGGCGTCGCGCCGGCTCGTCGATCCGCAATTATCCGAAGCGGAAAATCGCGCGCGTTACGGCGAAGAAAGCGCCGCGCGTTACGGCACCGGCCGAAATTACGTCGCCTATTTCATTTTCTCCGGCACTCCCGACGCGGAGACTGGAATGCTGATCAACATCAGCGAAATCAAACGTCGCGTCGGCGAAATTATCGAGGACGGTTTCGATCACAAATTTCTCAACGAAGACAATCCACATTTCGCCAGCGTCGTCCCGAGCGCGGAGAATATTGCGCGCCAACTTTTTCTGGAAGCCGCACCGCGCTTCAGTGATCCCTCGGCCAAGCTCATAGCCTGTCACCTCCGCGAAACCTCGCGGCGGAGCGCGACGTTTTACGCGCATGGAAAGTGCGACGCGAACTATTGGTTCGAATTTTCCGCCGCGCGCCAGACCATGTCGCCGCGTCTGAGCGCGAGTGAAAACGAAGAACTGTTCGGGATCACGTCATCGCCGCACGGCCACGGACATCATTATCGCGCACGCCTGACATTCCACGATCCCAACGCCGAGATTCGCGCCCTTATCCACTCGTTAGGCCAGGAACTCGATCACAAAAATTTGAACCGCGAAGTTGCAGGCTTGATCGACCGGCCGATCACGACCGAGAGCCTGGCCGGCTACATCTTCGAGCGCGCCGCCACCACTTGCGCGATCGAGCGTGTCCGTCTCCACGAGCGGGAGGATTTTTTCGCGGAACACTGGCGGGGCGGCGCGAAGTTTCTCGGGATGCGCCAGGAATTTAGCGCCGCTCATCGACTGCATGTGCAAACCTTCTCCGAGCTGAAAAACACTGAGCTTTTCGGTAAATGCAACAACCCGCGCGGGCACGGGCACAGCTACATCGCGGAGGCAACTGTCGGCGGAAAATACGACGAACGGAGCGGAACGCTTTTCGACTTCGCGCGCTTCCGAAAAGCGATGCGAGGTGCGCTGGAAGATTGGGATAATCGACATCTCGATCTCGAGACAAAGGAATTTCAGAAACTTCCCTCAACCGGAGAAAATATCGTGCAGGTGCTCTGGGATAAATTGAATCCGTCGCTCGACCAAGAACTCGTTAGGCTGCGCCTGTGGGAAACGGCGAACAACCGTTTCACCTTGCGCCGTGGCGCTTGAGCGGCGCAGAAGTTTTCATGAATCCTTACGCTACGCCTAACGAGAGCAAGGTCGGCCCGCGACGCCCGAAGATCCAGCATCTCGCGTCCGATCCAAACCATCCGCGCACCCGCCGCGATCGGCTCGCAGAGAAGCAAGGCGTGGCCGCGGAACGGCGCGCGATCAAAAAATCCGCGCGTCAATTTCTCAAGCAAGAGATGATCTCCGAGTTGGAGAACGGCGACTGATCGACGCGGGAAAATTTGCTCACGAGAGGAGTCGAACCTCCACGGGTTTCCCCATACGGTCCTGAGCCGTACGCGTCTGCCATTCCGCCACGTGAGCGCGGGTTGCTAAGGTGCGCGCGCGCTTTCAGGGCGCAAGGGCAAAGCTGAGTTCTGCGTGCCCGAAGCGGCAGTCAGTGACCGTAGGTCCAAGAAGTCACGCCCGTCGCCGTTTGCGGGCGCGTTCTT
>CAXSCV010000060.1:15090-20251 GCA_964235895.1 uncultured Chthoniobacterales bacterium
TCAGGAGCGCCGGCGTTTCCGTGCGCGACTTTCCAGTTGGCTGGCCTGGCGCGCTTTGCCTAACGAGCGCAAGAGATCGGCAAAATTCGAGGCGACGATTTCGTAATCGGCCGGCGGTTTCTCAGGCGATTCTTCCCAAATGTTAAGCGAGGCGCGGTAGAGCTCGGCCGCGCGCAGATAATCGCCCCGCGAATGATAGACAACCGCGAGGTTGCATTTGGATTGCGCAATGTCCGACTGCGCCGGCGGATGAATTTTCTCGCGAATGCCAAGCGCGCGCAGATGCGTAGTCTCAGCTTCCTCGAAGCGGCGCTCGTTCGTGTAAAAAACGGCCAGATTATTTAAAACCGAGGCGACGTCGGCATGATCCGCGCCGAGCTGCGTTTCATAGAGTTGCAGCGCGTGTAGATAGTAGGGCTCGGCCGCGGCTTGCCGGCCGGACTTCCGATACATCAGCGCGATGTTGTTCAGCATTGTCCCCAAGTCCGAGTAAGGCAGATCGGAAAGCTGACCGCCGGCGGCGATGGCCTTTTCGTAATAAGAAATCGCTTCTTCGGTTTCGCCCAAGGTATCGCAAAGAAATGCCAGGCGTCCGGCCGCGCGATAAATCGCGCGTTGGTTAGGCGACTCGGCGTTGGCGAGAAGATTGTAAGCTTCGACCAGCGGAATTTTGGCGGCCGATTTGTTGCCAGCCTGATCATGCAGCTGGCCTAATTTCTCCAGGCTAATGGTATAGGAAGGAGCGCCCGGCGGAAAGGCGCGCCGCGCCAGATCGAGCGCGGTTTCGGCGACGCGCACGGCCTCCGGCACCTTCCCCATGCTCCGGAGCATGTCGAGCTTATCATTCAGGATCGCCCAGAGCTTCTCGTCGCCCTTCACGCGTCACCAGCCCTCACTCAATTGGCTCGTGAGATGGATGGCCACATCCTCCGCGGCCAAAGGCAAGGCCTGCCGTTGATCGCTCGCGACATCGTTGCCGACAAAAAAACTCGTCGTTCCACCGATATCAGTCGGGCCGGCAATGACCCGACCATCGCGCGTGGTCAAAGTATAACGAACGGTAATGTTGAGATTAAATTCGGTGGTCGCGAGGACATTGCCGCGCAGGGAGCGAGCGGGATTTCGCGCGACCAGACGGATCTCTCCCTTCAACACCGCGTCGGCAGTGTCCGCGTTGGTGATGCGATAAGTTCCGTCTTGCTGCAATTGTTTGATGACGGTGTTGGTGACGAGAACTTCGATCCGCGGGAGGTAGGTATTATTAGTAAAGGTGTTGACCGCGATGCTCTTCACGCCTGCGAGATAATGCGGTTTGACCGGCCCGATGTGGTAGCCGGCACAGCCGCTCAGACTGGCGGCCAGGAAAAATACGGCGACGAATTTTTTCACTTACTCCGGCGAAGCTTCTGGCGTCGGCGAGGCGGCAGGCGTCGAGGGCACATCCGGAGCGGTGGTGTTATCCGGCGCGAGCGAGGCCGGCGGAGGAAGCGATTCATCGGCCTCGGGCGGCGGGAGAGGAGCGACGTCGCCGGGCGAAGTGTGCATCATGGAAGAGGAATCGCCGGAAGAGCCGCGGCCGTTCGAGGACTCGTTAGCCGAAGCCGTTGCGCTGCTCTTTTGTTTGCCTTTTCGCGCAGTCGCGGCGGTCAGCTCCGCAGGCTGGAAAGCCTTGTCGCCCAAGCGCGCGCGCAACTGGTCGACACGCTTCTTCGCGCGATCTCCTTCCGCTGAGCCGGGCTGCTGTCGAATGACATCATTATAATAAATGACCGCGGCGCCGTAGGCCTTTTGCTTGTCGTAGAACTTGGCAATCTCGAAGGCGCTGGCGGTTTGCTTGACCTCGAGCAGTTTCAAATTCTCCCGCGCTTGCGCGGCTTTTTCGCTCTTCGGATAACGGAAAAGAAAATCTTCGAAACCGGTCTTCGCATTGGAAGCCGCTTTCGGATCTCTCACTCCCGTGCGCGACGCTTTAAACCAAATATAACCGATCTGATATTGCGCGTCGGCCGCGATCGGATCATTCGGATATTTTTCGACCACGGCTTGGTAAGCCTGGACGGCCAGATCGGTATCGCCCTGTTTTTCCGTGGACAAACCGATATCGAACTGCGCGCGTGCGGTGTACTTGCCGTAGGGTGCGGTCCGCACGATGGCCGCGAAAATCTGAATCGATCGATCGCGCGAAACTTTCATCGGGATACCGAGGAATTTGATTTTCTCGCCGTTCAAATACATCTCGCCGATGCGGAATTGCGCTTCGATCGCTTCGTCGAAATGCGGGCTCTTCGGATATTTTTCGACGACGGTGCGGTAAGAATCGGCCGCCTTCAGATAGTCGTGCGTCTGTTCCTGCAACTGCGCCATGCGAAAAGCCGCGCCGGCCGCGAGCGTGTCCTTCGGATGTTTACGCAGGAGCGTGCGATAAGCTTTGATCGCGTGGCCAAAATCTCCCTTGTTCTCGTCGCGTTGCGCGATCTGAAATAAGTCCTGCGCGTTGCCGTTGATTTCTTCATCGCCGGGCGCGACGTAACGCGCCTTTTCGCCGGGTTTAAAAATGACGGAGGCAGGGCTTTCCTGCGGCCAACAAAAAGCGGCCGCGCAGAGGAGGACGAACAGACTGGAACGGGAGCGCATCGAAGTTTTCAGGGTAGGTAGCCTTGCCCGCTCCGTCAAGTTGGCCACCCTCGTAAATGGCTGCGATTACACTGTGGAAAACGCTTTCGTCCACGTAGCTTTGCCTCAGTTTCGACGGCCGTGAATCTCCACGCACAACAAAAAATCCGGCTCGGCGCCTGCGCCTGGAGTTTCGAAGAATGGCGCGGCGTTTTTTATCCGGCGGATTTGCCGGCGGAGCGCTGGCTGGAATTTTACGCGCGCCATTTTCCCGCGGTCGAAATCGATTCCACTTTCTACAACCCGCCCTCGGAGATCGCGGTCGCGCGCTGGGCGGAGAGCACGCCGGCGTCGTTTCGCTTCAGTTGCAAACTTCCGCGCGAGATCACGCACGCGCGACGTCTGCGCGATTGCGGCGCGGAGCTGAGCGCATTTCTGCGCGCGATCGAACCGCTCGCGCCAAAACTCCACGTCGTCCTGATTCAACTGCCGCCATCCTTCGCGCCCAAAGCCGAGCGCCCGGTCTTGCGAACTTTTCTCGAGCAATTGCCGCGCGATTTTCGTTTCGCGATCGAGTTTCGGCATCCGGGTTGGCATCGACCACAAGTCGTTAGGCTCCTGGAAAAACATCGCGTCTGCTGGGTTTGGGCCGACACCAGCCCGCTCAACGAACGCAATCTCGCGCCCTTCGAACTCTGGCCGCACACGACCGATTTCATTTACCTGCGTTTGTTAGGCGACTACTCGACCAAGTACGATGGCGACGGCAAACAGCAGCACAGTTACGGTCGTCTGCTTTGGAAACGGGAGGCGGCATTGGAAAGCTGGGCCCTGAAAATCGAGCGTCATCTCGACGAAGCGCGGAACGTCTGGGCCTTCGTCAACAATCACTACGAAGGATTCGCGCCCGAAACTTGTCAGCGTTTGGCGCAGCGGCTCGGCTACGAATTAACGTTGCCGGCCTTGAGTGAAATCGCTTCCGCCACTCCCGGTCAGCTCGATCTTTTTCGGAGCGAGACGGATTGAAGAGGAATGAATTTCGCCTAACGAATCTCAGCCGCGCCAAAATAGGACTGAATCGGTTGCGGCAAAGCGACCGAGCCATCCGGTTGCTGCCCGCTCTCGATCAGCGCCGCGAAGAGCCGCGGCAGAGCCAAGCCGGAACCGTTGAGCGTGTGCGGAAAACGATTTTTTCCTTCCGCGTCTTTGAAGCGCAAATTCATCCGGCGCGCCTGATATTCCTCGAAGTTCGAACAGCTCGAGACTTCCAGATACGCATTCTGTCCAGGCGACCAAACCTCCAGATCGTAAGTTTTGGCCGAGCCAAATCCGAGATCGCCAGTACACAATTCGATCACGCGATAATGCAGGCCTAACAACTGCAAAACCCGTTCCGCGTTTGCGGTCAACGCGTCGTGTTCCTCATAGGAAGTTTCCGGCGTGGTGATTTTCACCAACTCCACTTTATCGAACTGGTGCACCCGAATAATGCCGCGCGTCTCCCGTCCGGCCGAGCCGGCCTCGCGACGAAAACATGGCGTGTAAGCGGCGAATTTTTTCGGCAATTCGTTCGCCTGCAGAATTTCTTCGCGATGGAAATTTGTCACCGGCACCTCTGCGGTCGGCGCGAGGAACATCTGGTTTTCCTCCAGCCCGTACATGTCCGCTTCAAACTTCGGCAACTGCGTCGTGCCGACCATGCAGTCGCGCCTAACGAGGAATGGCGGACTCATTTCTGTGTAACCATGCTCGCGCGTGTGCAGGTCGAGCAGGAAATTAATCAGCGCGCGTTCCAGTCTCGCGCCCGGGCCGGTGAAACAAATAAATCCGCTCCCGCTCAACTTCGCCGCGCGTTCCGGATCGAACAATTTCAGCCGCGTCCCGATCGTTACATGATCCTGCACCGGCGCGGAAAATTCCGGTTTCTCGCCCCAACTCCGGATGACCGGATTCGCGCTCGCGTCTTTGCCAATGGGCGCCGCCGCGTGCGGCATATTGGGAATATTGAGCAGCAAAATCCTTTGCGCTTCTTCGCTCGCCGCAGCCTGCTCATTCAGGAGCGCGATCTGCTCGCCGATCTCGCGCACTTGATTTTCCAGTTCCTCCGACGACTCACCGCGGCTGCGTTTCCCGCCGATGTCTTTGCTCAGCCGTTTGCGATCGGCATTGAATTGCTGAAGCGCGGTCTCGGCTTTCCGACGTTCGCCATCCACGCGCAAAACTTCATCAACTTTAGCCGCGTCATCGCCGCCACGAGTCGTTAGGCGTTCCTTCACCAGCTCCGGCTGTTCGCGGAGGAGTCGAATATCGAGCATGGCCCGAATTATCAGCGAGGGAGGGAAAACGCAAACCGGAGTGGCGCCGAAAGCGGCACCAAACCATCCAGTTCCACGCGTCGTGGCGTCCGCAGCGAGTCTGACAAAAGAACCTATAGCCGCTCGCGTGTGGTGGACCGCCGCTGACCCCACTATCTGCAGCAAATCGCCGGAACACAGCCATTTTGGCTGTGCGGCCGCCGGGCTTTTGAGCCCGGCGAATCTCCTTCGCG
>CAXSCV010000061.1:0-19827 GCA_964235895.1 uncultured Chthoniobacterales bacterium
GGGCGAATGCACCAACGCTATTTTTTCGCTGCTGAAAAAGGAATACGACACACCACGAAATCGCGCCCTCTCGGCGACCGCCCGTCTGCGCGCCATGCCCGAGTTATTGCAGCAAGGCCTGAGTAATTTGCAGAGCCCGGTGAAACTCTACGCGCAACTGGCCACGCAATCCGCGCGCTCGGTCGATTCGCTTTTCAATGACACCTTGATGACGCTCGCGACCGATTTAGCGGCGCCGGAACACGACGCGCTCGTGCAAGCGCGTGACGGCGCGGTCGCCGCGCTGCATCATTTCGCGGACGAACTGGAGAAGCGCTTGCCGAAGATGGTCGCCTTCTCGCCGATGGGCGAAGCGAACTACAATTATTATCTAAAACACGTCCTGCTTTTGCCGCTCGATGCCACGCAGGTGGAAATGCTCGGCCGCGCGGAACTGGCGCGCGCGCGCGGACTGGAAGCATTTTTGTCCGATCCTTCGCTGGCCGATCCGAATCCGGCGCGCAGCAAAAATATTCCGCCGGATCAGGCGGCGTTTCTGGCCGCATACGAAAGTCGCGAGCAGGAAATGATCGCGTTTCTAAGAGAGCACAATCTGGTCACGCTCCCGGATTATCTCGGCAAGTTTGAAATCCGTCAGTTGCCCGAAGCGTTCAAACCGACCAGTCCCGGCGGCTTCATGAATCCGCCCGGCGTTTACGACAAAGATCCGACCGGTTTCTTTTTCATTCCGACTTACAATCCGGACTCGAAAAACTTTTACATTCGCGCGGCCATCGAAGATCCGCGGCCGATTCTCGGGCACGAAGGAATCCCCGGACATTTTCTGCAGCTCTCGATCGCGAATCACCTAACGGATGAAATTCGCCGGCAAAACGACAACGGCGTTTTCATCGAAGGCTGGGCTCTTTACGGCGAAGAAATGCTATTGCGCACGGGGCTTTACGCGGAGAATTCCGCAGCGCATGGCCAGGTCCTGCGTCTGGCGCGTTATCGTTCCGCACGCATCGGCGTCGATGTGAATCTGCACACCGGTCGCTGGACTTTCGAACAAGCGGTTCAGTATTTCATGGAAGCGGGTGGGCTCGATCGCGAAGCCGCGGAAGGTGAAGCAGCGGGCGCCGCTTCCGAGCCGACGCAGAAAATTTGGTACATGACCGGCAAGTGGCAGATCATGAATTTGCTCGGCCATTACCGCGAAAGGCAGGGGGATAAATTCCGGCTCGGCCAATTTCATGACGACCTCTTGAAGAACGGCAGCCTGCCGGTCACGATCATCGAATGGATTTTGCTCGATGATCCAAGTTCGCTCGAGCAGGCGCTGCACTAGCGCGCGCGAGATTTTATCGACAGCTTCGAGCGCGGTTCTATACGATGCGCGTTTTCGCCTCGTCTTGAAACCTTCCACCGCTTCCACTTCCGTTTCGGGCGACTCACTCTTCCAGAATGTTTTCGATCACGCCGCGGTCGGCATGGCCTTGATCGCGCCCGACGGCACCTGGCTAAAAGTCAACCGCGCGATCTGCCAGATCACCGGCTACAGCGAAGCGGAATTGTTGCGCTGCACTTTTCAGGACATCACGCATCCCGACGACCTCGAGTCGGACCTGGCGAATGTGCAACGGATGCTTGCGGGCGAGATCACAACTTTCCAAATGGAGAAACGTTATCTGCACAAAAACGGCTCGATCGTTTGGGTGCTCTTGAGCGTCTCGCTGGTCCGGGATGCTCAGGGGCAGGCGCGTTATTTCATTTCGCAAATCCAGGACATCACTGCTGCGAAAGACAGCGAAGACCAGCTCAACAAGGCTGCGGCGGAAATAAAAAAACTTCAGCGCAGCCAGCTCAAAGTTTGTTCCTGGACGAAGCGAATTTACGTCGACGGTCGCTGGATTTCCGTGGACGAATTTTTGCGCGACCGGCTGCGGCTGACCCTCACGCACGGCATGTCCGTGGAAGGCGGCCGCATTTTCAAGGGCAACTAAAAGCGCGCGACCACTCGTTAGGCGCGGGCTATTCTTCCGGGCGCCATCCGTTCCCTTCCCAAAAAGCCCGAAGCGCGGGCACGTCGCCCATGAAAATATTGCGCTCCGCCTTGCGCACGTTCGCGACACTTTTCGGAAATGCGCCGCGCGGCAAATCGCACACGCCATCGCCGGTGTATTGCCACATCTGCCAGGCCCCGAACGGCACCATCGCCTTCGGCTCATAATGATAATTCGCGATCCAAAGCCAGCACTGGCCGATCGCGCGCTTTTGCTCCGCCGTCACGCTCGAACTGCCCAGCAGTTTACGCAGCCGATCTTCACTTCCATAAAATCCCGGATAGCGCCCGGTGCGCTCATGAATGCGCTGAATGAACGCGACCGCCTGATCGACTCGCATCGTGCCTCCGGGATAGTGGCCGTTCTTTTCAAAATCGAGCACGAGCAGAATTTGCCGCGGCCGTTCCGCCGCATTTGCCCGGCGCCAGGAGGAGCGCACCACCTCTAGAAAGTGATCGGCCTGGCGCTGCGGATTCGTTCCATCGGCGAAATGATAGGCACCCCAAAGCAAACCGGTCGCGGTCGCTGCGTCTTGTCGTTCCCCATATTTCACATCGCGCTCTAATCGCGGAAAACTTGCCTCATGAATGATGCCGACAATTCCTTCGCGCTTCATCGCCGCGAAGTCCGGCTGCATCAGATCGTAATGCGATAAATTAACGACCGTGTTGCTGGCGAACGCGCAGGTCGCGAGCGCTTGCAGCAAAACCAAAGTGCGAACGAAGGAAAATTTCATTGCGCGCACGATAATCGGATGGGCAACCACTCAAAGTGGAAATCCGCGCAGTCGTTAGCGCGTGGCGAACTCGTCGAGCGCGTCGCTCAAGCGCTCCAGGCCCGCGCGCAGTTCCGCGGTTTCGCCACCGATGCCGAGGCGAAAATGTTGCGGCATTTCAAAGAAGTTTCCGGGCACAACCGAGGTCTCGTATTTCTCGCGCAACATTTTGAAAAACGCCTCCGCCTCGCCGCTGCGCAGTCGCGGAAAGACGACTGTTCCGGCGGGCGGTCGAAAGCATTCCAGATCGTCGCGCGAATCGAGAAAGACATCGAGCACCGGCCGATTCGCCGCCAGAATCGCACGTGAACGCGCGCGAAATCGATCGAGTTGATCGAAGGCTTGCACCGAAATGCGCTCGGCCATATGTGCCGCGACCGAACCAAAGAGATCGTTCAATCCCCAGATCCGCTCCGCCAGCTCAGGCGCCGCCAGAACCCAACCGCAGCGTAGTCCGCTCAGGCCGTAAGCTTTCGTTAGGCTACTTGTGACGATGAACGGATTCTGATCAGCGATGGTCGCGCCGATAGGAAATGACGACGGCGTCGCTTCGCCAAAAAGCATTTCCAGATAAACTTCGTCGACCAGGACGTGGGCGCCGGCGCGTCGCGCCATCTCGCCGACTGCGCGCAACGTTTCCGACGAAAGCAAAGCGCCGCTTGGATTGTGCATGTTCGTCAGCACGATCAAACGCGTCCGATCCGTGATGCGCTGCTCGAGTTCGTCGAGGGAAAGGGCGAACCCATGTTCCGCGCGCCTAACGAACCGTTGCACGTTCGCGCCGAGATACGCGGCCACGTCGAGCATCGGACCGTAGGCCGGTTGCTCGATTAAAACTTCGTCGCCCGCCTCCAGCAGCGCGGCCATGACGAGATGATTGGCCATGGAAGTTCCCGTCGCCGCGACCACGCATTCGATCGGCGCGCCCGTGTGCTGGGCCAGTCGTTCCTGCAACGGCCGATGACCGTAACCGCTGCTCGCGATCGTGATTTCCAAATCGTCGAGCCGCAACGGAAACTCGGACAGCGGCACGTTTTTGATTCCGCTGGTGGCGAGATTGAATCGCGCCTGCGAGCGCGTCTTGGCCCACTCCATGTATGACGAACGCATGTGCTTTCCTGATTCATTCATGGCGAAAGTGTCCACCTTAACGCTGCGACGCGGGCGGTTTCAGGCTCGCTTCGGCTAACGAATCCCGATCCCATTTTCCGAGAATCGAAGCGGCGTCATAAGTGCTTTGCGCGAAGTCCAGCAGCGCCTCATCGGGTGAACTTGCTCCGCGGACCGCGTCGTAGGGCAAAATGAATTCGTGCAATGACGCGAGATACGATGACTCGTTAGGCCGAACCTTCGCCTCGGCGAATCCGGGCGGCTCCGGATAGGCGTAGGAATAGAAGACCGGCGTCGGACTGGCCGCGTTCCCCGGCCAAAATCCCAGGCTGCTCACTTCCTGCGAGTAGGCTTCGCGCGTGACCACGTCGGGCAAATGCGGCACGCCGCCCGGATGCTGCGGCGCGGGCCGACCGGAAAAACGCGTCACCGCCAGATCGAAACTTCCCCAGAAAAAATGCACTGGGCTGCATTTCCCGCAGAAGCGCGCGCGAAATTCCTGGAAGACGCGGTCGCTCTGCAAGAGCACGCGCCAGAAACGGTTGACGCTTTCCGCGTCGTAGGATCGATGAGTTTCGTCGCGATCGAAGGGCAGCGGATGGGGCAACTCGTTAGGCGTGAGATCGATTTTTACCGGCAACTGCAACTCCTCCAGCGCGCTCATGACCGCGCGATAAAACGTCGCGACGGATTGCGGCTCCAATTTCACGACGCGACGCGCGCCATCGCTTTTCACGATGCGCAGTTCGTGGCTGATGAAATCGAAACGTATCTCGAACATGGCCGCGCCATGAGGAATGGGAGAAGTCGTTAGGCCGCGCGCCGTCAGGTAAAGCGTGACGTGCCAGGAATGATTAATCCAGCGCGTGAGCGAGAGGCGAATCTTCCCAACGATTTGCGTCCACAGTTGGAGCGTCTCCGCGCTTTCCTGCCAGGCCGCGAAAGGTAACGGCGGCCAGAATTGTTCTCGTTCCTCGTTCGAGAGTTTCATCGCGAAACCTTAGCTCATCTCGCGCGTCGAAGCGTTTTTGTTTCTCGCGCGCCACAAAAAGTAAACGGGTAAACCAGCGAGCGCGATCCCAAGGCCGATGAATGACCGCGCCGGATCGTGCACGAATGTACTCACGACCACGATCAACTCCGCGCCGATAAAAAGCAGCGTTGTCCACGGATGACCGGGCACTTGATACGCGACTTTTTCCGAGGCGCGCCGGCGCAAAACAAAAAGACACGCGGCGGTGAAAGCGAAGAAAAGACAATCCATCGCCACGACGTAATTCACCACCTGCGCGTAGGTTCCGGTGAGCGCGATGACAATTGCCCAGACGCCTTGCAGAGCGATCGCGATCACCGGCACACGCGTGCGTGGATGCAACCACGCGACCGCGCGGAAAAAAACCCGATCCTCCGCCATCGCGAAGTAAACCCGCGGCGCGGTCAGCATGGATTGCGCAAGAAATCCGAACGCGGAAAAGGCAATCCCGGCGGCGATGAAACGGGCGCCGTTCGCGCCGAGCCACATGGCCATGATCGTGGAAGCCGGCGTTTTGGTCGCGGCCAAACCAGTCGGTCCAAGCGCGCGCACACAAACAAAATTAATCGTCACGTAAATCGCGATCACACCGAGCACGCCGAGGATTAAACCGCGCGGCAAAGTTCGGCGCGCGTCGCGGACTTCGCCGCCGAGAAAGCTCGAGGTTTGCCAGCCGCCATAAGCAAAAAGGACCGGCGTCATGGCGGAGCCAAACGCCAGCAGCAGGCTGGGCGAAAATGGACGATCGAGCAGCGGCTGCCATGAAATTTGCGAAGGTCCGCCGCGCAAAAAACTCACGAGCACGAGCAGCGCGATCGCACCGATCGCGGTTAAGGTCATGCTTGATTGCAGGCGGCTGCCGGCGCGGACGCCGAGGCAATTAATCGCCGTCAGCAAACCGAGCGCGACGGCCGCGACGAACGAGTCGTTAGTCTGCCAATGCGTTAGTTCGAGAAAGTAACGCGCAAAAGTGACGGCGACCGCCGCCATCCCGCCGGTCTGAATGACGAGCAACAAAACCCAGCCGTAAACGAAGGCGATCGCTGGATGCAAAGCCTCGCGCAAGTAGGCGTATTGTCCGCCGACGACCGGCAGGCGCGCGGAAAGCTCGGCATAAATAAAGCCGCCGAGCAGCGCAATAATTCCGCCTGCGACCCACGCGCCGAGAATGAGCGCGGAGCTGTGCACGCGCTCGGCCACGATGTAGGGATTAATAAAAATCCCCGCGCCGATGATCCCGCCCATGACGGCCATGGTGGTGCCGAAGAGGCCGAGCTGACGCGCCAACCCCTCGTTAGGCAAAACCGGCGGTGCGGAATTTTCCATGGCTTCGATTGAACAAACTTCCGCGCACGAAACAAAGCCGCTTCGGCGCGAGGTCTCTGAAAAAGATGCGTGAGGGATTGGTTTTTTGGCGAAGCCGCGCCGTTTTTGCGAAAGGCGAACGTCTACGAAATCGTGAGCACAATCTTGCCGTAAGCGCCCGCTTCCATGACCGCGCGATGGGCCGCGTCGGCCTGCCCGAGTGGAAAGCTTTGGCCGATCGTCGGACGCAACGTTCCGTTTTCCAGGCCGGCTGAGATTGCCGAATAAATCGCGACGCGTTCTTCCGCGGAAGCGTTCCCGAGCAGAAGGCCACGAATATCGGCGTCGCGTTGCATGGTATCGCGAGGATCGATTTGCACCGGCCCGCGGCTTCCCACCACCACGACGCGTCCGCGCGTCGCGAGCAATTTCAAATCTTTTCCGAGATTCACATTCGCCAGCATTTCGATGATCAAATCGACGCCGCGTCCGCCGGTCGCCGACATGATGTGCTCTTGATAATCTGGCGCGCCGTGATCGAAAACTTCGGTCGCGCCGTTTTCGCGCACGAGCGCTCGACCCTTCTCCGTGCCGCCGGTTCCGAAGACGCGCAATCCCGCCGCGCCTGCCAACTGCAGAGCGGCCGTGCCCACGCCGCCGCTCGCGCCATGGATGAGAACGGTCTCGCCGGCGCGCGCTTCTCCGCGACCGAAAAGCGCGCGATGCGCCGTGCCGTAGGGCACGCCGAGCGCCGCGCCTTGTTCGAACGAAATGTGCGCGGGTAATCGATAAACATCCGTCGCTTTCGCGGTCGCGAATTCGGCATACGCGCCGCTGATTGTTCCCGTTAAAAAGACGCGTTCGCCTTTTTCAAAACCAGCCGCCGCTGCTTCCACCGTTCCCGCGGCGTCTTTTCCTGGCGTGTAGGGCAAGGTGGGTTTGAGCGCGTAGGCGCCGGCGCGAATATAAGTGTCGGAGGGATTAACGCCGGCGGCGCGGAGGCGGATTAACAACTCGTTAGACCCGGGACGCGGCTGCGGGAGATCGACGAGTCGAAGCACTTCCGGTCCACCGAATTCTTCAACGCGAACAGCTTTCATTGGCTGATGCGCAAGCTGCGGCAAAAATATCGCCGCGCAATCGTTCGGGCTTTTTCCGCGCGGCGCGCTTCCGGCCTAACGAACGCTGGCTTCTCTCGCCCGCTTAAGCCGATTCCGGCAAACCGTGCTGGAAGCTCAACAAAAGTTCCTTGGCCGCGGACGGATTTTCCAACGCCGCAGCGGAGCCGAATCCGTCTTCGAAAACGGTTGCCCATTGGCGCGGAAGATTCCAGGCCTCCTCCATTTTCTCGAAGCCCATCGTCCAGTGCGGGAAATCGCGTTCCTCACTTTCCTGCGTCATGAGGATTTGAGTCGAGGTGTGGCGCGGATCGCGTTCCACGATAGAATAACAACCGCGCACGGCCCGCTCCGGTCCTTCCAAAAGCTGAAGGAATTGTCCCTGGTGATAAAGGAGCATGCCGGTAATATCGCGGTCGAAATTTTTGCGCCGGCTTTTCTCGACCAACGCAAACAAATCGTCCGGCCAAAATTCTTTTGTGGCGATGCTGCTGTAAACAAGTTGGAAGATCATGGACTTGTCTTGAGCAAGCCGCGCACCACGCGCCGCCGTATTCCCTAGAGTTCGCCAACCAGATCTCGTCCGGTTAAAGATCGAACCTCATGGGCGATTGCGTGAAGCGGCGATGTCGGCAAGATCGTTGCTGCTCTCATGTTTAAGATGCAGGCCGCAACCATTCCGATTCCGCCGTCGCCGACGCGTCATCTCGCGCGTCTCACTTTTGTCGCGTTTCTGCTCACCTTCATCGCCTCGCGGACGCTGGTGATTCTCATCATGACCCGGCGCATGCCGGATCTCTTTTTGCACTTCGGCGCAACGCACGTGCATCATCTCAACTACGGCATTTTTCTCCTCTCGACCGTCGCGGGTGTGCTGCTCTTCGCCACGAAAATAAATTCCGCGCAACGCTCGCTCTGCGCGCTGCTTTACGGGGTGGCGATGGCGCTGACCTTCGATGAATTTGGGATGTGGCTGCACCTCGGCGGCAGTTATTGGCAACGCGCCAGTTTCGACGCCGTCATCGTCGTCCTGACGGTGTTTGGTTTGATTGCCTTCCGGCCGCGTTGGCAAAGAATTCGCGGTCAACATTTCGCGACCGCGATTCTCGTGCTGGCGGCGGTCGTCGGTTTTTATTCGTTGCTCTGGGTCTCGTTGCAACGCGCAAACGTGAAGTTCTCGCCGCGCTTATTGGAAATGGAAACGCGGGGCCCAGGTTGATGAAAAAAGCTCTCGCGGCTCTTCTTGTAACTCAGAGGACCGGATGAAGAATTTCCAAGTCGGGATCTTTTCGCGCGAGCTCGCGCAACTTCGCATCCATGCGGAAGCTGATCAGCAAATGCTCGCGCGCGTCGTGCAAATCTCCCAGGAGCGCGTCGTAGCAGCCGAGATTGTAATAATAAATCGGCTCCTTCAGCAGCGCGAGCGGGCCGCGCACTAAAAGCTTGCGCGCCTGCGCCGTCTTTCCGAGTTGATGCAAACAATAAGCCGCATGCAGGAAACCGGTGCCGGAAGAAGGCGCGACGCGGCAAAGCTGTTGGCTGATGCGCAAAGCCGAAGGCCAGCGCTCTTTCTCAATCAAATGATGCAGCCGCAATTGCAGCACTTCAGGACGCTTCTGCTGGCGAGCCGGCAGCGCGTTTAATTCCGCGACGGATTCGCGAGTCATGCCAAGCGCGGCGTATCCGCAGGCCGCTTCCAAATGCCGATAAAGATCCACGGCTTTGTTTAAGCACGCGCCTTGCCAAGCGCGGCGCGCTCGTTTGCCTAACGAGGCCTAACGACACTTCCGCGTCGCTAATTTAAGAGCAACGCTTCCAATTCCTCGAGCCGGCGCTCGAAGAGTCGCAGCGTACTTTCCACCGGCGCCGAAGTGGTCATGTCCACGCCTGCGGCCTGCAAAGTTTCCAGCGGAAATTTCGAGCCACCGGATCGCAAAAAAGTCAGATACGCCTCGACCGCGCCGGGCGCGCCCGCGAGCACCTGCTCGGAAAGCGCGACCGCCGCCGAGATGCCGGTGGCATATTTGTAGACGTAAAATGCGTTGTAAAAATGCGGGATGCGCAGGCATTCCAGATCGAGCTGCTCGTCCAGAACCACGCCGTCGCCGAAGTAATCCTTTAACAATCCGCGGTATTCCGATTTGAAAACGTCGAGCGTTAGTCCGTCGCCGCGTTCTTCGATCTCGTGAATGATTTTCTCGAACTCCGCGAACATCGTTTGCCGAAAAAGCGTCCCGCGAATGTCGTCGATTTGCCGGTTGATAATGTAGGCGCGCATCTTCGGATCGCTCGTTTGCTCGAGCAGATAATGCGTCAGCAATTCCTCGTTAAAAGTCGAGGCCACCTCCGCCAGGAAGATCGGATAATCGTAATCCTGAAAACGCTGCGCCTTCTGCGCGAACCAGGTGTGCATCGAATGACCGGCCTCGTGCGCGAGTGTGTAAACATCCGAGAAAACGTCGCTCTTGTAATTCATCAGGATGTAAGGCGGCGCGCCGAAACTTCCGGAGGAAAATGCGCCGCTTCGTTTCCCTTTGCTTTCATAACGATCGCACCAGCGTCCGCGCAATCCTTCGCCTAACGAGTCCACGTATTCGCGACCGAGCGGCGAGAGCGAAGCCAGGACGCTTTCGATCGCCTGGTTGAAATCGATTTTCGTTTCGATCTCCGCGACCAGCGGCACATAGGTGTCGTAATGGTGCAATTCGTCCAGCCCGAGCACGCGCCGGCGCAATTCGTAATATTGAAAGAGCGGCGCGAGATGCGCGCGGACCGATGAGATCAAGCCTTCGTAAACCGCGCGCGGCACGTCGTCGTGGAAAAGTGAAGCGTCCAGGGCCGATGGATAATTGCGCGCGCGGGCGCGAAAAACATCCCCCTTCACCGAATAGGAAAGCGATGAAGCGAGAGTGAATTGGTGGTCCTGAAACTCATCGTAAAACTGATGGAAAGCGCGTTTCCGCAGTGCGTGATCGCGTTTTACCAGGAACGCGCCGAACGAACTTTGCGTGAGCGGCCGCTCGTCGCCGTCGGTTTCCGTGAGCGCGCCAAACTTCATGTCGACGTCGGTCAGTTGCGAAAAAACGTCGTCGTAGCCATCGAGCGCGGAACTGCCGAGCGCGAGCAAACGTTCCTCGCGTTCCGACAAGACATGCGGCTTGTGCCGGCGGATTTTTCTCAGACGGATTTGCCATTCCGCGAGCGCGGGATCGTCCAGATATTGCGCGAACGTTTCATCCGGGATCGCCTGCATTTCCGGCACGATGAACGCGGACGTTTCGCCGATTTTCGTCAGCAAATTCTGCAATTGTGCCATGCGCGCGAGATATTCCGGATTCGCGCTGTCTTCCGCTAATTGCAGCGACGCAAAATGCGAAACGCGTTCGATTTTTAGATCGAGCGACTTGTCCATCTCGAGCAGCGCGGCCAGCGTTTTTGCGTCGCGGCCGACCAGGCCTTTCCATTCGCTCAGCTTCGGATACGCCTCTTGAATCCAGGAAAAATCTTCCTGCCATTTGCTTACGTTCGCGAACAAATGCGCCAGATCCCACTTGTCGGATTCGGGAAGCTCGTCGCGAGTCGTTACCTTCGTCTCACTCATGCACGCGCAACATACACCAGCGCGCGGGAAGGTCAGCGCACCTTGCGCAGGAGTTGCGCGAGCGTGATCGCGCGCAGATGGCGGCGCAGCGTTTGTTCCGTGCTTTCGGCCACGCGCGCCATGATGCTTTTCATGTTGCAACTGACCGCGCAATCGCGCGCCGCTTTCCGTTCGTTGATCGCGATGATCGGCTTCGGTTCGATCGCATCATAAATGGTGAGCAGGCGAATCTGCGCCGGATTTTTGCGCAAAACCGTGCCGCCGTTTTTGCCCGCGCGCGTTTCGATCAGGCCCGCGCGCGCCAGTGCTAAAAGCAATCGCCGAACGACCACGGGATTCGTGTTCACGCTTCGAGCGAGCGCGCGCGAGTCCATCGTTTCCCCGGCAAAAGCCAGCGACATCATGATGTGCACGGCAAAACTGAATTGCTGGTTGACCACGATCCAAAATGTAATTGAGTTAGTTACAGATAGGAAGAATCAAATTATATGAGCACGAAGAAAATTGCCCTGATCACGGGCGCGAATAAAGGCATCGGTTTCGAAACCGCGCGGCAACTGGCGAAGGAAGGCATGGTTGTTTTGCTGGGCGCGCGCGATCTGAAAAAAGGCGAAGCAGCCGTGGAAAAGTTGCGCCGCGAAAACCTCGATGTCCGCCCGCGCGAGATCGATGTCAGCAATGCTGAAAGCATCCGAAAAGCGGCCGCGCAGGTCGAGCGCGAGTTCGGACACCTCGATATTTTGGTGAACAACGCCGGGATCATGATTGACGACACGGAGAAAAAAGTAAGCGAGCAATCCGTTGAAACCTGGCGAAAAACTTTCGAGACGAATCTCTTCGGCCTCATCGAAACGACGCAGGCCTTTCTGCCCTTGCTGCGAAAAAGCGAAGCCGGCCGCATCGTCAATCTCTCGAGCATTCTCGGCTCGATCACCTTTCACGCGACGCCGGGCTCGCCGGTTTACGAGAGCAAATCGATGCCCGCTTACAACGTGTCGAAGTCCGCGGTGAACGCGTTCACCGTTCATCTCGCGCACGAATTGAAGGAGACGAAAATCAAAGTGAACGCCGCGCATCCGGGTTGGGTGAAAACGGAAATGGGCGGCGAGGGCGCGACCATGGAAGTGTCCGAAGGCGCGAAGACGAGTGTGCAATTGGCCACGCTCGGCGCCGACGGTCCGAGCGGAACTTATGTGCACATGGGAGAGCCGCTGCCGTGGTAACGGAACTCGAGCGCCCGCGCGTTGTGCGCACTTTGGTCGAGGATGAAGCGCCGTCTTTCGCGGCGGCGCATCAGCCTAACGAGGATAACGAGCTGCTCGATGTTTATTCGCAAACCATCGCGGCCGTGGTTCATCGCGTCGCGCCGAGCGTGGTCAATATTCGTCTCGTTAGTCAGGATGGCCGCGCCGGTGGCGGCTCCGGATTTATCATCGCGCGCGATGGATTTATCCTAACGAATAGTCACGTGGTGCGCGGCGCGCGCGAATTGGAGGTGACCTTGCATGATGGACGCGTTTATCCGGCGCGTTTGATCGGCACTGATCCGGAAACCGATCTCGGTGTCATCCGCATCGATGCGCCGGATTTGCAGCAGGCGCGATTGGCGAATTCCTCGAGTATCCGTGTCGGACAAATCGCGGTCGCGGTTGGTTCGCCGTATGGATTTCAGCAGACGGTCACGGCGGGAATCGTCAGCGCGCTCGGCCGTTCCATGCGCTCGGAATCGGGCCGATTAATGGATGGAATCATCCAGACCGATGCCGCGCTCAATCCGGGGAATTCCGGCGGCCCGCTCCTGAATAGCGCGGGCGAAGTCATCGGCGTGAACACCGCGGTCATTCTGCCGGCGCAGGGAATTTGTTTCGCGATCGCCAGCAACACCGCGCATTTCGTGGCCGGTTGGTTGATCAAGGAAGGACGCCTTCGCCGCAGCTCGATTGGCCTGGCTGGCCAAAATGTGCCGCTGCATCCGCGCGTCGCGCGCTTCCATAAATTGCCTAACGACCGCGGCGTTCTCGTGATGGAAATCAAAGCGGGCGGTCCGGCGGCGATCGCCGGTTTGCGCAAAGGCGACACGATCGTCGGCTTCAAGGGCCAGCCGATCGCAACGATCGACGATCTGCACAAACAATTGGTCGCGTCCGAAATCGGACGGCCGTCGCCGATCATGTTCCTGCGCGAGACGGAGAAGCTTTTCCGCATGGTCGTGCCGCGCGAGCACGTTTGATTCGTTAGGCAAAATCACAGCTGCACCCGACCGTGCTGCTTGCCTTCGTCGATCTCCGGCGTCGTGCCGGTGACGTAGGCTTTCGCGGTCTGGAAAAGGTAATCGAGTTTGTTAAAACCTTCGTTATCCCAGAACTCGCCCTGTTCCGGCCTAACGACAATCAACTCAATCGACGGGTCGTCTTTTCCCTGCGGAAACCAAACCCGATACGGTTCCTGCCAAAGCTCCGCGATCTTCGCGTGATCGCGCACCAGGTCGGCCCGGCCGCCTAACGAGAGATAGGCGCTGCGATCGTTCTGGCAGGTCAGGAGCACGCGCGTTTCATTTTCAATTTCGTGCACCTTGGCCGTCTCCGCCCCGGTCAGGAACCAAACGCGGCCGTCGTCTTCAACTTTCGCGATCGCCATCGGTCGCGCGCGCAGCTCTCCGCCGCCTGTCGTGATGAGCATGGCTGTGTGAAATTGCTGCAGCAATTTTCGAAAATGCTCGCGTTGCTCGGAGCCGGAAGTGTTTGAGTTCATGCCTCTTTTACGCGAACCGACGCATTTATGGACGCCCTTCGCTGCCGATTGCACTCGTTAGGCCAATCATCGCCGGATGCCGCGCGATCAATCGCATCGCTTTGGCAAGGAGTTCGCGGCCGGGGGAAAGTTTCGGCCAGGGCGAGGCGCCGCTCGGATGAGGCAACGGGATGAGATCGAAAGAATTTCCCTCGCGTTTCATCGGAAATTTGCGGCCGATAACTGCTTCGAGCTTATCGAGCGCGATGAATTGGCTGATCGCCAATTTGCCGACGGGAATGACGAGCTGCGGTTGGAGAATTTCGAATTCGTCGTTCATCCAAGACGCGCAGTTGCGAATCTCCTGTGGGTTCGGCACGCGATCGGTTCCGCCGGATGCTTTGCCGGGAAAACAGCGACAGACGGCGGCGAAATAAATTCGCGCACGCACGACTTCTTCCGGCCAGCAGCAGAAGTCGTTAAACCAACGGAAGAGCGTGCGGCCTGCGGTCCAGGCAAACGGTCGTGCCAGGACCGGTTCTTTCACGCCGGGCGCTTGGCCGATCAACATGACGCGGCTCAGAATTGCGCCACCAGAAACCGGCGGCGGAAACATGCGCGGACAACGCCGGCATTGCCGGAGTCGCGCCACGTGTTCGTTCAGTTGTGCCTGACGCCGCGAGATTCTGGGCATTCGTCAGCGCCGAAAAAATGAGAGCAACAGACTAACGACAATGCTGATGAGGATGCAGGTGACGATCGGGAAGTAAAATCCGGAGCCATTCCGCTCGATGCGAATGTCGCCGGGCAAGCGGCCGAGCCAGCCGCTGCCGACTCCGCTCCAGAGAGCCGCGCCGAGGATCACGGCGACGAGGCCGAGGATCATCAGGAGTTTGCCGATCTCTTGCATGGTTCGTTAGGCGAGTTTCACGGCGACTCCTGGGGGGTGTTCGCGGCGACGATCATTTCGTGGCCGAAGCGACGCTCCAATTCGGTAACCAAGGCCACATTATTGCCTTTCGCATGGCCAATGATGCGATCGTTGACCACGCAATCTCCAACTCGACGTATCTTAATTTGATATTTCTCCAAGGCCGCTTGCGAAAAAACTGGTGCGCCAGGAGCAAACCGGCCAAAGCCGAATTCTTCGACGAAGAGATGGCCCGACTTGATCTCTCTTTGTGCTTCCTCGTGTCCATTTTGATAGGCCTGGCTGTAGGAAAAAAAACCGAACGGTGAGCCGTCGAAGGCAAATTCACCTGGGTCCGATTTCGGCCTGAGTGGATAAAAGAAAAGCGCGGCCCCGACGATCAGTGGTGCGGCTACGCGGAAGAGCGAGCTTCCCGCATGAGAAATGAGAACGACTGGCCAGAGCAACCAGAGGACCCCAAAACCGAACCAAAGTGAGTAGATGATTCCAGAAGGATTCGCAAAGTGGGTCGCCAAAAGAATGATAACGGCATGGAGAACCGCCAACACTCCTAGGAATTGGTGTGTCCGCACTGTTCGTGGGACGGAAATCGGTGGCATGCAAAACTGTGAAGGCCGAACGAATGGCCAAACAAGGCCTGCAATCGCAGCCCAGGTGACACTGGAGAAATGGATCGTCGCGATTAACCCCTCAGGTCCAGATGGGATGATGAAGGGAAGGATTGCCCAGGTCGGGGCTAGAAGTGCGTAGGTATACCACGGGGGGCCAAGACCGCTTTGAAGGCCACCAACGAGAGCGGCGCTGGCGCTCACGAAAATGAAGGCCGCGCTCGCGGCGCGCGGTGAAAAACGGAGGGTCTTCGAGATCATTTCAACCAATGGATGAATGAAGGTTAACTGCGCCCAAGCATGATTGACGATTGATCTGATTCCAATGCGAGACTTGCGGTATCCGACGCAGCCCGGTTGCACGTTTTGCAGGACAGCGAAAAGTAATCGCCGAAACATGGCTGTGAAGTTCCGGGATTATTACGAAACACTCGGGGTCGCGAAGACCGCGAGCGCGGATGAAATCAAAAGCGCCTTTCGCAAACTCGCGCGCAAATATCATCCCGATATGGCGAAGGAGCGCGACAAGGCCACGGCCGAGGAAAAATTCAAGCAGATCAATGAAGCTTACGAAGTGCTGAGCGATCCGGAGAAGCGGCAAAAATACGATCAGCTCGGCGCGGATTGGAATCAGCCCGGAGGAGGTCAACCGCCGCCGGGATGGGGCCGGCAGGGCGGGGGATTTCAACGTTATCCCGGCGGCAATGGCGGTGGCGTGGAATTCGAATTCGGCGGCACGGGTTTCAGCGATTTCTTCGAGGCGTTTTTTGGCGGTGGCCGCGGACGTCAGGGTTTTAGCGGAGCTGATTTCGGAGGCGGGGCGGCGACCGCGGCGCGCGGCACGGACGTGGAAGCCGACATCATGGTCACGCTGGAAGAAGCGCTCCAGGGATCGAAGCGCACGGTTTCGTTGCGAAGAAATTCCGCGAGCAAGGTCGAGACGTATCAGGTGAAAATTCCGCGCGGCGTGCATGAAGGCCAACGCATTCGTCTGGCTGGCCAGGGCGAAGCGGGCGCGGGCGGTGGGAAAAGCGGCGATTTATATTTGCGGGTGCGCTTCGCGCGGCATCCCGATTACTCGGTGGAAGGGAGCGATCTCATTCATGAAATCGAGATCGCGCCGTGGCAGGCGGCGTTGGGCGCGGAGTTGAAAGTGCCATCGCTGGAAGGCGAGAAACGGCTGAAGATTCCGCCGGGCACGCAAGCTGGTCAGCGGTTTCGTTTGCGCGAACGCGGGCTGCCAAATAATTCCGGCGGCCGCGGCGATCTTTACATCGCGCCGACCATTCGCATTCCGAAAAAATTAACGGAACGCGAGCGCGAGCTTTGGACGGAACTCGCGCAATTGCACGGCGTATGAAAATTTCTCTCGGGACGGATCACGCCGGCTATCGGCTGAAGGAAAAAGTGAAGCAATTGCTGGAGTCGTTAGGCCACGAGGTGGCGGATTTTGGCACCTTTAGCGAGGAAGCGGTCGATTATCCATTGTTCGTTAGGCCAGCGGCGGAAGCGGTTGCGCGCGGCGAATGCGAGCGCGGAATTGTCTTCGGCGGTTCGGGCAATGGAGAGGCGATGACCGCGAACAAGGTCCGTGGCGTGCGTTGCGCACTTTGCTGGAGCGAAGAAAGCGCGCGGCTTTCGCGACAACACAACGACGCGAATGTGCTCTCGTTAGGCGAACGTCTCGTGCCCGAAGAATTGGCTTTGGCGATCGTGCGGATTTGGCTAACGACACCTTTCGAAGGCGGGCGGCACGCGCGACGAATTGCGGAACTCGAGGTGGATTAGCCGCGCCAAAGCGCGACGGCCACCGCAACCAGAAAGATCGCGCTGACAAAGGCGTTGCTCTGGAAAAACGCCTGGTTGATCGCCGCAAGATCCAGCTTTTGCGCGCAGCGATGCTCCATGAAAAGCGCGGCGGCGATTAGCGGCATCGCGCAGAAATAAATCGCGCCGAGCCCGCTGACGAAACCGAAGCCGATGAGCGCGGCGAACATCGCGAGATGCAGCCATTGCGCGAGCCGAAGACTGCGGACGATGCCGAGTTTTACGACTAACGAGTGCAAGCCTTCGCGCTGATCGAAAGCCAGGTCCTGCGTCGCGTAAATTAAATCGAAACCGGCCACCCAACAGACGACGCCCGCGCCAAGAATGAGCGGCGGCCAATCGAGCCGGCCGCGTTCGGCCAGCCACGCGCCCGCCGGCGCGATGGCCAGCGCGAGCCCGAGAAAAAAATGGCTCGCGTGGGTGAAGCGTTTGGTCAGCGAATAGAAAAAAATGATGGCCAGCGCGACGGGCGAGAGCCAGCCGGTGACGCGGTTGAGCGCGCAAGCGCTTGCGATAAATCCGGCCGACGAGACGAAGAGCAAAACGGTCGCGGCGGTTTTGTTGATGAGCAGATGACGCGCGGCCGTGCGCGGATTGCGTTGATCGAGCGACCAATCGACCAGGCGATTGAATAACATGGCCGCGGTGCGCGCGAGGACCATGCAGAGCAAAACGAACACCAGCGTCCGGGCGTTCGGCCATCCGCGCGCGGCGACGAGCAGCGCTCCCAAGGCGAATGGCAGGGCAAAGATGGTGTGCGAAAAGCGAATGAGCTGGAGGAAGCGCGCGATGCCGCCGGGACGATTTGGTTGGCGGGGAGTTGTCATGCGCTCGTGGTGATCGGACTTTTTGCGCGCAGCAATTCTTCCAGTCGTTTATGCGCGTTAGTGAGAATCGGCGTGCCGTGAGCAAAGAGAATTCGCTCGAAGGAAAAATCGAAAAGCTGGCGAAGCGACTTCCGCAGCAGGCGCGGATTCGCGCAATATTTCGCCGGCAAAAAAGTGAAGCCATGTGCGCCAAAATTAATCAGCGCGTCGCCGACAATGAGCGTGCCGCCGTCGTTCGGAGAATAAAATGCCATCTCGCCGGGCGCCGCGCCTTCGATCGCGACCGCGCGCAGATCTTTCGCTAATTCGTCGCCGTTCTCGAGCGCGGAGATGTTCGGTAGTTCGAGCGCGATTTTCGCTTCGCGGTGCGCGTGAATCGGCGCGGAGAATTTTTCGCCGAAGCGAAGGCAGGCGCGTTCGTGATTCGCGTTTGTTATCGCGATGCCGGCGACCGGCACCGAGTCGATCGCTTCCGCCAAAGCTTTTTCGTCGGCCTCAAAAGGGTCGATGAAAAAGTAGCCCGCAACCGCTCGAACCCCCGTCGAAAAAATCTCCGCTTTCATCTCCGGCGCGTCGCGATGCCAGATAAAAATATCGGAGGAAATCCGATCAAATTCCGCAGGAGGAATCATCGAACGGGAAAGGAAATGACAAGCGCGCAGCGGCGGGATGGCACCGTAGGTGCTGTATTCAATCTAATTACCATAGCTATGATTACTTTCTCCTATCAAGCACGGGACGCCTCCGGAAAGATTGTTTCCGGTATACAGGACGCCCTAAACGAAGACAACGCCGTGACCAGTCTGATGAGCCGCGGGCTCATGGTTCTTTCGTTGCAAAAGAAGACGGCCGCCAATCGCTCTCGCAAAAAAACCTGGAGCGTCAAGGAAACCGATCTCGTGCTTTTCACCCGCCAGCTTTCCACCATGGTCGAGGCCGGCATCTCGCTCGTCCAGGCGTTAACTGCTCTTTACGATCAGAGCGATCCGAAACGCCAGCGCGGTTTGCGAGAAGTGATCAGCGATGTCACGACGCGCGTGCAGGGCGGCGAAACATTTAACGAGTCCATCGCGAAGCATCCGCGCGTGTTCGACCGACTGTTTGTGAGCATGGTCAAAGCAGGCGAACACGGCGGATTGCTTGCGGAAATTCTCGACCGGCTGGCCGGATTTTTGGAGGCAAGCGCGCGTCTGCGCAAGAAAGTGAAATCGGCCATGACCTATCCGGTCATCGTCATTTGTATCGCCTTTGCGATTACCACTTTCCTGATCGTAAAAGTTGTCCCGATCTTCGGCGAAATCTTCAAAGACTTCGGCGCAAAGCTGCCCGCGCCGACGCAATTTCTGATCGATCTGAGCGATTTCATTCGCGGCGAATGGTACATCATGATTGCTGCCTTCCTCGCGGTCTTCTTCGGCATTCGCACCTTTCTCCGATCGACCCGCGGCAAACAGATTTGGGACAAATGGAAACTGAAGTTACCGATCTTCGGACCGCTCATTCATAAGATTTCGATGTCGCGCTTTTCGCGCACGTTCGCGCAGCTCATTCGGAGCGGCGTGCCGATTCTTGAGGTCATCGATATCGTGGCTGGCGCGTCCGGAAATCACGTGGTCGAAACCAGCATCAAAGGCGTGGGCGAAGACGTGGAGAAGGGCGACAACCTCTCGGTCGCGCTTTCGAAAAAACCGATTTTCCCGCCGATGATGTTGCGCATGGTCGCGGCTGGCGAAGCCACCGGCAAGATCGACACCATGCTGGAAAAAATGGCCGACTTTTGGGACGAAGAAGTGGAAGCGATGCTCGACGCCTTGACCTCGTTGATCGAGCCAATGCTGATTGTTTTTCTCGGCGTGATCGTCGGCGGCATCGTGATCGCGATGTTCCTGCCGATCTTCAAATTGAACGAGGTAGTTTCGC
>CAXSCV010000062.1:0-1335 GCA_964235895.1 uncultured Chthoniobacterales bacterium
GACGGCCGCGAAAGTTTCTTGTCGATCATCCGCACATTTTCCC
The DNA here is from genome assembly GCA_964235895.1 of uncultured Chthoniobacterales bacterium. GTDB lineage: Bacteria > Verrucomicrobiota > Verrucomicrobiia > Chthoniobacterales > UBA10450 > JACCTI01. The sequence goes on from CAXSCV010000062.1 coordinate 44, forward strand.
ATTCAAAAGGAAGGTGTCGCGCGATTCTACTCAAACACAGTGGTCATCTCTCCGGCCGCTGGGTTCATTTCATTGGAGAAAAGAAAACAAAAATATCTATGGGCCTCTTTCACACTTTGATGTCGAAAATCTTCACACACTCCGGAGCTTCCGCTCCTACCCTAGGAGGCAACGCCGCTCCAACCTCAACGGGCGGAGGTGCCGCTCCCCCGGTCACGTCGTCATCTACTCCGGCCACGCCTGCGACACCCGCGCCCAGCGCCCCGACGGCGCCTGCGCAGCCGGTAGACCTTGCCGTGACTCTCGATGCCCTGGCCCAGAAGAACTCGGAGAAGCTCGACTGGAAGCATTCCATTGTCGATTTGATGAAGTTAGTCGGGATGGATAGCAGTCTCTCTGCGCGTAAAGAGCTAGCTCAGGACCTGCATTACTCCGGTGACACAAATGACTCCGCGACGATGAATACCTGGCTTCACCAGGAAGTAATGAGGAAGCTGGCAGAGAATGGCGCGAAAGTACCACAGGATCTTCTTAAGAAATAAGGCCAGAACTCCGCTTCCCGAGATAGGATTGGGACTTTATCGGGTCAAGATTCGGGGTTACTTATGACACCCGCCTGGAGGGCCAGAGACCCCGGATAACCAGGACACTAGTTTCGCCTTCCCTCAGAGGCTATGATACTGGCCGAAGCTATCTCTCAACTCGAACTGCTGAACCTGGCGCGCTCGTGCGGGCAGACGATCAGCAGCGAGTTCGCGCAAGTTATTACCATCACTTTCGCGATGGTAGTGGCGATCTATTACTTTCTACATCAGGCCGGTCTGCGGATGAAGATCTTCGCCTTTACCATCTACACCTTCGGGATGCTGACCTATCTCGGAATGATGGTCTTGGAAACTGGTGTGGCCACCGGCACACAAAACGCGCTCCGCGCCATCCCGGTGGACGCGATGGAGTTGCCGACGCTATATTACCTCGGGTTGCGCTCGAGCTGGGTCGGAACGTTTTCGAATATTTTAATTAATCTGGTTTACTGGGTGCTCTGGCTTGGCACGGGTTACCTGCTCTTTTTCTGGCGCAAGCCCGCTGACATCTAGGTGAGGAGTAGAAGGTGAAATACCGAACGCGGAAGTCGGATTGCGGAACCAAGACGAGAGGCATTGGCCCCAGCTAACTCGTTCCCGGGAACTTGGGCGGTAGGCACCGCTACGGAGTTTTTAAGTAGCTAAAATATCCTGCAATTGAATTGGGAGGTCGCGCCTATTTTAGTGGCGCAGCGCCGCCTAGAAACA
>CAXSCV010000062.1:1345-4014 GCA_964235895.1 uncultured Chthoniobacterales bacterium
ATCGACCCCGGGCACGCGGTGCGCCCCCGGGGTCGACAATGGAAAGGCCTGCCGGATGGGCCTAGAACTCGACGGACAAGCCGGCGTAACCGGAACGCCGCGGCGCAGGGTCAATCAGACCGTTCAAAAAGACGCGCGAGTAATATTTCTCGTCCGACAAATTAGAAACGCCACCGATCAGGCGCACGTTTCGCGTAAGGTAAACTTCGCCGGAAAGGTTAAAGGTTTTGTAAGCTGGAATAATCGCAGGAACAACCGCGACGCCCCCTTGAATAGTTGGCTGGTTAGTGTCAGACCAAAATTGATCCGAGGCATAGATACCTGAGAAGGTAACGTTAAAACATTTATCCTTTTTAAAGGTAATGCCTCCCTTCCAAAGTACATCCGGAGCGTAGGCCGGATCGTTACCGACCAGGGTGCGACCGGTGGCGGGGACGACCAAACTGCTATCGGTGAACTCGGCGTCGAGCAGTTGAATGTTGCTGAACACAATCAGCTGAAGCGGATGCGATACGGGTGGTGCGACCATGTCTTTAGCCGACGATTTTGCGTCGGGTTCCGGGGCGGTCCATTGATGCTGGAAGGGCGCGAGGAAGTCATAAGAAATCTCACCTTCGAAGCCGCGATGGCGGGAGCTGCCCGTGTTTAGGACAATAAAGTCCACGTTGGCATTTCCGGCGGCGTTCGTGACGTTGAAGCTCTCCGTTCGGTTGTCGAATTCCATCCAGAAGAAACCAACATCATACCAGAGTCCTTTGACCGGAGTACCATGCACACCGAGTTCGAAATCGAGCGAGTGGAACGGATCCGGTACGTCCTGACCGGGCAGAACGGTGCGCGAAGTACCTGCGATATCGAAGAAGCGCGTCGGCCGCCAACCGGAAGTCGCGCTGAAGTAGGTCTCGTTATTCTTCGCGAAATCATTACCTAACCCAACACCCCACAGTGGAACGAAATGGTCGGCGCTGATATCTTGCGAAGCGCCAATGCCATTGGGTCCGAGGTAAGGAGCGCGACGAGACTCAACGTCAACATTCTCATGATCGAGCCGAAAAGAAGGCACGATGTGAAAGCTTCCCAAACGGAAAAGATCCTCAATGAAAATTGCCTGGTAGTCCGCGGTACGAGATTGGTCGAGAGGATTAAAGGGATCGTTCGCTGTCGTCCCACGCGGCGCATAAAGGAAGCCCGCGCCGGTATTCGCGGCATTCAGGGTGTAGCGAGTGAAAGGGGCATCGCCATGATAGACCACGCCACCGAAGGTCAGCGCGCTACCCCGGAACATGCCATCATCGCCCCACTTCTTGCGGAAACGAAGATCGACTCCCCCATTGTTGAATTCTTCGTAGCCGAAGGTGGTGCTCGTGGGAAATACCGTCGGGAAGACCGCGGCGGAGGGCGTAAGATTGCCGGCCGCGCGCGAATCGATGTCCTGGTGGGTATACCAGCCCTTCGCCTGCAACAGCCAGTCGTTGGCGAATTCCAACTCGTAACGCAAGACAGCGGTATAACGATCGACCCAGTTGTTATTATAAGGCGTAGTCGAGAAATCCTGGTTGGCGTTAAATTGCGCGAGAGTTAGACGGCCGGGATCGCCGCCATCGAAGCGGCTGGCATGAAAGTCGAGCGCTATGAGTTGCTTACTGTCGGGCCGATAACCGATGTAACCATTGGCCTGGAATAAGTCGTATTGGCCGTTGTCGCGCTGTCCGTCATAATGCTGGTAGTCGGCATCGAAGCGAGCCTCGACTGGCCCGTTAGCTTCCTGGACTGCGCCGTAAGTGTTATAGAAGCCGTAGGCGCCGCCGGTTTGCTCGAAGTAAGCGCTCCAAGGCGTGCCGGGCGCGGGATGTTTCGTGACAAAGTTAATCGCGGGTGCCGGCTCCGGTCCGTAGAGAAGACTGCTCCCGCCGCGAATGATCTGAATTTCGCTGACGCTTTGTGGGACGGGCGTGTAGTAAAGCGTGGGGAAGCCGATGAAGTCGGCCATGAGGGGCAAGCCATCCTGGAGGAAGAGAGTGTACTCGGACTCCTGCGGATTACCTAAACCACGATAACTAAAGTTGAACTGGCCCGGGTTTTGTTGTTCCGAAACCAGAACGCCCGGAGCTTTGGTGAATAGCTCCTGGAGGTTGTTGGCTTCTACCGGCGGCTGCTGGTCGAGTTTAATCACGGTGGCTTTCTTTGTGACCGTGATCTGGGTCCCGGAGACTTCGCGCATGATGTGGTTGAGCTTCGGGCGGGCGTCGTCTTGTGAGATGGGTTGGCCGAGAACTTCGACACGCGGGGCGAGGGCTTCCTGCGCGGAAGCGATTTGGCTAAGGCCGAAAAAAGGAGCGACGGAAGCTAAAAGTAAGAGATAGCACCGATGAAAGCGGAGTGGGGCAGGCTGAGGCATAGGAGGTAGTGGAATGGGTGTATAGGTTAGGTTAAGGTTGTGGACAGGTATGGTTAACGATTGCGAGTGGAAGCGGGTGCTTCGGCTTGTTGTCTTTCGCCTCCGGGACCAAAGAGAAAGGAGAAGACTGCAAAAACCGAAATGCGCGGGGAATCGTCCGTCGCGCCGATCAGGGGCGAAACATCAAAACGCGTGTTGCGCGTGGGCTTCCAGGCAATGGTCGGACCGACGATGAAGCGATAGGAAGGGTCATCGCGAATGCCCTTGTCGG
>CAXSCV010000062.1:4024-19415 GCA_964235895.1 uncultured Chthoniobacterales bacterium
ATTGCATTTCCACGCCGACTTTCAGCCGCTCTTGCGGCAGGATGATCGGGATCAACGCGCTCTGCGCGAACCCGTATTCGCGTCCGCGATCGCCCCCCACTTCCTGTTCGAAGAATCCGTTTAGGGCCCATTCGACCTGGCCAACTTGCTCAGCCAAGAGCAAGCGGAACTCGACCGCATCGGGCAGCGGATTGTGTTCATTTAGAAAATCGAGCGCTTCGCCTTTCTCTAATTTTTCGGGCGGACCTTCGTCGTGCAGGATATCGCCGATGCCGAATTTATATTCGACGAAAACGGTGGGATTCAGGGGAATTTTATCCCAGTCGGCGAAGGCATAACGGGCTTCGACGCTGAAGCTGCGATCCTGGGTGGTGCCACGGAAAGTCTCGACGCTATTCTCGATCGCGATGCCAAATCGATAAGGCAAACCCACTTCGATCTCCTGCGTATACATGTGATCGGGACGATTAAACCTAAGCGCATCTCCCTGGTAAATGAGACCGGCGTAAACTTCGCCGGGCGGCAAGACATAGGCATTGACCAGATTCGAGAAGCGACTGCGCGAGAGCGCGACTGGCGCGCCGTAGGCGCTGGGAACCTCCGCAGTCACAACCACGGGCGGAGTGGTCGAAGAATTCCTCCCTTCGACTGCTTCCTGCGCGGGACTCGTTAGGCCAGAGGCCAGGAAGAAAATGCTGCCGAGGAAGACGACGGCGAAAGCGCCGCATCGATTTGGAGAATAAGCGCGATTTTTCATGGCGACCTCGTTATGTGGCCGCGACTTTTATTACAAGATTGAAATCATTACAACTTCGTAATGCTTGGCCGTTTCGCGGCCTATGGCGCGGCTAGAGAGCCGGAGCGGCGAGCTGCGTCTGATGCGGGAAACGCAGAGTCATCGTGGTGCCGCGAGTTAATTCGCTGCGAACTTCGGCAGCCCCGCCATGCATTTCCGCGATCGATTTGACTAACGACAAACCGAGCCCCGTCCCGCCCGCGCTCCGCGACGAATCCACCCGATAGAATCGGTCGAAGATGCGCGGAAGATGTTCCGCCGCGATGCCGGCGCCGCGATCGCGCACAGCGATCCGTGACTCCGCGGCGTCGGCCTGAAGCGAAAGCTCAATCTTCCCGCCGTCCGGGCTATAGCGCACGGCGTTATCGACCAGATTGCTGACCGCGCGGCTGAATAAAAGTGGGTCCGCGCAGACTTCGCCTTCGCCGCTGCAGGAAATCATAATGTGTCGCTCCTCCGCGACCGTTTCGTAATAACCCGCGATTTTTTCGATGGCGGCGCGGCCATCGAAACAAGTGCGATCAACCGAACGATCGGCCGCTTCGGCGCGCGCGAGAAAAAGCAGATTATCGATAATTTGCGAGAGGCGTTCGCATTCGCCCACATTCGATTCGATCACCTCGCGATATTCGGAAGTCGTGCGCGACCGCGTCAGCGCCACTTCCGCTTCGCCGCGCAGATTGGCGATCGGCGTCCGCAACTCGTGCGCGAGATCGGCGGAAAATTGCGATAGGCGAGTGAAAGAATCTTCCAGCCGATCGAGCATCGCGTCGTAAGCGAGCGCGAGCGGCTGCAATTCGCGCGGCCAACCCGCAGGCGTAACCCGCTCATCGAGCCGTTCCGGGCCGATGCGTTCGAAAGAATGTGTCATCTGCGCCAGTGGACGGAGGCTGCGTTTGGTAAAAATGCGAGCGATCAGCGCGGAAGCAAAGACGCCGCAGATGAGCACACCGGCGACCAACGCACGAAAGGTCCTGGAAAATTCGTCGTCTTCGGACCGGTCCTGCGCCGCCTGAATAACGTAAACGTGCGCGTTCGTTCCCGAATTCGTCGTGGCCAAGGAAAACAATTTTCCATGGGCGCGATAGTTTACCGGCGGCGGCAAGGAAGCGTCGGCGCGGACAGGCGCAGGAAAAACACTGCGCGGAAGCGCTTCATCCATGCCCGGCGTTTCCGCGATGGCCGCGCCCCGCTCATCGAAGACGCGCACGGAGTAAACCACGCGCTCGCCCGCGCGCGGCTGCTGCAATTCCTGGTTGAGAAACTGCACGCCATTCTCGCGTTCGAGATCGGCCCGGACGGCGGAAATTTTATCGGCCAACGCTTCGTTGTCTTCCTCGAAGGCGTGTTGCACGACGATGAAATACAAAATGCCCAGGCCCAAGCAGAGCAGGAGCGCGGCCGCCAGAGTGAAAAGGAGGACGAGCTGCGAAGCGATCGAGCGCGCTTCAGCCGGCTTTAAGGACATAACCGACGCCGCGAATGGTGTGGACTAATTTTCTCTCGAACGGATCGTCCACTTTCGAGCGCAATCGCCTAACGACAACATCGACCACGTTAGTATTCGGCTCGAAGGCGATGTCCCAGACGTGCTGCACAATTTGCGTGCGCGAGACCACTTCTCCGGGCGAGCGCGCCAGATGCGCCAGCAGGAGAAATTCCTTTGGCGTTAAATTCAGCGGCACGCCCGCGCGCGCGGCGCGATTGCGATGCACATCGATCTCCAGATCCTCGAACTTCAGTTGTTCCTCGACCGGATCGGGCACTCGCCGCAGGAGCGAGCGCACACGCGCGAGCAACTCGGAAAACGCGAACGGTTTCACCAAATAATCATCCGCGCCCAGCTCCAATCCTTTCACGCGATCACTCACGTTGTCGCGCGCGGTCAGGAAAAGAATCGGCGTGCGCGCGCCGGTTTTGCGAATTTCCGCGACCACATCCCAGCCCGCTTTCTTCGGCAGCATGACGTCGACGATCAACAAATCGCAGCGCGTCTTCTGCGCCAGTTCCAACCCGGCCTCGCCATCAACCGCGAGGTCGATGGTGTAACCGGCTTCGCGCAAACCTTTCGCTAAAAACGCCCGCGTTTTAGTTTCATCTTCGATAACCAGGATGCGCATGGCTCGATGCTAAGGGCTGGCGCGAATTCACTCAAGAGAACTGCCGCGGCGTTATCCGCCGGCGTTCGCCAGGTCGGCGACGGTGAAGGTCAAGGCCTGCACCACGCGAGCCATCGCATCGTAATTCAGCTTTTCCGGCGTATCGGTCCGCGCGTGATAATGCGGATAACGAAACGGCGCGGTGTCCGTGACCATGAAAGCTCGATAACCGTGCTGCCAAAACGACCAGTGATCCGACCAGCCGACGCCTGGGATATTTGCCGGCAGCGCCGCACCTTCCGAGGGAATGACCGCGTGCCGGCGGAAACCGGCGAGCGCTTGCCTAACGAGTGCTCGCGAGGAAAAATCGCTCACGAAACCGATGAAATTTCCGCGCGTCGGATAGAGGGCTTTCAAGCCGAACATCGGATATTTTTGTGAACCCGGCGCATCGGAAAAATAGCCGATCGTTTCCAGACTCATCATTCCGGTGATGCGATCGCCGCGCGCCTGGCAGTCGCGCGCATAAACCCAACTGCCCATGCTCGCGCTTTGAAAATGGCCCGGCTCCTCGTTGGGAAAAGCCACGAAACGTAAAGTGCGCGCGCCCGACTTCCCGGCAAAACGCCGCGCCAAAGCGAGCAGCGCCGCCACGCCGCTGCCGTTGTCATTCGCGCCGGGCGATCCGAGGACGGAATCGTAATGCGCGCCCACGACAAATATCTCCTGCGTGGCGCCGGCGATTTCCGCTTCGATATTGGCGCAGGAAATTCCGGAGACCTCGTAGCTGGAGCGGCGCGGAGCGAGGCCGGCTTCGCCTAACGAGTGCTCGATGAAATCCGCCGCCGCAGCCAGCGCGCGCGGATGTTCGACGTTCCGTTCGCCGATTTCGCCCGCGAGCTTTTGGACGTCGGCGCGCAATTCCTCTCGCAAAATTTGCTCATCGGCCGAGAGCGGCGGCGGCGTTCCGCGAAAGCTTTTTCCCGGCATCCGAATCATGATCGACCATGCCACGATTGCGCACGCGACCAGGAAAAGAATGCGAATAAACGAAGCGCGCGTGGCGATTTTCATCGCGCATTAACTCTCCGATGCGGCCGGAGGATTCGCTTTCGCTTCCGGCGCGAGAAAGCGCTGATAAACGAACGACGCCACGATCATGACCAGCGCGACGCCGATGAACGCGCCGATGCGGTAAAGCTGTCCGAGATTCCCGAGATCGTTCAGGAACAATTTCGCGAGGGTGAGGATGAGCAAGGCGAGGCCGGCATAACGAACGAACCGCGTTTGTTTTTTCATGCCGACGAGCAGAAGCACGAATGCGTACAGCGCCCAGGCGATCGAGTAAGTCATGTCGCGCGCAAAATTTCCGGTGAAGGAAAAAGTCAGCGTCGGACCGATGGAAAAATAATCGGCGATCTCCACGTTAAGCAGCAGAAAGGTCAGCACGGAACCGAGCGTGTAGAGCAAACGCGGAAAGATGCGCTCTTCCGCGGTCGCGCGAAACGGCTGTAGCAAACGCGCGCCGACGAAGAGGCAAATACTCGTTAGGCCGTAAGCGTAAAGATACCAATTCCAGATCCGCCAGGCGGCGCGCGGATGATATTCGAGCACGGCTGGATTAAGCGCGATGCGCGCGAAGGCGAGGCAAAGCAAACCCGTTCCAACCCAGCGCAAACCGTTATTCGGCACGCGCCGGAAGAGCGCGAGCAAAGCGAAACCTTCCAGCGCCCAGCCGAGCGTGATCCATTCGCGATCGAACTGAATCGGGAAAATCACACTAACGAAGAGAAGCGCAGCGCCGCCTTGCCAGGCCAGGCGCGCATCGCCGGAAGCGGGCGCGATTCCACGTTTTCTGATGAGATAAAAAACGCCGAAGGCGTAGGGAAGAACGAAAAGCGCGGGCAACAAACCGTTCCGCAAATTCGGATACGCGGCGGCGATGACTTCGTAGACTAACGAGAAGTGGAGCGCGCCCGCGAACGCGCCGACAGCCCACGGCACCGTGGCGTTTTCGTTCGCAGCGAAGAATGGATACGCCGCGAAGATAACGAAGAAGACGACATACCAGGCCAGCGGCATTTGCGCGTGCAGGTTCGAGAAATGCAGCGTCTGCCATTCGCGTTCCACCAGCCAGGTGGCGGCGAGTGCGACGGCTGCGATCCAACTGCTGCGCGCGAAAATTCCGAGACCGAGGAGCACGATCGCCAGCACAAACGCGACCGCAAAAATCGCGCTCGGCTCGGGAATTGGCAGCTTCCAAACCACCATCATGAGCAGGACGAACGGCATCGCCGCGGCGAACGCCGGAACGTTGCGGCGACGGTCGTGCGCGCCAAAAACGAGCTTGCGCCCGAGCAAGGTCGCCGCGGTGGAAAAGAAAATTCCGAACCCGCCGACGACGGTCAGGATGGCGTCGAGACTCGCGTCGAGCGGGGGCGCGATCGCGATCCAAAGCCCGGCGGTCACGAGTGTCGCGACCAGCGCAAAAAGCAATGCGACGACGGAAGCCGAAGACCAGGCCAAGGCAAGCGCGATGAGATCGATCAACAAGACACAAGCCCAGACCGCGAAAGAAGTTTCGCCATGCCAAACGCAGATGAACAAGAGCACAAGCGCGAGCAACGGAACGATCGCCTGCCAGTTCACTCGCGCCGTTTTTGTTTCAACCGGACGCGCCGGCCAAACCGTGAAACCGGAATGAATGAGCGCGAATAAAATATATCCGCCGAGCGCCCACCAAAGCAGATCGTGCCCGAGAAATTCGGAGGTCCACGCGGCGAGCAAGGCGAAGACGACCGCGCCGGCCGCACCAGCAATGCGCGATGGATTGGGTCGCGTGGGCGCGAGCGCGAGCAGGCCGATGTCCGCGAGAAAAACAAAGCTGAAGAAGAAGCCGGGCCGCACCGCCAGCGCCGAATACGATTCGAGACAAAACGCGAACACCAGCGCGGAGAAACCGGCCGTGAGCGCGGCCCGCGTCGTCCAAGATTCGGCGGGCGAAAATTTTCGCCGGAGAAATTGAATCGCGAGAAACTGCGCTTCCAGCGCCAGGAAGATGACGAAACCGGCATTGGCGCGCGCGGCGTTGAACTGGAACATCGTCCACGCGAGCTGCACCAAGACCGTGCCGATAGCGGCTAGCAGCACGAGATAATCCCAGCGTTTCCGCAGGGCGACGGCCGCGACGCCCGCGTTCAACAAGGCCACGTAACCGAAAAGCAAAACCGGATCGCCCGGCCCGCTGGTCAGGAGCGGCGGGGTCAAAAATCCGCCGATGATTCCGAGAATGACCACGACCTGCGCATCCAAATTTACCGCAAGCAAAAAGGCCGCGAGCGTGACGAACGACATCAAAACAAAGGCCGCGCCTAACGAGAGCAAATTGTAAAAAGCGTGCGCGCCAAAAATGTCCGCATACAAAACAAGCACGCCGGTCGCGCAAAGACTTTGGCCGGGGACGCGATAATTCCGGCGCGCGGTGAACCAGCCGGCGGTGATCAAACCGCAGCCGATGATCGCGCCGATCATCACGCGCATGACCGGCGTGATCAGGTTGTTCTCGAAGGAATATTTCACGAGAAAAACCACGCCAAGGAAGAGGACGAAGCCGCCGAGCCAAGCGAAAAGTTTCACGCCCAGGAATGCTTCCCAGTTGATCGCGCGACGCGGTTTGCGCGCGGGTGCGGGACTCACAGGCGGTTTTACGATCGGAGCAATTGGCGGCGAAATCGGAAGCGGCCGGGAGGCGGCAGCCATTGGCGCAACTGCCACCGGTGGAACCGAACTTGCCACCGGCGCAGGTCCTCCGGTCTCGAGCGAATCGAGACGCGCGGATATTTTTTGAAGCGCTTCTTGCAGGCTCTTGATCCTGCGCGCCTGCGCGATCGTGAGCGCAAAGGGCACGATCAAAATCGCGAGTGCGATCAAAGAAAAACAGGTGACGAACACTTCCATTTTGATGGTCTGCGAAAATTCGGGAGCGATTAAAGACCGGTTGGCGCGTCGAGAAATTCCCAAGGCAAATCGAAGCGCTCCGCGAGATGCGCGGCCAGCGCTTTCACGCCGAAAGTTTCCGTCGCATAATGTCCGCCTAACAAGAGGTTGAGGCCGAGTTCTTCGGCCGCGATCGCCGCCCAATGCGGCGCTTCGCCGGTGATGTATGTGTCCACGCCCGCGCGTGCCACCTCGTAAATTTCGCCGCCGGCGCCGCCCGTGATCATGCCGATCGTTTTCGTTTTCGCGGATCCGCCGGCGAACAGTTTGACCTTAACGCCTAACGAGTCCTCCAGTTTGCGCTGCAATTCGTCACGCGAAATTTCCACATGCGCGCGCAAGCCGATCAGTTGTCCTTTCATTTCGAAAAACGGCTCACAACTCGTTAGGCCGATGGCCCGCGCGAGCTGCGCGTTGTTCCCGACGACCGGATGAAGATCGAGCGGCAAATGCGCGCCATAGAGCGCGATGTCGTGTTGAAAAAGCAGAGCCACTTGTCGGCGCAACGCGCCGCTGATCGGTTGCAAGCCGGGCCAGAAAAGGCCGTGATGAACAATCAGGAAATCGATCCCGCGCTCGGCCGCCGCGGCAAAAGTGCGCGTGGACGTATCGACCGCCGCGCCGATTTTCCGGACCGCGCCGCTGTTCTCGACTTGCAGACCGTTCAGCGCATTCGGCCAATCCGCGCATTGTTCCAGGCGAAGATAATCGTTGCTGTAACGGATGATGTCGGCGAGCGCGCTCATGCGATTCTAATTCAGCCTAACGAGTCGGTTTGCCGGCAACAACGCTTTTATCCCGCGCCTTTCGCCAGACCAGCCAAGCGCTCAAAACTCCGAGCATGCCCGCGAAGACGACATCGGAAAAATAGTGCGCATCGAGGAGAATTCGCGAAGCCGCGATGACGAGCGGGACGATCAAAAAGACGAAGCCGATCCGCCGCCGCGCGAAACAAGGCACCGCAAAAAACGCCAGCGACGCCGCCGTGTGCCCCGAGGGAAACGCGTGATTTTTCGAGCGCAAACTCGGCCCACTCCAGCCCGCTTCCGCAGCGACCGATGGGCGCGCGCGGCCAACAGAAATTTTAATCACGCGCGCGGCCGCGCCGGCCAGCGCGCAGGCAATAATCATCGCTATGAAGATGCGCAGCCATCCGCGGTCGCCGATTAAATAGGAGATCAACGCGCCGAGCAAACCGAGCGCGACATGCGCCGGCCAATCGCCCCAGCGGCTGATCGCGAGCATCCACGCGCGCAGATTCGGCGTCTGATTTTGCACCACCCAGGCGTGCACGTTTGCGTCGAAATAAAACGCGCCTAACAACAGCAGCAGCCAAAGAAATAGCGCGGCGCTCCAGAGGAAAAGACCGGTCCGCGCCGTCACGCCGCAAATTCCGGTTTGTCTTTCACGGCCGGCTATCTTTCAATCCGCCGTTGCAATCGGCAATCCGCAAATGCGGGCTCATCTTCATCGTGAGCCTGCTCTTTCACGTCGCCGGCTCCTGGTCGTTGCCGCTGATCGATCGCGACGAACCGCGCTTCGCCGAGGCTTCGCGCGAGATGATCGAGCGAAGCGATTACGTCGTGCCGTTTTTTAACGATCGCTATCGCTTCGATAAACCGCCGCTCACTTATTGGTTTCAAATCCTGAGCTATCGCGTGCTCGGCGAAAACGATTTTGCAGCGCGCTTTCCTTCCGCGATCGCAGCCGCGCTGACCGCAGTCCTTTTGTTTTTATGGGCGCGGCGCATCGGCCCGGAACGCGCGGCCTGGTGGGCGGCGGGCATTTTCACTTTCTGTTTCCAAACCTACGTGCACGCCAAAGCCGCGGTCGCGGATATGTGGTTGGTGCTCTTCGTCACGGCGGCGCATTGGGCCGGTTACGAGTTGCTGCGCGATCGTCTCTCCGCGCGAACAAGTTTGCCTAACGAGACTCCAATCGAACGCCGCTGGTGGTGGATTTTTTATCTCGCGCTCGCCTTCGCTTTTCTCGCGAAAGGACCGATTGGCTGGACCCCGTTGCTCGCGATCGCGGGGACGAAATTCTTTTTGCCTAACGTGCAATTGCATCGCCGTTTTCTTTTCTTCACCGGCCTCGCGCTCACTCTTTCCTTGGTCGCACTTTGGGGAATTCCCGCGCTCGTGCGCACCGATGGCGAATTCCTTCGCATCGGTCTCGGACGGCATGTGGTCGAGCGCTCCTTCGGCGTGATGGAAGGACACGGTGCGCGCTCGGTTTGGATTTATCTGGCGATGTTGCCGTTCTATTTCGCGGCGATTTTCCTGACCTTTTTTCCCTGGGGCTTCAGCCTACCATGGCTAGCGCGGAAGCTCTGGCGCAAACGCGATCCGCTCGACAATTATCTCATCGCGGGCGCGGGCGTGATCTTCCTCGTCTTCACTTTCGTTCAGACAAAATTGCCGCACTACACACTGCCGGCTTTGCCCTTGCTCGCGCTGCTTTTGGCGAAAGCGTTGCTCGATTATCCGCAAGTCGAACGATTCGTTAGGCGAACGATCATCGGCACGGCTTGCCTCGGCCTTTTCTGCGCGGCCGCCACGCCTTTCGTCGCGCGTTTTTTTGTCTCGGCGCAACTGGAGAAACAAGCCGGCGCCGATGTCACGCCCGAGATGGAATTCGGCGCCGGGCTCTATCGCGAGCCGAGTCTCGTCTGGTATTTTCGCAGGCACACGCATCGCTGGCTCGCTTACCTGCGCGACTACGAAATCAAGCCGTTCATGGAAAGTCCCGGCCCGCGTTTTGTCGTCGTGCCGGCAACGCAGGCGCGCGCGCTTTTTCCCGTGGTTCCGCCGACTTGGAAAACTTATTCGGCACGCGGTGCGAACATGACTGAAGGCGGAAAGGTCGATGTGGTCATGCTATTAAAACCGGACTAACGAGTCGCGCCGGTTGCGATTTTCAAACGCGCGGTTAAGCATTTTTCGACATGATTACTTTCCTCGCCGGCAAGCTCGCCGCCGCGCTGCCGACTCAGGCGATCGTGGAAGTAAATGGCGTCGGCTATGAAGTGCTCATCCCACTCTCGAGTTACGATCGCTTGCCGCCCGTCGGTCATCTGCTCCATGTGCTGACGCATCTGCACGTGCGCGAAGATGCGCAAATTCTTTACGGCTTCATGAGCGCGGCGGAGCGCGATCTTTTTCGGTTGCTCGTCAACAACGTCAGCGGCATCGGGCCGAAGCTCGCGCTCGCGGTTTTAAGCGGCATGAGCGTGAGCAATTTCAAAAGCGCAGTGGTGAATAATGATGTCGCGTCGCTCTCGAAAATCAGCGGGCTCGGCAAGAAAACCGCGGAGCGAATCGTGCTCGAGTTGAAGGATAAACTCGGCGTCGCGGCCGCGTGGGAAGCGGCTAGTGCGACGCATGCGCCGAGCGCCGAACAAAGCCAGGCGAACGAGGCGGTGCTGGCGTTGATCGCGCTCGGCTACAAGCAGGTCGATGCGCATAAAGCGGTGCGCGATTTGCAGGAGAAACAGCCGGAGATCACGACCGCGGAAGAGTTGGTTAAGCTGGCGCTTAAGCGGATCGCGGCAGGTCGTTAGGCGCGCGTTTCCGGCGCGAGGGCGCGCCGGCTCCATTTCGTTCGCGCGCGCGCATTTCTGCCATCCTAGCATTGCTAACTCGCGTTTTATCTGCCTATGACCCACTCGCACTTCCGGAAGGCGATTCGCTCCGGCAGAAACGCAGTGGACGTTCCGCGCGGGACGCTGAACCTTAGCGCGCCCTCTCTCCGCATGCTTTCCGATTCCGAAAAACTCGATGCCATTCGCGCGGCCTTTCCCGCGGAAGGTTTGTTCGCGGAAAAGGATTGGCATCTTTCGCCCGACGCTTTTCCGATCGAGCCCGCTTTTGAGAAAATTCTCGAGCGGCTCGGCCATCAACTCTTTGTTTTTCAACGCGCCTGCAATCAGCTTTATCAGCAAAGCGCCAAGGGCAAACAGCCCGCCTGGATTGCGCAATATCTCGACGCCGGCAAGCCGCCGGATCTGGTGGAATTTTCGCGCAATAAACAATTCCGCGATGATCTCCCCTTCGTCATTCGGCCCGATCTCGTTCTGACCGACGATGGTTTCACGATCGCGGAAATCGATTCCGTGCCCGGCGGAATCGGCCTGACCGCGTGGCTCAATCAAACTTATGTCTCGTTAGGCGAGGAAATTCTTGGGGGCGCCGAAGGAATGCTCGATGGTTTCAAAAGCATTTTACCGGAAGGCGGCGATATCGTTATCTCGGAAGAATCGGCCACCTATCGACCGGAGATGCTATGGCTCGCCGCGCAACTCAACGCGCGGAATTCGGAGTACGAATGGCGCGTGGTCGCCGCGGAAAATTATCAGCCGCGCGTCGGTCGAAATGTTTACCGATTCTTCGAGCAATTCGATCTGCCGAATCTGCCGGGCATCGACCAGTTGATGCGCGCGGCGGCGGACGGAAGCGTGCGCGTGACGCCGCCGTTCAAGCCATTCCTCGAGGAGAAAATGTGGTTCGCGCTTTTTTGGCTACAGCCGTTGCGCGAGTTCTGGCGGCGCGAACTGGGCGACAAATATTTTCAGCAATTGCAGGCGGTGATTCCGTACACCTGGCTGCTCGATCCGACCCCGCTTCCGCAACACGCGGTCATTCCGCGCCTGGAAATTCACGATTGGCGCGAGGCCGGAAAGTTGAGTCAAAAAGAGCGCGAGCTTCTCTTGAAGGTCAGTGGATTTTCCCCGCTCGGTTGGGGCAGCCGCGGAGTTTCTGTCGGCCAGGATTTGCCCGCGGCGGAGTGGCAGAAATTAATCGACGACGCGCTCGCGAGTTTCGCCGACGGACCCAAGATCATGCAGCGCTTTCATCGGGCGCGTTTGCTCGATCATCGTTATTGGGACGAAGCCGCCGCGGAAATGAAAACGATGCGCGGCCGTGTCCGACTTTGCCCGTACTACTTCGTGGAAAATAACAAAGTCGCGTTGCGCGGAGCGCTCGCGACCATCGTTCCGGCCGACAAAAAACTTCTGCATGGAATGCGCGACGCCATTCTCGTGCCGAGCGCTCGCCTAACGAATCAAAGAAGCGCCGCGTAATCCGCTTCACCTCCGCGAACGAACGCGCTAGAAGAGCGCGCAATGAGTTCGATTCGATTGCTCGTTGGCACGCGCAAAGGCGCGTTCGTCCTAACAGCGGATGGAAAACGCGAGGCATGGAAAGTCAGCGGCCCGCATTTCGCGGGCTGGGAAATTTATCACCTGAAAGGTTCGCCGGTTGATCCGAACCGCATTTACGCCTCGCAATCGAGCGGCTGGTTCGGCCAGCAAATTCAGCGTTCCGACGATGGCGGCGCGAGCTGGACTCCGGTCGGCAATGAGTTCGCTTATGAGGGAAATCCCGGTACGCATCAATGGTACGACGGCACGCAGCATCTGTGGGAATTCAAGCGCGTCTGGCATCTCGAGCCCTCGTTAGGCGATCCCGATGTGGTGTATGCGGGCGCGGAAGACGCGGCGCTTTTTCGCAGCGCCGACGGCGGAAAATCGTGGCAGGAGCTTTCGAATTTGCGCGATGCGAAAGGCAAACTCTGGCAGCCGGGCGCGGGCGGAATGTGTCTGCACACGATCCTGCTCGACCCGAGCAATCACGATCGCATTTTCGTAGCGATTTCCGCGGCCGGCGCGTTCCGCAGCGAGGACGGCGGCACGAGTTGGAAGCCGATCAATCGCGGATTGAAATCGCCTTACGAGTTGCCGGATGCCGATGCGGAAGTGGGCCACTGCGTGCATCGGCTGGCCATGCATCCGGCGCGTCCCGACGTTCTCTACATGCAGAAACATTGGGACGTGATGCGGAGCGATAACGCGGGCGATTTGTGGCAGGAAGTGAGCGACAATTTGCCGAGCGATTTCGGATTCCCGATCGATGTGCATGCGCACGAACCGGAAACGATTTACGTCGTGCCGATCAAGAGCGACTCGGAACATTTTCCGCCCGACGGCAAGTTGCGCGTCTTCCGCAGTCGGACCGGCGGGAACGATTGGGAAGGCCTAACGAGTGGTCTGCCGCAACGCGATTGTTACGTGAATGTTTTGCGCGACGCCATGTGCGTCGATTCGCTCGATCAATGCGGCATTTATTTCGGCACGACCGGCGGACAGGTTTACGCCTCGGCCGATGCCGGCGACACGTGGAAAGCGGTGGTACGCGATCTCCCCGCGGTGCTCTCGGTCGAAGTGCAAACGCTGGCATGATTCGCGTCGTCCTGCCGCATCATTTGCGAACGCTGGCCGGGGTCGGCGACGAAGTGCAATTGGCGATCGAGGGTGCAATCACGCAGCGCTCGATCCTCGATGCGCTTGAAGGAAAATATCCGACGCTGCGCGGCACGATTCGCGAACATGGAACGGGAAAACGCCGCGCCTTCGTCCGCTTCTTCGCCTGCGAGGAAGATCTGTCGCACGCGTCGCCAGACGCGCCGCTGCCCGACGCGGTCGGTACCGGCGCCGAGCCATTTTTCGTCGTCGGCGCGATGGCCGGCGGCTAACGAGTGCTCAACGGCGCAAGCTAGGAAGCTCGCACCACGAAAAATCGCAAAGCCGCGATGCTGACGGCGGCGGCCACGCGTGTCAGGCTGGAACGACCGGCTGATCTTCGATGTCTCCATCGTGGGAAGCGCGCCAGCCGACGCTTCCTGCGCAGCCTTCTGCGCGCTCCGGTTCCTGCTCGTGAAAGTGGATCCGACGGAAAAGTGGCCGCGCTTTCGTTTGTTGTTTTCGACGCTTCGGCTACGCCGGCCGCGCCGCCAGATCGCGTTGGAAATCGAGGAGCAAATCGGAAGCGGTTTCGCCGACGCGAAAAGTCTCATCGAGCACGGGCGTGAGATGCGAGCTTTGCAATTCCAGGCGCAGGATGGCTTCGGAAAGCGCCTGCCGCACTTCGTAGAAAAGACCGTCGAAAGCATCGGCGAACTCAGCGTCGAGCCGTGCGTGAAATTGTTTGCGCGAATCGACCAATTTGAGTCGGAAGTTGCGCAACATATCGGAACGCCGCCAAAGCAAGCCGAGCGCGAGCAGCAATATTCCGAGGGACGCGAGAACCACGCCGGTCACCTCGAGCCAGCGTTCCGGCGAAAGGAGGGTGAGCAGGATGCCGACTGCGGCTAATCCGCCGCCGGCGAAAGTAAGTCGCGCGACTTCCGATTTTTCTTCGTCGTTGTTCGCCACTTCGTCGCCGAGGCGGATCCGTTCCAGCTTCGTGCGCAAATCCGCCAGCGTGCGAAAACCCTGCGCGCCTTGCGGGAGAAGCGCGTTTTGGCGCAAACTATCCTGGCGCTGCGCGAGGTGATGATTGAGCTCAGTCATCATCGTTTGTATTTCCGCGGAGAGCTCGCGCAAAACCTGTAGACCTTCCGCGGCGATTTGTTTGCGCGCGGATTCGCGCAATCGCGCGGCCGCCTGCCGTTCCGGATCAGGCAAAAATAAAACCGCCCGCTTGAAGAGATTCGTTAGGCCAAGGCTGCCGACGAATTCGTCTTCCGAGCGCTTCGCCAGATCGTCGTAAGTCGCGGAAATGCGGTCGAAAATTCCTTGCTTGAGCGAAGCCGCGCGCGCCTCGCGTTCTTCCACCCTGCGCAAAAGGTCGGCATAAAAATTTCGCTCCTCCGCGAGCGCGGCCTGCTCGTCGCGCAGGTGCGCCAGGAGTTTGGTCACGACTGTGCGGATGGTTTCGTAGGAGCCCTCGACTTTCATGCGCCAGACCTCGCCGCGCGCAACCGCCTGGCTGAGGTAATTGCGAAATTCCGCGAAGCCGTTGTCGTTTCCGCATTCCAATTCACGCTTGGCCGAAAGCATAAAAACCATCGGGTCGTCCACCTGCCGCTCGCTGGCGTATTGGCGGACGTGTTCGCGATTGATCGTTAGCTCACGCTCGCTCGCGCGATCGCTTTGTTGCAGGACGAAAACGGTTTTCCGTCGCCAATCTTTGCGAATGAGATTGAGAAATTCCCAAGCCGATTTGGTGTGCGGATTGACCGCGGAGAAAACGAAAACGACCAGGTCGCTCTGCGGCACATAATTTTCCGTGATCGTCTGGTGGTCGCGGATGATCGAATTCGTTCCGGGCGTGTCGACGATCGAGAGTTCGCGCAGAACTTCTTTCGGCAGATAAACGCGATCCCACGATTGGCCGAGGCTGACCGCGGCGCGTTCCGGTCCGTAAACAATTTCGCGAATCGCCGTCGTGCAAGGACCGGGCGCGACTTCGCAAATATCCTCGCGCACGAGCGCATTGAGAAAGCTGCTTTTGCCCGCCTTCACTTCGCCGACGATCACGAGCAATGCGGCCGATTGCAGATTCGTTAGGCGCGCATGCAAAACCTGCGTCGCCTCGTAATCGGCGCAGCGTTCCGCCAACCAGACCGCGCGCTGGAGCAAGCCGCGCAAGACCTCCAGTTGCTGCGTTAATTCCAGGCTGAGGACGGGCGCGGTCATCGGGGAGCGCTGACAATATTA
>CAXSCV010000063.1:0-19347 GCA_964235895.1 uncultured Chthoniobacterales bacterium
ACGTAACACATTACGACGTGCATGGGGGTTCCTTCGTTCTGTGGGTTGCGCGGGAAGATTCACCTCATCCGACCAGAGACTCGATTTCCGAGTGGATCGAAGCAGAACGTCGCTCACGGCTATGTGAGATCGAAACGTATCGTAATTTCGCAAAAAAGGTTCAGCAGAACCGCAACGAACTCGTTCTTCTCTTGCGCGACCTGCGCGATAGCGGAAAAAAGGTGTATGCGCTGGGCGCACCCCTAAAAGGCAGCACGCTTTTGAACTACTGCGACATCGGGCCGGATCTGGTACAACTGGCGACGGAGGTAAACCGTTTCAAGATAGGCCGGTTTACCCCTGGTACTCATATCCCTATCGTCTATGAAGACTCGATCACTGAACCACCTGACTATTACTTAGTTCTGACGTGGAATTTTTTGGATTTCTTTATTCAGAAATATGCACCGTATCTGCGCCAAGGAGGTAAGTTCATCGTTCCGCATCCTCTCGTACGCGTAATTGGAAGCGAGGCTGTTTCGATTTCTTGAGGGTGCTCCATTAATTTTCCCGTTGTCGATGAAGATCGGGATTTACAGTGAACTTTACGCCGGCGGGGCGCTGGGAGGAAGGGAGTACATCGTCGCAGTTTTGTGCGAGGTCTTCACACAACAAGGCCACTTTGTAGAGTACATCCACCATCTTGAGGACCTGACTTCAGATGCCTTCAGCGAGCGCTTTGGCATTTCGCGCGAGAGCGTTCGCTTGCGACGCATCACCACCCGACCGCCGGCAACGGTTCGCAATTTCGTTCGAAGCCGGCGACTGCGACAAAAGTGGAATAGAGCCCTTAGTTCCAAATACGATCTATTTATTAATATCGTCCACGGTGCGCCGGCGCGGTGTTACGCAAAACACGGCGTGCTCATGATTCTTTTTCCATTTTTTAAACCTTTCGATGCCTGGTCTGGGCGTGTCTCTGATGCTCGTGGTCGTTCGGACGCCTGGGTCATATCGCGTCATCTCTATCATAGGATACAGTGGCCGTGGTTGATGCGGAGCTATCCGTTAAAAACTTCGATCTCCGATTATTCGCGGAGATGGACCGTCCAGCGCTGGGGTGTTGATAGCGAAGTCATCTATCCTCCTGGAGATTCGTCTTTCATCTCAGGCGAGAAAAAAAACTTCATCTTGAGTGTGGGCCGGTTCAGCGGCTTCCGCGTCGGAGGCCTAAGTAAGCGCCAAGTAGAGATGATGCGGGCCTTCGGCGACTTGATCGACTGTGGGTTATCAGGATGGCAATATCATTCCGTTGGCGGATTAAGCGAGTGGCCACAGGATCAAGCCTACCTAGCCGAAGTGCAGAACATGGCGCTAAGGGCAAGTAGCAGAGCGCATGTTTCGGCTAATGCTTCCCGTACCCTCCTGAAGCATCTCTACGAAAGCTCAAAGATATTTTGGCACGCTGCAGGGTACGGAGACAATGACTCCCTTCAGCCCGAGCTTATGGAACACTTTGGGATCGCCACCGTCGATGCTATGGCCGCGGGCTGTGTTCCGGTCGTGATCAACAAGGGAGCCCAGCCTGAGATCGTTGAACATGGGGTTAGTGGTTTTGTATGGTCCACTCTCGAAGAATTAAAAAACTACACCGCGCGGCTTATAGAAGACGAGCCTCTTCGCATTAGAATAGCGGCGGAAGCTCAAAAGCGCGCCCAAGGATTCAATCGGGAAGCTTTTGTTAAGCGATTTCGCGCCTTCATTCGGCCGGTCTTAGGGAATGGTGTCTTATCCACATAACGGGATGGTGTCGACACCGCCATCAAAAGAGTAGATTCTAGGGGTTCACCGGCTCGAAGCCCGTGCCTTACGTAGAGGATGATCAACCAAATGCAGAACTAATACCGCGATAACGAGAGCGCACAGCACCAGAGCCCACCAGCTCCTTATGCCGAGTCTGTATGCGAGAATGAACACTGGAAAGTGACAAATATATATCGGAAAGCTCCAATCTCCCAGCCAGGAGGCTACCTGTGATATGCGAGGTGAGAAAGATCCAAATGCGTTTTGATGGATGATGAGCAGTGCGGTTATAGCAACGGTCACGGAAGCAAGCGCGCCGCCGAAAGGATTATATAGGGCGACGCACGCGCACGGAATAACAATAGCCGAGATTTGGGTTAAAGGTTCGTCGCGCTTTATCCACAAAGACCAGCCAAGGAGCCAGGCCCAGGATAAAGCAAGCGGACTAAGTAATGACGCGCTCGTCGCGTAATCAGCTAATCCGAGCCGTTGCTTGAAACAATACAACGTTGCAGAACCGATGATAAAACTCCAGAAAACGGCGCGCGGCAACTTCAACAAAAGAGGTGCACACAGGTAAAAAAATTCCTCGATTCCTAAACTCCAAAGCGGACCATTGGTGCCTAGCGGTTTAACGAAAACGGCCTGAACTGGAATGTAGTTAAGCCAAATTTGCAAATGCGTGGGAGCGTCGACTAGAAGATTTGGCAATTCAATGCGTCCGCTCTGAAACGCGAACGGGATAGAGGACAAAATCATCGCCACAAAAAATGTCGGGTAGATTCGCCAAAATCGACGGTTTAGATACCCGTGGGGCTTTCGGTGGATCGAGTGGGCTATGCTAAAACCGCTGATGCTGAAAAAAGCGATTACAGCAGCCCACGGGGAGAATCGGCGCAATGCTTCCAAGGGGCTGACGGTGATTATGGCTACATGTGACGCGAGGACTAGCATCGCTAACGAAAAGCGCATCAGCGAGAGCAACGCCCAATTCGGCTTTCTCGCGGTTACCGGATCGTGCAAAGTTGGACTCATTAGATGGCGATAAAGCGTGGCGGCGACTTTGACGCCCGGTTCAAATCAATCAACAATTTCATTTTCGAACACCCTTCGCGGAATCTCATCTTTTGTGACGCGAAAAATGGCGGTCGCATTCCCTATTCAGCCTCGCGATCTACGGGCTGAGGATCGCAATTCCAGACCGCAGGATCGCAATTCCAGACCGCAGGATCGCAATTCCAGACTGGAGGATCGCAGTTCCAGATCGCAGGACGCAGTTCCAGACTGTTGGCCCATCCTCCACGATGGCTTGAACGGCTCGAGCCTGGATTTTTTACTGCGCGCACCGGCATCCAGCTCATCACACTAATCTCGATCGCCGACGGTCTGATTAAAGGACCGGTAAAGAGTTCCGATGAACACGTTTCGCGCCACGGCTTTAGAAAATGGAAAGCCGTTTTAGCGATTCTATTCTGCGGATAACTTCTGCTCATCCGAAGACCCGAACGAGCCTACTGAGAAGACGCTTGGAGCGAGTCGGCAGGTAAATCTTGTTGATTATGACTTTACCCAAAGGCCGTGGCAACGCGGCGGCAATCCGAAGAAGTCGTGCTTTGATCCTCGTTTTCCTGCGATCCAGTGTTTGCACGCGATCTGCAGCCACCTTTAGAGCGCGGAGATGCGTGGACTTCGTTTCAGTCGGCGCATCCATCAGCACGTCGCGAATGACGCGCATTTCACAATAAGTTGGATTGTGATCGAGTTGGGTGACTTCCCAGCCGTTTTTCTCCGCAGCGGTTGAAAGAGCGGCGAAAACTCTCTCTCCGGCGTTGATGACCCGGTCGCAATATCGCACGTCTATAGCTGAGACGGAAGTTACGTTACTGGAGTGCATCCGATAGACCGTGAGCGGCTCGTCGATCGCGTCCACCGCATAAAAGAGCGGGGCAATGGTACACATGTAACCATCGACCTCTGTGCGAAATTGCTTGTCGGGAATGGGAAAGACGTGTTCGGCACATTCGCGCCGGAAGGAAACGCCAGAAGTCGGCGCGACGGACCAATGCGCAGCCGACTGCAGGAGGCGGTCTCGGAGTTCTCCGCGATCGAGTGCTCCGAATTGCGGAATGCTGCCGATGACCTTACCGGTTGAGTCGATCTTCGTTAGTGCATTTAGGACGATGCCGATTCGACCTCCGGAGGAGAATTTCTCGACCACTCGCGCCAACTTTTCGGGCATGAAAATGTCGTCCGCGTCGAGCATGGAAATAATCTGGCCCGAGCTGCCGCGATAAGTGGAATTGAGAGCGGTGCCGACGCCTCCGTTTTCTTGGAAGATCGGCTTGATCCGGGGGTCCTGTGCGGCGTAGCGTGTGATGACCTCGCGCGAATCATCCTTGGACCCATCGTCGCAAATGATGATCTCGAAGTTTTGGTAAGTCTGGGAAAGAACGCTCTCGATCGCATCCGGCAGAAAACGTTCGTAGTTGTAATTGACGATCATTACCGAGACGAGCGGGTTGTCGCCAAGGGGCAGCAACTGCGGGCGATTTGTTCCGAGTGATTGAGCCGAGGGTTGAGGATGGTTGAGCATGGAGGATGTTTGAAAGCGATTGATTATTCCTTCTGAATTGAAACTTTGCCAATACTGGCATCGATTCGCGTGTCTTACGAGGTTGCGGTTACGATTGAACCGACTCCGCGTTTGGTATGAGGATAGACACACCATGAATCCACGACAATGAGGGAGACGAATACAGAGCCACCCGAAATCCCAAAACCCGGGTCAAAACGCTTCTCGCGTCTCCCCGATCCGCTTTTCGGTTTTCTTGTTCTTTACGGTATTCTTCTTGCCGCGTTCTGTTGCTACCTTCAGGGCCGCGGGCGCGTGGATTTTCCGAGCTACTTCTACGCGGCGCACGTCACCTTTGTTGATCGCGGAGATCCATATTTGGGGGAGGCTTTCGAAACGCTGTCTCGTGAAATCGGGCAAAAGATCCTGCCATTCATTTATCCTCCTCCATCCTTGCTTGCCTTCGCCCCCTTAGCTTACCTGAGTTATCCAGCTGCAAAAGGAACGTTCACAGCTGTCAGCGCGGCGGCTTACCTGGCTTCCATCTGGTTGCTGCTTACTCAACTGACTCCTTTCCCGGAATCCCATACCCGACGTCGAATCGCCATGGTGATCGCCGCTGGTTATCTCGCTGTCTATCATGCCTCGATTGACTCGCTCCGCATCGGACAAGTCAATCATCTTGTGTTGCTCTTCCTATGCCTGACGCTCGTGGCAATGAGAGCACGGAATGCCCCATGGCGCACAGCTCTACCTCTTTCAATCGCTATCCTCCTGAAGACTTATCCGGCGTTGCTCTTGGTGCCCCTTCTTCTTCGTCGCCGCTATTCCGAAATTATTTTAACGTGTCTATTCTACGGCGTCATCGCGTTCTCGGCGGCTGCGGTATTACCGCATGCGCTCTGGACTTCATGGCTATTCAACGTAGTGCCAGGGGGCGCTTACGGAACTGTGTCGGTGTTTGCAGATCCCGGTAACCAGAACATAAATGCCTTTGTAAACCGGCTGTTTCTGCCAAATCCCTTCTGCGATGCAATGTTGAGCAACCCGCAGCTCGCCAAACCAATTGCAACAGCTTTGGCGCTACTCGCGTTTGCGATCACCGTACTCACGGCCGTTCGTTATCACCGCCGTCAAAAAAGCGATGTGGGTAAAGATGACGAAATCGCGTGTTTCTTACTTCTTATCTTTCTTGTGGCCCCTTTGTCCTGGAACAACCACCTCATGCTGATTCTTCCGGCCGCACTCCTAGCGATCAGTGCGGTTGTCGCCGGCAATCTCCGGCCAGCAATAGCAGTCTCCGTAACCATCGCTTTGCTACTTTTAGCAAAAGGAATCAACTTCGCGAATCCCGCAATTGCGAGAGGTTGGTGGACATTGTTGATCTCTATAAAATTCTACGCCGTAGTCCTGTTATGGGCGTTCTTCGTTTCGAGACTCTATCTGGCGGCTGAGCCTGAATTGCGCCTTGCGAAGTAGTTAACGACACCAGCAACAGTGCGAATGCGAAGGGCTTCCGCGCCTGTTTCAACCTTCGCCGAAATTGCGCTACGGCCCAATGAGAGGTTCTAGGTCGATCTCCCTCGGTGCAGAGAACAGCCCATCGCGAAGTGCAACGCCGACAACTTTGACACTTGATGGGTTAAATTTTGTGATTTTCAGGTATCGACCGATCCACGCACAGAGGGTGATCGCGAAGCGAATTTTCTCTTTCCTGCTCCAAGCGTCGCTCCGCGTGAGCATCCAGACAATGTTACGGACATGATAATAGTAACGATCCGGCGGCGCATCGAGTGCCGTATGTTTCCGAGCTGTCTTATGCATTGCGATGCTGGCCGGTACCATCACTCCAAAGTTTTCCCGTAGCACGCGCGCGGTATATTCCGTGTCATCGCCCCAGATAAAGTAATCGGCAATCGGCAGACCGTAACGCGTCACCAGTTCGCGGTGAACCAGGCAGGAGACGAACGTTGCCGAGCGGATCGACAGCGTCGCTCTTGCAACGGAGCGATACAAAGCTTCGAGGTCTTGAAGCTTCGTCCGCACCGGGTTCATGTAATGCAGGGACCCATCGGTCCAGATAACCTTGCTCGCTAGGAGCAGTGGTCGGCTTGCCGGCGCGAATAGATGGGGGACTCTTAATAGCTCCTCGAGAGTGGTAGGCTCCGTGATGGTGTCGTCATCCATGAGCCAAAGCCAGTCCGCCCCAGAATCGTATGCACGCTTCATCCCGGCGCAGAAGCCACCCGCGCCACCCATATTTCGCGTTAGCCGAATGAGCCGAATTTGCGGAAACTCCCGGTTGACCATCTCGGCAGTTCCGTCCGTGCTGGCGTTATCTACCACGATCACATTCGCTAATGGCACGGTCTGTCCGCATAATGCCGCCAGCGCCTCGCCGAGGAGCTGTTTTCGATTGCACGTAACGACTACCGCGCAGACCTCGGCGCCGCGCTTACCGATTTGCACAGCAGTGGGTTCGAATTCCTTCAAGTAGTTAACCAGCTGGCGCGTTTAAGAGCCCGTGGCAGATCCCGGTGCCGATCGCACGGACTGCAACCCATCGAAAGCGCGCGCGACGCAGATAGGTGAAAAGCCAAAACGCGTGGATTAAGCCGATCTTCATCTTCTCATCGGTTTGCCAAGCTCGGCTCCTCAAGATCATCCAGAGGACGTTCCTAGCTTGATAATATGCTCGCTCCGGCGCTGCGTCCATCGGACTGTGCTTGTGGGCGGTTTTGTGGGTTACGACACTCGCCGGAACAACCACGCCAAAATCATGTCGCAACACCCGTGCGGTGTACTCCGTATCGTCATTCCAGATGAAATAGTCGGCGAAAGGGAGTCCAAAGTCCGAGACGACAGATCGATGGATTAGCAGTGAGACGAAGGATGCCCAACGAACCGACAAAGTTGCGCGCTCCGCTGCCGCGAAAGTTCGCTCCGGATCCATCGGTGCGCGTTTGATTGTCGGCAAATTCATCGGATGAAGGCTACCATCAGTCCACTGTACTTTGCTGGCGAGCATCCGTGGCTTCGTCCTCTCCGCAAAACTGGCATGGGCGCGCAGTAGTGTTTCGAGGGCGTTCGGCGATGGAATGGTGTCGTCATCCATCAACCAGAGCCATTCGTAACCGCGAGCGTGCGCAAGGTGAAGCCCGTGGCGAAACCCGCCAGCGCCTCCAAGATTCCGCTCCAGGCGAAATACTTCGATGGGGTCCCGGCCGGAGAATTCACCAGAAAACAGCGAGCTCGTATTGTCGGTTGAAGCGTTATCGATCACGAAAACGGCATCCAGCCGCGTCGTTTGACCAAGAAGAGCGTACAGGCATTCTCGCAGCAATGATTTACGGTTAAATGTGACGACGATCGCACAGACCTGTTGATTCATTTCGAGAGTGCCACCTTACCCCCATCGGGGGGGCGAGCAACGGAGCCCCGAAAGAATGCTCGATTGAGCTTTGAAGTGGCGGTGGTATTGGTGCTACGATACCCGAACGCTCCCGAGTCTCGACAGCAAGCGAATATTCATCGAGTCCCGAAGTAAATGCAAAGACCTGCGGCTCCAACTCTGACACAAGCTAACTTCCTGCTCCTCGGGGCACTGGTTTTCGGCCTGCTTTTGGCGGTATTTCTCGGCTTCGGGTTAGGAGAGAGCGACTATGGCCCGCTGTTGATAATCTGTCTCGCGTCGGTTGCGATCTCGTTCGTGGTCGGCCTCTACAAATATGTGTGGCAGATCGCACTTTTTTTGTTTTTCGTAAGCTTCACCTACCGACCGACTGACTTTGCGTTTGGCGCGGTGGAACTGAGCTGTGCTCTTGGTTTCGTAGTGGTCGGGCTTTTCTTTTGGCAGAAGAAAAAGTTCGATCGGCCAGCGATACTTGACCGCCCTTCATTCCGACTAGTCGAGGGAATGCTTTTTGTTTGGCTCGGGTATGCGGCACTGCACTTGATTTTTAACGTCGAAGTCCCCGTTTCACCGGGCGAATTTAAGCTTTCGAACGCATTAAAATCCTACTTTGGGCTTTCTGCCCCTCTCCTGCTGTTGTTTCTATTTGCGCGATTTCCCGGCGGCCTCGTCGCCCGCAAAGACTTTTTTTGGACAGTCGGAAAACTGTGTCTACTAGGGCTTCTGCTTAACCTCGGACTGCGGATTAACGAGCTTTCGGGCGGTTGGCCCCCCTATATCCCTGTCCTAAATGCTACGTGGGAAAGTCACGCTTTACGGGCAATAGGACCGATGGCCATGTTGATCGGAATTGTGGGTATGACAGGTGAAGGACGCCGAGGCCTCTCTCTGAAGTGGTTTATATTCTGCACCCTACTCGTGTTGGGGACGGTTGGGTCTATATTGAGTGGTGGGCGCGGAGTCGTAGTATTTGGCTTTTTGGAGGTCTGTACCGTTCTCTTCCTTCGAAGGAAAATCGGTGCACTTGGCGTAGTCCTCTTCATAGGAATCGTCGGTATCGCGGTAGTTAATTTGTCCTCTTCCTGGATCAACGAAAAAGCCAATCCCTTTTTGCAGCGCAGTGTGCAATGGCTGATGATTGAGAAGAATTGGGAAACCGTCGAATCGCTTGAGTCGTCGACAGACTGGCGAAAGGAGCTTGCGCATCGAGCCTTCGATGAGTGGCGATCGAACCCGCGAATATTTTGGACTGGTCGCGCGACGTTTGGCTTTGGCAGTGCCGATGAAACTGCGATTTTGATTGCCGGCGGGTACGAGGCGCTCATTGAGACGTCACTACGCCGGGGCGCTACACATAACCTGACCACAGACCTGCTCATCGCCTATGGGTTAATTGGCTGTATTCTATATTACCTTCTCTATCTGACGATTCTCCGTTTTTTATGGCAATTGGTCGGTGCGCGCCAGCTCTCACCGGCGGCCCGCAACCTGGTCCTTGCATGTTTTGTCGGGGCCGCATTAAGTCTATTACTTGGTATGATCGGCGGAGGCGATTATCCTCCTGAGCAGGTCTGGCTATTAGTCATTTTTATAGGCTCGCTGTACGGCGGAAGCGGACTTGCCGAAGAGCGTCCACATAAGGATATTTCACATCGCGACGTCTCCCCGCGTCCTCCGGCAATGGGGCCACTTCCACTTGGGCGACGACGCTTTGCGCCAACTACCCGCTCATAAGCAACTCGCGTTGCCGAAAACGCCAACCTCCCCCTTCGGCGATTTTCGTCTCAGAGCCAAGCGAACTCGTTAAAGAAGCTGTTTGTACGCTTCGACTGTGCTCGCGACACACCTCCCCCAAGAGAATTTTTCGCTGAGCACCTTCGATCGCTCCTGGCATTCCCCTTGGCTCATGTTGAGGGTCTGTTTCAAAGCTTGGTCAAAAGAAGGGAGATCATGCAAATGAAATCCTCCTGGACTTCCTTCTCCGATTATCTCTTCCACAGCCGTGTCCTTAACATATACCACCGGTGTCTGTAGGATATAAGCTTCCAAGGCTGGCAAACCAAAGCCTTCCACCTCCGATGGAAGGATAACAGCCAATGCCTGTGCGATGGCTGCTTCTAAGTCCACTTTCGGCAGGCGACCCTGAAGATTAACGTCAGGTATCGTCCTTGCGAGGCTGGCATCGAAAGCGCTAAGATTTCCGATCAGACATAATCGAGGTAAATTTCCGTTTTCGCGCGATAATTCCCTCCAGAGCGCGAGAAGCAAACGAGTTCCCTTATGCGGCTCGCGGGAAGCGAGATGCACTACACTATTATTCTTCTTCGCAATCGGCCGATTACCGGGAACAAACCCCGGACCTTCATACGTTACGTGAATCGGCGGACATCGCAGTCCATGTCGATCGCAGAACTCGTGGATAGACCTCTCGGAGAATTTGGAGACTGTCAAAATCAGATCAAATCTCGGAATAGAGTGCCGCAAAACGGCTAACCAGTAGGCATAGGCCGCTCGGCTGCGGGCGCGAGGATAATGGTCAGCATAGTATTGCAGAATCACGTCGTGCACCGTCCCTACCAGAGGCTTATCATAACGCATACCCAGCGGCAGATGGCCTTTGGGATAATGCCAAAGGTCGACCGAAGACCTTGCTAACCAAGGATGGAACTGGTCGGCCACAAGCCTCCCGAATCCGCTGTCCGTCCGGAAAGGAAGGCGACACCCTGGAATGTCGGTACCCGGTGAATAAGAACTCTTCGACGTTAGGCCAAGAAGAGAGATCTCCTGCGGTCGCTTCTGCAACTGCTGTAGTAACCCCTCGGTGTAACTTGTGATCCCAAGGCTTCGGTCCCGGTGGGGGTTTTGATCGGCAAGGTAAAAACCGACCCTCATCGCCTTTGGGAAACGATACGGACGTTCGGCTTTAGCGATGCCCAACCTATGACGCTCAAAAACGCCAAAGCTATATCAACAGGCAGGCGAAAACGAAGCCTCGTAAAAAAGATCGCATACCCACTGATGGTCAAACAATAAGCGGCAACAACCAATAGCGACAAGTTCCCCAGACTTACGGCCGAGGCCTTCCGTTGCAGAAGCGAGATAATCAAACTCCCTACCCCCATCCACACGAGGACCATGTAGCTCCATAACGCGATAGTCGCGGGTTGATTATAGCCGTGTGTAACTGTTTCGACGGTATTTCCCAACCCTGCTACGAACTTGCGAAGGTAGAGACGCGAGTAATAGCCGGGATGCTGGCGAACATTAGCCACGGTCATGGCAGTCAGATGGCGATTGAGATCGAATTCTGAATCGTTTTCATGGCCTCTAGTATAACTGGAGATATCGACCGCGATGCCGGAAGTCGGCGTAGTTTGCGGCGAATTGCCGAAGAGTAGATTAATGCCGGAATTGAGGCTGAGGTAAGCGCCGGGATGCACGTTGCGCGCGTTCCGAATAAGATAAGGCATTAAGCAAATGAGCATCACGATGCCTGCGATTACTGTTCGATAGGCCTGCCAGAGTCCTGCCGTACGAACGGCTGAATAGTCCTCCCACGCAAGAAGTAAAAAGATAGGTAGAAGGGAGAATAGCGCTGGAGCGGAGGCCAAAACCGAGACCGCCGTTACAGCACCAAAAATAATCGAGCGCCAGAAAGTTGCTCCGCTAGAGACCGGCTGGAAACATGCGAGGAGCAAGGCAAACAAGAGTAGCGGCGTGAGAACTTGCTGCGGATACAAATTGCCGGCGGAAAAGAAGTAGAGCGGGTTACTTAGGACAAAAGCTGTCGCGCTGGGAGGGATCCAACGGGAGGAAATGAAAATGCGGCATAAGAAAAATCCGGCTAAAGCACCAGTCGCGGCATAGAAGAGGACGAAGACCGGCCGGGCCATTTCCATCGACAAGCCCAGCCAAACAAGGGGTGCCAATAGCCATGCCACCAGCGGAGGTCGATACGCCGATGGGTGTATTCCATCGAAGGAGAGTATTCCCTTATGAACGAGGTTGCTGGCGAGAGTCCAGTAATCAACTTCATCCGGGAAGGCAAAGGCGTGGAGGTAGGAATTGATCGCGGCTGCGACTGAAAACAGGATAACTACTAGCGCTATGAGTTGAGCGCGTGTTATCGATGCCTTCATAAACGAGGCGATGGTCTCTGCCGAACGACAGCTGCGGCTAACCCGCGCCAGGGCCGGTCTTCTTGCTCGTTTGCGTGGTTTGAACGCCAGAGTCTATCTTGACCAGAGGAAACAACTGCTGAATAAAGTTCCGGATTAAGGCATCGGTTTCCTGCTCGGTCTTGCCAAACTTTTCCACGCCGCCGGTCACAGTCGAGGCGACGGTGATGTAAGCCCATCGCTGATTGTAGCCATAGAGAAGTCGGTCACGGATATCGTAGTAAGTGCGCCGCATATGCGAGGCGGTGATGTCCTTGGCGCCGATAAACCAATAGTAATCCAGGCTATAAATCGAAACGGCGGTGCCATTGCCTGTAATGACCTTACGGACATTGTGCAGGCGGGTGGCCGGGAGGGACCGCAAGGACGATTGTGAAATTGGGATTTGCACGACTCGCGAATCCGCTACGCTCCAACCTTGGGCGGGCAGGCAGCGTTCGGGGCGATGGATGCTATTATCCAGATCTTGTCCGGATAGGACGATGGAAGCGAAAATCTGGTCGCCACGTCCGTCGGTATAGAGCTTGCGCGCGAATTCCGTGTCCTTGGCGAGCGTTTGTAACTCTATCTGACTGATTTGTTGATCCTCACCGAACCAATCGCCAACATAAGTAGGGAGAAAAAGCTTGATGCCTTGCGGTGTTGAGTTCGCGACCTTCGGCAATAGAACAACAGCGCCAAGGCCGAGAATAAGCAACACTTGCGCTAGGAGAAGGCGCTTAATAGTCATAGGTGACTTTCTCCGGCGCGGTCAGGGCGCGCTTTGATACTCCTTGGTAGGACATATTCAGTAACCGGCTAGTTAGAAGCATGACAGCAAGCGCGATCGGGAAGAAAATGAAACCCGAATATTCGTGGTAGAGGCCGCCGGCAAAGACCGGGAAACCAAGTTTCGCGATGATGATGATGGTGAAAATCCGGCCTGCGTTCCCGATAATGGCGAAGAGGAGCGAAAGCGCAAAGATCAGCAGTTTTTTCCAAAGAGTTCTCTCCACGATGTGGACATAGATCGCGGTGATCATGGTCATGGCGATGAGGGAGCGAATCCCGCTGCAACCTTCCGCGATATCAAAACCCCAGCTGCCATCGACCGCACGCAGGGTTGTGCCCACGGCATAAATCTTAATTCCGAGAATGCCGCTTAGCCGCTCGACCAGACCTGTGATAAGAAATTGCAACCGGAAACTGGTTTGCTCAATGGCGGAGAGTGGGACGAGGAAGATCAGGAACGCAGATGGAAAAGCGAGAATGCGTGTGACCTGTTTGCCCCAAAGGAAGAGGAGAACCCCGGAAAAGAGGAACGGCAACGCCGTGAGTGCGAGCCGGGCTTGGAGGCAACGGGCGGCCACCAGATAAAGAATGATGCCGAAGCCGATGAGCGCCAATCCCCAGTTACTGCCTTCCTTCCTGGCTTTGGCCAGCGCATCACGATGATACCAAACGAGGAAAAGAAAGACAAACGGAACAAGTTTGCTGTGTTCCTGATTGAACTCGGGTTTCCAGCGAATCAGCCCCCATTGGACAATCGAATGCCCCGCATACAGGGGGATGACCGCGTAAAAATACGCGAAGATTCCGACCACCACCGCCAGAAGCAAGGCGCGCAACGGATTGTCTTTGATCCAATCCAGGCTGCGGCGGGCAGTAAGAGTTGCTCCGTCATTCATCGAGCGCCAATCGTAAGACGAACGCGCTTTGAACGCAACGGGAACACTTTACCCGCGCATCCTCCTGCCGATGTTCACCGCGCATGAGAACCATCGACGTGCTGGACACACCGCTGGCCGTGACGACGTATCAGGCTCTCACCGAGGAGTGCCAAACGCTGGCGCGCGCCAACCGGCCGCAGGCCTTCGATCTCACAAATACACAGATCGTGAC
The DNA here is from genome assembly GCA_964235895.1 of uncultured Chthoniobacterales bacterium. Classification (GTDB taxonomy): domain Bacteria; phylum Verrucomicrobiota; class Verrucomicrobiia; order Chthoniobacterales; family UBA10450; genus JACCTI01. The sequence goes on from CAXSCV010000063.1 coordinate 13,826, forward strand.
CATGCGGCGCCACGAGCCAAACTTCCGGGAATTGACCGCTTGTTTCGATTTCTTTGTGCCCGATGGGATGCCGCTGATCTGGGTGTTGAACCGCCGCGGTGCGCGCCTGACCGATCGCGTTTACGGTCCAAAGTTCATGCGCCATTGCGCGGTGCAAAGTCCCGCGCCCTTTACTCATTACTTACTTGGCGGCTCGCCGGATTGTCTCCAAGCCTTGCGAGGAAAGCTCATGGCGGAGCAGCCCGCACTAAAGATCATCGGAAGCCGGCACGGTTATTTCGCCCTCGATGAAGAAGAAGAAATCATCCACGAAATCAACATGCTCTCGCCCGACTTCATTTGGATCGGCCTCGGAACGCCGAAACAACAGGCGTGGATTTATCGGCACAAAAACGAGATCAAACGCGGTGTCATCCTCGCAGTGGGTTTCGCCTTCGACGTGAACGCCGGAACGAAAAAAGATGCGCCTGCCTGGATGCAACGTCGCGGGTTGACCTGGGTTTTTCGCATCCTAAGTGAGCCCCGGCGCCTCGCCACGCGTTACCTGCGATACAACACGCTCTTTCTCTTTTACCTTCTGAAAGACGCACTAACTCATCGCCGGTCCTCAGCAGCGTAGCATCCGCGAAGCTCTCGCGTTTCGCGTTTTTCGTATGAATCAATCGTGGCGAGGGCTTGCGAACTGTAGTTTGATACAGGCTGCGCATGTCCGGCCCGGTAGAAAATTCGAACAAGTTCGCCAGTATTGACCTCGGCATAGTTACACCGATGGCAAACGAGCGCGACGCCGCCGAGCGTTTTATCCGCGAAGTCGCTGCGGAATGTGAGCCATTCGGCTTCGCCAAATTCACTCACTTTGTCGTCCTGGATCGCGTCAGCCGTGATGGCACGCTCGAACTGCTGCGCGAGAAAGCTGTGGAGTGGCCATGGCTGAAAGTCGTCTACGCGCCGGAGAATCGTAGCGTGGTCGATGCTTACATGCGCGGCTATCGCGAAGCGCTCGCGGCCGGCTCGGATTGGATCCTGGAGATCGACGCCGGCTTTAGCCACTCGCCGAAGGATATCCCCGCTTTGTTCCGCGCCATGAGCGAGGGGTACGATTGCGTTTTCGGGAGTCGCTTTTGCGCCGGCGGCCATATGATCGACGCACCTTTCCGCAGATATCTGATCAGCCGCGGAGGTTCTCTCGCCGCTAATCTTTTGCTCGGCACCGAGCTCTCGGACATGACCGGCGGTTTCGAACTCTTCACCCGCTCGGCCTTGGAAACGATTCTGGCGCGCGGCATCCATTCGAAGGGTCCATTTTTTCAAACCGAAATCAAAGCCTTCGCGCGCAAGATGAAGATATGCGAAATGCCGATCCAATACAGCTCCCCCAGTCACGTCGTAGGCTCGAGCGCGTTACAGGATGCGTTTAGCGGACTGCGTCGACTTTTTAGGCTGCGCCTGCAGAACGCTCTTTAAAATGATGAATGCAAAACCCTGGTTGATCGTCACCTCGATTTCCGCGCCGAACGAAGCATTGCGCTCTTTCGCCGCCGGTGCTCGCGCGCACGATTTTCATTTCGCCGTCATCGGCGATGCGAAAAGTCCCGCCGCTTTCGAGTTGGAGGGATGCGATTACCACTCGTTAGACCGGCAGCGCGAAAGTGGTTTTTCCTTTGCGGCCATTTGTCCGACTGGCCATTACGCGCGGAAAAACATCGGATATCTTCTCGCGGCGAAAGCAGGCGCAACCGTCATTCGCGATACGGATGACGACAATCTTCCGCGTGATTCTTTCTGGGAAATTCTTCCGCGCGAGCAAGAAGTCGCGACTTCGAACGAAGCCGGCTGGGTCAATGTTTATCGCTGGTTTTCCGACGCGCCGATCTGGCCGCGTGGATTGCCGCTCGACCAAATAAATCGGCCGCTCCCCGAATTCGGAAAACTTGCGCACGCACGCAACGATTGCCCGATCCAGCAAGGATTGGCCGATGAAAATCCAGATGTCGACGCCATCTATCGACTGGTGCTTCCGCTGCCGCAGGATTTTCGCGCCGACCGCCGCGTCGCGCTCTCCGCCAGCGCCTGGTGCCCGTTCAACAGCCAGAATACGACCTGGTATCCGGAGACATTTCCCCTTCTCTACCTGCCCGCTTATTGCTCGTTTCGCATGACGGATATCTGGCGAAGTTTCGTCGCGCAACGCATCGCCTGGGCTAACGAGTGGTCGATTTTATTCCACGAACCGACCGTCTGGCAGGAAAGGAACGAGCACAATTTGATGCGCGATTTCGCCGATGAAATTCCCGGTTACCTGAACAACGCGCGCATCGCTTCCGAGCTCGACGCATTGCCGCTAAAAGCCGGCGCAGCCAACATTCCCGAGAATCTTCGCCTCTGCTATGAAATGCTCGTTAGGCTGAATTTTGTCGGCGCGCAGGAAATGGATTTGCTGGAAGCCTGGCTGCGCGATCTGCCGGCTTAGCCGCGCGATGACTCAAACTTTGCGGCCGAATTTTTTCTCCAACTCGGCGTTGGAAATTTGAATCATCGTCGGGCGACCATGCGGGCAGCAGTAGGGCAGCTCGCATTCGAGCAAATCGCGGATCAATCTTTCCGCTTCCAGATAACGCAGTGGATCGTTTGCCTTGATCGCGTGCCGGCAAACCGTCTTTGCGATCATGTCTTCGCCGAGACGCAAGGCCGAGCTGCTGTTGCTGACCGTGCGCAGGCCGTCGATCACTTCCCGCATAAATTGCGCGGGATCGGTCGCGTTTAAGAACGTCGGCAGACTGTCGATCTTAAACGTCTGCGCGCCAAACGGCTCGATGCCGATGCCCATTTTTTGCAGAGTGGCGAGATTGCGCTCGACCCAGGCGGCGTCACGCGGCGGCAAGTCGAAGGTCTGTGGCAAAAGCAAACGCTGCGAGGGCACGCCCTTCTCTTCCATGCGCCGGCGTAGTTCTTCGAAGAGCACGCGTTCGTGCGCGGCGTGTTGATCCACCAACACCAGGCCGTTGGCGTTTTCCATCAGGACGTAGAGTTTGTTCAGCACGCCGATGATTTGAAATTGGCGATCGCGCGGCGCGTCGACTGATTGCTCGTTAGGCACTTCTTCGCGTTGTGGAAGAGATCCTTCGCCGTCTGCGCGGCTCAGGATAACAGATTGTGAAGAGGTCGCGGCCGGTTGGAAATCGCGCGAAGTGATATCGGATTGCGTCGCTATTTCCGGAAGAGAAATTTCGGGAAGCGGAGGTGCCGATATCGCGGCCGACGCGCGGAATTGCTCTTGCCAGTTCTCCCTTCCGCTTTCCAGCGTGCGTTGAATCGCGGTCACGACCGCTTCGCGCACGCCGGACGGATCGCGAAAACGCACTTCGCGTTTCGCGGGATGCACATTCACGTCCACCGCCGCCGGATCGAGTTTCAGAAAGAGAAAGGTGACCGGAAATTGTCCCTTCATCAGCGCGGTGTGATAGCCCTCGCGCAATGCCGCGTTCAGCACCGGGCTCTCGATGGCGCGGCCATTGACGAAGACCAGTTGCTGCGCGCGCGTTTGCCGGCTTAAACCTGCCTGGCCGATCATTCCCGCGAGCTCGATCGGCCCGCGCCGCTCGTTAGGCGCGACCTCCAGCAAGCGCTCGACCAATTCGCTTCCGTGCAGATCGCGAATGCGTTCGCGCAGCGAAGTAGTCGCGGGCAATTGGAAGACCACGCGCTCATCGCGCACAAAGGCAAAGGCGATTTGCGGATGGCCGATCGCCTGCAGATGAAGTTGATGTTCAACGTTGCGGCTCTCGGTATTTTCCGAGCGCAAAAATTTCCGGCGCGCCGGCAAATTATAAAAAAGCGACCGCGCTTCGATTTGCGTGCCGCCCGCTTCGCCGCCATCGCGCACCGCCTCGATTTTTCCGCCCGCCACGATGATTTCCGTGCCGGCGACCGCGTCGGTTTCACGAGTCGTTAGGCGAAATCGCGAAACGCTGGCGATGCTCGGCAAAGCCTCACCACGAAAGCCCAGCGTGCCGATGGCCGCGAGATCGTCGGCCGTGCGGATTTTGCTCGTAGCGTGGCGTTCCAGCGAAAGAAGCGCGTCGTCGCGATCCATCCCGCAGCCGTCATCGACCACGCGGACGAGCGAGATTCCGCCGCGGCGAATAATTGTTTCAATGCTGCGCGCGCCGGCGTCGATGCTGTTCTCGACCAACTCTTTGACGATGGATGCCGGCCGCTCGACCACTTCGCCCGCGGCCACCTGACTGGCCAGAATATCGGGGAGCAAATGGATGCGGCTCATGAATTTCCCACTTTAGATTTTCGATTTTCGTTTGCGAAGGAAACTTCAGCCGCGCGGGGCTGAAGGGTCCTGGCGAGGTCCTTCGGCGCGCTTCGCCGCCTCAGGATGACAAAGCGCGCGCGGGACGCGAATTGCATTAAGCAATCGCCTAACGAGTAATGCAGTCGCCTAACGAGTCGTCGTTTCGCGAAAAACTGCGCCGTTCCGCGGCCTCCCTCGGTTGACCGTACCGGCGCAGCGCGATAATCTCATCTTAGCGATGATCAACGTCACTGATAACGCTGTGCGTCACCTCCGTTCTCTTCTGGAAGCAAAAGGCGATGCCGAAGGCAAGGGACTGCGCGTGCAAATTGCCAAAGGCGGCTGCTCCGGGTTGCAATATGAAATGTCGCTCGATGCGCGAAAGGCCGGCGACGCGATCGTGGAACGCGATGGCGTGGAGTTCCTGGTCGATGATGAAAGCGCGCAATTACTGCGTGGCGCCACGCTCGATTATCATGATGGATTGACCGGGACCGGTTTTCAGATCGTGAATCCGAACGCCGCTCGCACTTGCGGTTGCGGGACTTCTTTCGAACCCGCGCGTCCGGCGTGAAGTCGCAGTCTTCCTTGAGCGCGCGCGCCTGATGGATCGCAGTTTCTATCGTTACGACGATCAGTACGGACGACCGCGGCGCAAAGCCAATCTCTTCGGCTGGACGATCGCCATTCTGCTTCTGATCGGGGTCGCCTTCGCGGCCTGGCTCGGCAGTTATTACATCTTCGGCCAACCGGAGCGGCCGGACAGTTATCGGATTTTGCAGAAGCTGCACAAGATCGAGCAGCCCAAACGATTTCAACTCACGGCTGCGCCCGCCGGCGAATTCCTCAACGGCAAACAATTGCACGATCGCTATGGCGTGATGGGCCCGGCCGAGCTGGCGAAAGCGAATGCGGAACTGGCGCGCCATTACATCCGAAATTACCAGCAGGTGGCCGGCCTCATTCCGTACGTGGTCGGGCGTTACACGATCATGGACGCGCATGAATTGACGCCTAACGACTTGTTCACTTCCGGGATGGTGGCGCTGGCCGATGCGGATGATTACGGCGAAGTCATGCTCGAACACATTTATCCCGCCGACGCGCAATCGGTTCCGTTAATGAAGCAAACACTGCTGCCCGGCCTGGAACTTCGGCTGGAACGCTCGCACGATCTCTCCGCGGTCATCCATGCAGAACGGCTGGCCGATGGACGCTT
>CAXSCV010000064.1:0-19021 GCA_964235895.1 uncultured Chthoniobacterales bacterium
CCTCTTGTGCAACCTCGATACGCTCGCGTCCTGATCGACCGCGTCATTCATCGCGAGCTCGATTATTTGATTCCGGAATCGTTCGCCGATCGGGTGGAGATCGGCTGGCGCGTGCGTGTGCCGTTTCGCGAAAAATCTGCACTCGCGACGGTGGTGGCGATTCTCCAGGAAACGGATGTCACCGGCCTTCGACCGATCGAAGCGATCGTCGGCGATAAGCCCGCGCTTAGCCTCAAGCTGCTCGAACTCGCGCGCTGGATGAGCGCCTATTATTGCTGTTCCATCGAAACGGTCATGCGCAGCTTGCTTCCGCAAGTCATCCGGCGCGCGGAAGTTGGTTGGAAGAAACAACTTTTCGTTCATCCCGCGCGCGCGGCTTCCGCGGAGGAAATGGAAAAGTTGCGCAAACGCGCGCCGCGCCAGGCGGAATTGCTCGAAGCAGTCGCGCGCCTAACGAGTCCAGTTTTGGCGGCCGATTTGTTGCGCGAGATTTCGCTCGACAACCAGACGTTGCGCGCGCTCGCCAAACGCGGGCTTGTCGAGTTGCGCGAGCAAGCCGTTCCACGCGATCCGCACGCCGACGAGCAATTCATCGCGACGACGAATCTGGTGCTGAACCCGGAGCAAACCGTTGCGCTCGCCGCGGTCGAAGAAGCGCTCGCCTCTCCCGAAAATGCGAAACCGCTTCTCCTTCACGGCGTGACCGGAAGTGGGAAAACGGAAATTTATTTGCAGGCGATCAAGTTCGCGCTCGCGCGCTGCCGCACCGCCATCGTGCTCGTGCCGGAAATTTCGCTCACGCCGCAAACGGTCGAACGTTTCAAAAGTCGCTTCGCCGAAACCGAAGACATGGTCGCGGTTTTGCATAGCCGTCTTTCCGAAGGCGAGCGGCACGATGAATGGCACAAGATCCAATCCGGCCGCGCCCGCATCGTTATCGGCGCGCGCAGCGCGGTCTTCGCGCCGCTGGAAAATCTCGGGCTCATCGTGGTCGATGAAGAACACGAGACGACTTACAAGCAGGAGGAAGCGCCGCGTTATCACGCGCGCGACGTCGCGGTCGTGCGCGGCAAATTGGAAGGCGCGGTGGTCTTGTTAGGCACGGCCACGCCTTCGCTCGAAAGCTATTTCAACGCCACGCGCGGGAAGTATCGGCTGCTCAATCTTACGCTTCGCGTCGACGACAATCAGATGCCGCTCATGCGCGTGGTCGATCTGCGGCAGGAAAAACGGAAAGCGAAATCGCTCACCATTCTCGGCGACAAATTGCACAGCGCGATCGCCGCGCGCCTGGAAAAACACGAACAGACCATTCTGTTTTTAAATCGCCGCGGCTTCTCCACGTCGCTTCTTTGCAGCGCCTGCGGCGAAGCGCGCCAATGTCAGAATTGCAGTGTCGCGCTGACCTTTCATCGCACGGCCGCGCGCTTGAGTTGCCATCTCTGCGGGCACACCGCGGCCGTTCCGAAAAAGTGCCCGGCCTGCGGCGAAGACGCGCTCATCTACTCGGGCTTCGGCACGGAGAAGGTCGAGGCCAATGTTGCGCAACACTTCCCGAAAGCAGTCGTTAGGCGCATGGACGCCGATTCCATGACGCGCAAAGATGCCTACCGCGAAACCTTGCGCGCTTTTCGCGCGGGCAAGATCGATATCCTTGTCGGCACGCAGATGATTGCGAAAGGTTTGCATTTTCCGAACGTCACGCTCGTCGGAATTATCAACGCCGATCTCGCGCTGCATCTGCCCGATTTCCGCGCGGGGGAACGAACGTTTCAATTGCTCACACAAGTGGCCGGGCGCGCCGGTCGCGGCGAAACTCCAGGCGAAGTTTTCGTGCAGACGTTCACGCCATTCAGTCCGTCGATTCAATTTGCGCGGCATCACGATTTCGCCGGCTATTTCGATCAGGAACTGGAATTTCGTGAACGCTGCGACTTTCCGCCATTCAAACATGCGGTCCTGATCACCATCCGTTCGGAACACGAAGCGCGCGCGAAATTTTCCGCGGAAACGCTGGCGCGCCGTTTGCGCGAAGCGTTGCCGGAAGAATTTATTTTGAGCGCGCCGACCGCCGCGCCCCTGGAGAAATTGCAGGGACAATTTCGTTTTCACATTCTGCTGCGCGGCGAAGCGATCGTGCGCCTGAGCCGCCTCATCCGCGAGACGCTCGATAAGCTTCCGTTTCCGGAAAACGTGATAGTCGCGGTCGACGTCGACCCGTATCAGTTGCTCTAAATTTCCGTCGCGAAAAATCTTACGCGGCCGGTTTTTTCTTAGCAGCGGCGGCCGCAAGCGTGGCATCGACAGTCGCCGCCTCGGTCGGATGAATGCCGTGATAGTACTCGTTAGACTTGGCCAGCTCCGGCTTGCGCATGAGCAAGGCGTCGAAGCGTTCGCGTTTACTGAGCTCGAAAACCTGGTCCATCTTGATCGCTTCAAAGGGGCAGACTTCCACGCAAATCTGGCAACTCATGCAGACCGAAATATCGATGTCGAAGGTCCGCGGATAGAACTGCGGTTTGCCCATGTAATCGGGCTTTTTGTCTTCGCTTTTGACGATGTAAATGCACTGCGGCGGACATTCCTTTTCGCAAATCTTGCACGCCACGCAACGCAGCCCCGCTTCCGGATCGTTGTCGTATACGAGGAAGGGAAAGTTCCGGTAATTCTCCGCCAGCGGTGTGCGCTCTTCCGGATATTGCACAGTCGTTAGGCGATCTTTCTCGAAATAACTCCCGAGAAAATTTCGCGCGGTCACCGCCATGCCCCTGAGTATTCCCGTGCCGATCATCGTTTGGCCTGCGCCGCTCTACCGTTAATGCGAAAACCGTGCGCGGAACAAGTCCGGTTTCGTTTTCCGCCTGGCCGCGCATCCGCCGCCGCCTTGATAGCCGATCCAAAATGAATGAGCGAATCCGAGACCGCCGCCAGTTTGCACGAGTATATCGATGCGGCAATTCATCTGCGCAAACCGGGCTCGCCCGCGCAAGAACAGGTCCTGCGCGATTCGCTCGCGAAGCAAAAGGGCGTGCAAGATCTCGGAATCGCGCGCGATAAAGTTTCGGTAAATTACGAGCCGCTCTTCCTGACCGAGAAGGAGATCATCAGTGCGGTCGAGCGGGCCGGATTCAAAATCAAGGATGCTCAGGTCACGGCCTCGTCGCCGTTGACCGACGCTTTCTCGGATGATTTGCGGGCAGAGAATCGCCAGACTTCGCCTAACGAGTAATGGTCCGCGCGCAAAAACGTGTCGATCAACCGGAACCGCGCTGGCAGGCGTTGATGGCGCTTTTCGTCGTCGGCGGTGTTTATCTGGCGCTTCCGAAAACGCTCGTGGTCGGGCCGACCTGGCTGCTGCCGGCGCTCATCGCGCTCCTTCTGGTGCCGACGATCTTCGCGCATCGCAGCGGCCTCTCGTCGCTAAATCATTATCTCGGCATCGGGATCAACGCCATCATCACGCTCGCGTTGATCGCCTCCGTCACGCTCCTCGTCGTGACGTTGCCGAAGAAAAATGAAACGCCGACCGCGCTGCTTTGCTCGGCCGCGCTCTTATGGATCAGCAACGTCGCCGTCTTCGCACTTTGGTATTGGCGGCTCGATGGCGGCGGGCCGAACGAGCGCGAAGAACGGAAGGATTTCGGCAGCCGCAGTTTTCTCTTTCCACAAATGCAGATCGAGAAAGCCCAGCAAGCGCATTATGGGATCGATCACTGGCGGCCGTATTTCATCGATTATCTTTTCGTTTCCTTCACCACCAGTTCGACCTTTGGGCCGACGGATGCGCCGTTGCTCGCGCGCTGGGCGAAGGCGCTCGCCATCGTGCAAACGATCATCTCGCTCGCGATTGTCGTTTTATTAATCTCGCGCGCGGTCGGCGTGCTTTAAGGACTCGTTAGGCAAAAAACGCCTGCGTTGGCCTAACGATCGACCTCGCCCATGACGATGTCGATGCTGCCGAGAATAACCATGACATCCGCGACCGTGTGACCGAGGCACATGTCTTCGAGGATGGTTAGGTTAATGAAACTGGGCGGGCGCACGCGATAGCGATACGGACTCGCGCCGCCGTCGCTGATCAAATAAAAACCGAGCTCGCCTTTCGGGCTTTCGATGCGGCCGTAGGCTTCGCCGATGGGCGGTTTGAAGGCGCGGATTTTCACTTTCGGATTCATCACCGGGCCGGGCTGAATTTGTTCGAACGCTTGTTTTAGAATCCCGAGACTCTCGCGCAACTCGAGCACGCGCATCATCAGGCGATCGTAGCAATCACCGTGATCGCCCAGCGGGACGCGGAACTTAAAACGCGGATAGAATCCGTAGCCGTCCACTTTCCGCAGGTCGTAATTCACGCCGGAGGCGCGCAGAATCGGACCCGTTAGGCCGGCATTCATCGCGAGCTCGGCGGAGACCTTTCCGACTTCCTGCGTGCGCACGATCAGGATTTCATTCGAAGTGATGAGCTGTTCGAATTCATCGAGAAACTTGGGGAATGCCTCGGTGATTTTCTTCGCGCGGCCTAACCACTCTTCGCTCGCATCGACGCGACAACCGCCGAAACGCATGAAGTCGCACATCATCCGCGAACCGCTGAGCGACTCGAAAAGATCGAGGATTTTTTCGCGTTCGCGGAAGGCGTACATCAGCGGCGTGCCCCACGCGCCCATGTCGCTGAGCAGGAAGCCGAGAAGTGAGGCGTGATTTTGTAATCGCGTCAGCTCAGCAAGGATGACGCGCAGATATTCCGCGCGCTCCGGCACTTCGATCCCGGCGAGCTTTTCGACACTGAGCGCGTAGGCCCAGTTGTTGGTCATCGAGCAAAAATAATCGAGCCGATCGGTGTAAGGCATCGAGCCGAGGTAGCTCGTGTTCTCGCCGATCTTTTCGTGATTGCGATGCAGGTAACCGAAAACCGGCTTGAGCTTGCGCACGATCTCGCCGTCGAGCGCGACGTTCATGCGGAAAACGCCGTGAGTCGATGGGTGTTGCGGCCCCATCGAAATCTCGAGCAGCTCGCCTTCGAGGCGCGAAGTCATTCCGCGCGGCGAGGGCGCTTCGGCGAGTTCGTGAAAACCGGTGGTCATTGCCTAACGAGTAGTTCTTTTATGCCCGCAATCTCCATGCTCGAAGGTAAGTAAACCAAACCATGCGCGACTATTTTTTCTGAACAAGCTTTTGCAAGCGCGGGTCGCTGCCGCGGCCGAACCAGGAGCGCGTTCATCGATGGTCAGTCGCGAGTTTCTGGAAGCGCGGGTCGCTCCGAATCGGATCCCAGACCGGATCGAGGCGCAGGTAAGCTGGAGTCAACGAAAAGGCGTAGGGCACCGAGAGGACGTGTTCGAGGAGCGGAAGCGCACGGTCGGCGTCGCCCATCACCGCGTAGGCGCGGGCAACGGTTTCCTCCGCTCCGGGAAAAGCCCAGGCGTCGTTTGCGCTGTTCTTCAGATACGCTTTCGCTTCGCGCTTCACTTCCTCTCGCTCGCCTAGTCCCGCCTCCGCCTCGAGGAGAAGGGCCGTTAAGAAAGGGATGGTTTGCCCTTGTTCGCGCAAGGTTCGAAACTCACCCTTCGCTTGCAGGAGCAAGGGTCGCGCCTGCGCGGGATCGCCTTTCCAGTTCTGCAGACGCCCCAGAATCGCATGACTGATGGCGGTGATAATCGGCGGCAAGGTTTTCTCTCGCGCTATATCCAGGGAAATTTTGGCTAACGCCTGATCGAATTCCCGGCGGTAAATAAGTGGCACAACCTGGGTGCTATAGGCGGCGTTGTGCGGTGCGATCTTCACCTTCGCGAGGACTTGTTCCGCCCCATCAAGATCACCTTCGGCCAGGTAGGTTTCCGCTTTGTCGGCCGTGATGTCGATATTGCCCGGCGCAATCGCCAAGGCGTGATCGTACATCGCCCGCGCCTGGTCGAATTTGCGCGCGCCGCGATAACTTGTGCCGAGATTTATCCAGATTTGTTGGTTTAACGGATCGAGTCTGGCCGCTTGCTCTTGCCGCGTGATCGACTCCTCGAGCTTCCCTTGGCGCCGTTTCACGAGGGCGATCGCTAATAAAGTATCCCCGTCGTTCGGGGCTCTTTCATGCGCGATCTCTAACTCGACCAGCGCGCGTTCAAAATCCTGGAGGCAGTAGTAATAGAACTGGCCCATGGCGTAGTGCGCCTCGGCTTGGTCGGGGGCCAGGCGGAGCGCAGTCTCCGCCGCGGTCCGCGCACGCAACAACTGCTCCTCGGTGTGCTCGAAGCCGAAATACCAATTCGCCTCGTACCCCGCGAGATACGCCCACGCCTGCGCGTAGGCCGGATCGATTTCCACGGCGCGGCGGAGAAGTTTTCTCGCTTGCTCCGTATCGTCGGCCGATTCGCTATGCGCGAGCGCGAGGGCGTGGAGGAAGGCATCGTAGGCCTCGGCATTCTTAGTTCCGGCCACCGCGATCTCCTTCTTTTCGCGGCCAGTCAGCTGGGATTCGAGGGAGGAAGCGATCTTCTGCGCGACATCACTCTCCACGCTGAAGACGTCAAGTAATCTGCGGTCGTAGGTCTCGGCCCAAAGGTGAGAGTCAGCCGACGCATTGATTAACTGCACGGTGATCCGGACTTGGTCGCCCGATTTTTGCACACTGCCTTCCAGGATGTGACTCACGCCGAGTTGTTGCGCGATCTCGCGGAGGTTGTCCGGCGCGCTTTTGTATTTCTGCGTCGAGGTGCGCGAGATGACCTTGAGGTCGGCAATTTTGGAAAGGCGCGCGAGGATTTCATCCTGAATCCCGGCGGCGAAATAGGCGTTGCCCTTATCTTCGCTCAAGCTCTCGAAGGGGAGCACCGCGATTGATTTCGTTAGGCTGAGCTTCTCCTCATGCGGCACGGTGTAACGCCCGAGGAAGAACAAGCCGAGCGAAAGGGCCGCGGCGACGAGGACGACGTAAATCCAAAGGTGACTGCGCGACGACGGCAATGAGGGCTCGGTCTCATCGGCGCGCTTCAATCCTTCCGGCGTGAGCTCGAAAGCCCAGGAGATCACCAGCGCGATGGGAAAGCCCACGATAATGACCAGCACGACCAGCCGCACGGCCCAGTTCGGGATTTCAAAAAATGGAAAAACCTGGGTCGCGACTTGAATGAGCAACCAGCCCACCACCGCATACGCGACCGCGACCTTGTAAACATTGCGCCGTTTCAGCTCGGTAAAAAATCGCATCGGCATTAGGGATGCGCAGGCGCGGCGAGCTGCTGGAAGCGCGGATCGCTGCGCACGCCATCGTAGCTCGGATCGAGACGGAGCAAAGCGGGCGTGAGCGATTGCCGGGAAGGCTGCTGGAGCGCGGCCTGCAGGAGTGGAAGCGCCCGGTCAAGATCGCCCAGAAGCGCGTAGCCCTTCGCCGCGCTGCTTTCCGAAACCGGGAATTCCCATTTGTTCTTGCGCGTGCGTTCGAAGAGCGCGGCGATCTCCGCTTCCATTTCGGCCCGATGACCGAGGCGACTTTCGAATTCAATGTAGAGGGCCGAGAGTTCGTTCAGACTCAAGTGCTGCTCACGCAACTGTTTCATCTCCATCTCCGCGTGTGGGGCGAGTTGGAGGGCGGACTCTTTTTCACCTTGGAGCAGGCTTAAATTGCCTCGCGCGAGATCGGTAACGGCGACGAAAATGGGAGGCAATTTTTCCTTCGCCGCTTCGAGCGTCTTGAGGATGACACCGAGTTGATGATAATCGCGTTGCAAAAAAAACTGCTGGTAGTAGATCGCCAAGCCCCATTCCGCTGGGGGAGGAAGTGGATGCTGGCCGAGCAATCGCTCCGCCGCATCCAGCTGGCCTTCGGCCTGATAGGTCTCTGCCTTCAGGCAATAGAGTTCCACATCGTCCTGGCCGACGATCGGCAATGCGCGATCGAACATGGCACGGGCCTGTTCGAATTTCCGCAGGCCGCGGTAGGTGTTTCCGAGTTGATACCAGGCGTCGGCGTTGAGCGGATCGAGCTCCGCCGCCCGGATCATGATCGCAATTGCTTCTTCGGTGTGGCCTTGGGCGCGCTGGGCGGAGCCGAGTCGCGCCAAAATACTGGCGTCGTTAGGCGCGAGTTCGTGAGCTCGCTCTAGTTCGGCGAGTGCGGTTGTCCCATCGCCCAGGCATAGACTATCGTAGAGGCTCATCGCGAGATGGGCCTTGGCCAGGTCCGGCGCCAGCCGGAGCGCGGTCTCGGCCGCATGATGCACTTCGTCTTGCGAGACTTCGCTCTGCCAGGGCGAGGCGAAGTGATAGGCTTGTCCAATGGCGAGCGTGGCCCAGGCTTCGGCATAGTTTTGGTCCAGCTCGATCGCGCGCTGGACCAACTTGAGCCAGATAACGTGATCGGTGCTGGCGCCAGCGCGCAGCAAAGCATCGTAGGCCTCCGGGTTTCTCGTGCCTACGGTGGCGATGGCCGCTTTTTCCTGGCCGGTCAGGGTCGCTTCCAAGGCGCTCGCGATCTGCTGCGCGACCTCGCTTTCGACCGCGAAGACGTCAGTAAGCTTGCGATCGTAAGTCTCCGCCCAGAGATGCGAATCGCCCTCCGCCTTGATCAACTGCACGTTCACGCGCACCGAGTCGCGCGCTTTCTGCACGCTTCCTTCCAGAATGGTGGCGACGCCGAGTTGTTTGGCAATCTCTGCGATATTGCCGGGCTTGCTTTGGAATTGTCGGGTCGAAGTGCGCGAGATCACCTTGAGATCGGCGATCTTCGAGAGGCGGGTGAGGATTTCATCCTGAATACCATCCGCGAAATAAGCGTTCTCCTTATCTTCGCTCAGATTCTCGAAGGGCAGGACGGCGATCGATTTAGCCGAAGCGTCAGCTTGCCTGTTCTGCGTCCCTGGTGCGCTCAAGCGCCCGAGAAAAAACAAGCCGAGCGAAAGCGCGGCAGCCACCAGGACGACGTAGATCCAGGCTCGACTGCGCGACGCCGACAGCTTGAGCTCGTCCTTATCGGCGCGTTTTAATCCTTCGGGCGTAAGCTCGAAGGCCCACGCGATAACCAGCGCGATGGGAAAGCCAACGATGATGGCAAGCACGACCAGCCGCACGGCCCAATTCGGAATCTCGAAAAACGGAAAAACCTGCGTCGCGACTTGAATCAGGAGCCAGCCGACGACGGTGTAAGCAACCGCGACCTTGTAAACGTTGCGCCGCTTCAGCTCCGTGAAGAAATTGCCCAGGTTCATTTGGGGGGAAGTTCCTCGCTCGGGGAAGTGAGCAGTGATTTCTGCACCTTCTCCACGCGGCGATCGTTTCATCCTTCCGTTACCTTCTCCGCCCCGTCAGTCGCCGGTCGCGCCGGATAATGCTCTTTCGCCCTAACGAGCACTTCATCATGCGGTGTCGGCTCGTATTCGTAATCGTCGGGTTCGACGTAATCTTTCCGCATCGGGTGATCGGTGAACTCATCCCACATGAGAATGCGACGCAGATCGGGATGGCCATCGAAGCGGATTCCGTAGAGATCGAAAATCTCGCGCTCCTGAAATTCCGCGCTTCGCCAGACCGGCGTGAGCGATGGCAGATGCACGTGGTCGGCGCGATCGCCTGTGCGCACGCGGATGATAAGCGGCCCGTGTTTCAACGAGATCGAATACAAATGATAAACCGCTTCGAGGTAACCGGGGATGGTTTCGTGCGTCGTCTCATCGACTTCCTTTTCCTCGCCCTCGACCAATTTCTTCACCTTGATCGTTTTTCCGACGACGCGGTCTAACCAGTCAACGCCAGTCGCATTCGAACAAAAATCAAAACGCAGCGCCGGATCGTCATGCAAGAAACGCGCGATGCGCAACGCGTGCTCCGCGTCTAACAAAAGCGACGGCTGATTGGCCGGGCTCGGGTTCGGAATGATCTCGATCCGCGCACCAGCGACCGCTTCCTCGGCGCGCGCTTTGATTTCTTCGAGCGATTCCATCGGACGATTGCGGCGCACTTTAAAGGATTCGTTGCGGCTGGGCGAACGATTCCTTCTTCCGCTATCTACGCGGCCAAGGAATGCCAGCGGCTCGATTACCCAGAGAGATGGAACTTTTCGGGATCAAATTCGTCGGCATCAATCCCGAGAACGGGCAAAAGCTTTTGCTGACCGTTTGCGCTTTCGTCGCGGTTTTCTTGCTCCGTTTCGCATTGCGTTGGTTAACGAATTTGATTCTCGGCGGTAATCCGCAAAGCCGCGCGCGCTTCTGGGCACGCCAGGGGATCACGCTTTTCACTTCGCTCGTTCTCACTCTGACGGTGCTCTCGATTTGGTTCGACGACCCGACTCGCCTAACGACTGCGCTCGGTTTGGTCACGGCCGGCCTGGCCTTCGCACTGCAAAAAGTCATTACCTCGTTTGCCGGCTACTTCGTTATCCTGCGCGGGAATAACTTCAGCGTGGGCGATCGCATCAGCATGGGTGGCGTGCGCGGCGACGTCATCGCGCTCGGATTCATCCAGACGACGATCATGGAAATGGGCCAGCCGCCCGCGGTGCAGAGTGCCGATCCTGCGGTTTGGGTGAAAAGCCGGCAGTTTACCGGCCGCATCGTGACGGTGGCGAATGCGAAGATTTTCGACGAGCCGATCTACAATTACACCCGCGATTTCCCCTACATCTGGGACGAGATCGTGTTGCCCATCACCTATACGGATGATCGCCAACGCGCCGAAGAAATTCTCCTCGAAGCGGCGCACACCCATGCGCTGAATGCCGAGCGGGTCGATTCTCACGAAACCGAACGGCTGAAGCGCACCTACGGCGTCGAGCGGATCGATCTCGATCCGACGGTGTTTTACCGGATCACCGACAACTGGCTAGAGCTAACCGTACGCTTCGTGGCCGACGCGCATGGCATCCGCACGCTCAAGGACAAAATGAGCCGCGACATTTTGAAAGCGCTCGACGCGGCCGGGATCGGGATCGCTTCCGCCACTTACGACATCGTCGGTCTGCCGCCGATTCGTTTGGAGCAACCGCCGGCCGCCACGACGAAGTAGCGGACGACTCGTTAGGCTAGGTCAAGCCTTCGCTTCCGGCAACGCCACCGGTGCCGTCACTTCGATCGCGCCTAACGAAGCGATCGCTTCCTTTCCGCGCACGGTCAGGTCGCTCAGGAATTGGAACTGATCGCGCGCATCGAACGGATAACCCTTCAGCCGATAGTGCGTGCCCCACGGCTTCTCCTGCACGATCACGAAGACCGGTCGCGCCAGTTGCAGGAAAGCACTCGTTAGGGCGACATCCCGCAGAGCCAGCCGGACTCGCGCGGCATCGTGCGCAGGCTCGAGGTAAAAATCGGCCACGCACATCAGCGTCAGGTCCCCGTCGTTCGAGTTGTAAATATTCGTGTCCCAGATTTTCAAATGCGGCACGGTCACGACCGTGTCATCCGGCGTGCGCAGACGAAACGAACGCGTTCCGACCGAGCGCACTTCGCCGTAGGCATCGTTTACTTTCACCCAATCGCCGGGGCGATAAGGGCGCTCCCAAACCGCGATCACACCCGCGACCACGCTGCTCACGAGATCCTTGAAGGCGAAACCGAGCGCGACGCTGGCCGCGCCGAAAATGACGAGAAAATTCTGCGTCGTGAAATTGAAAACGAGCGGCAAAATCCAGCCGATCGAGACCGCCAGCAGGAGCAAGCGCAGCACGGGCACGGCGCCGAGAATGAAGAGCCGCCCACGGCTCGGGCCGTGCTCGGCCAGGAACGGCGCGACGCGTTCGATCAAACTGATGAGCAACCAAGTGCCCGCGACCACGAGCAGGATCTCGAGGAAGCTGATGTCCTGGAAATTGCGCAGAAGCTTGGCCGCTTGTTGCTGGCCCTGGCCGGCCGTGGTGGCGTCGATCGCGAGGAGCATCTTCATCTCAGATCGCGTCCATCGGAAAACCTGCGTGCAATAAAGCCTCGCGCGCCGCGGGATAGCCCGCGCTTTGCACGCGATATTCGCCGGCCTCGCGCGCGACGAAGCCTTCTTCCTCGAGGCGATGCAAAGCCGCAAACGCATCCAGCGAAGGTAAGACTTCGCGCAGCAAATCGAGCGAGAGCCGCCCGTGTAACAGCAGCGTCTGCAAAACAAAAAGCGCGGCGCTGTGGCTGGTGCCGGAAAATTTCGGCAGCCCGACATCGGCCAGCGGTTTGATCCATATACATGAGCGCGTATTTTTTTCGGCCAGCTTCTCCTCGCTCTCCTCGTCCGGCCCGGTCCGCATGCTCTGCCGCCAAAGTTGCCAGGCGACCCACGGAATCCCGCGGCTGATGGCGGCCAGGCTTTTGAGATAATCATTCCCGCTGGAGGCTGGCGCGTCCGGTTTGGAAAGAACGCGCTCGCCGTTATCCGAACGGCGGAAAACGACATCGCGTTTTTTACTGCGATCGGCCAACTCGTGAAACCAGCGATCGAGCCGCGCGCCGTCGAACGCTTCTGGCGTTAACGGCCGCGGAAGGCGCACGCTGGCATCGGCCACTTCGCTCAGCCATAGCCAGGCCCAACTGTTACAACCAACCACGCAATGCCGCTCGATCGAATCGAGCCGCATCAGGAGCTCGCGGACCAATTTCAAACCATGATGATGCCGCAACGCCCAACGCTCCAGTCGCGGTATAACGAGTGGTCGGTCGCCTTTCATCTCCGGCAGGCAACGCAAATCGCCCTTGAGAATTTCTTGCGCGCTCGGTTCCGGCGTGACGGCAAATCCGTTTTGCTCGGCCCATTGTTCGACGATGCCGAACTCTTCGCACGGCGGCAGCACGACCGCCGTGATCCAGCGTTTCGGGTGCGCGGTCCCGAGCCATTCCGCCAGATTCGCATCCAGGATTTTGACCAGCGGACCAACGTCCGGCCGCGCCGCCACTTCATCAAGAATCTCAGCGCCCGCGGTTTTAAGATCGTTCGGCGTCAGCTCCTCGGCTTCGGTCGGCCGGACATTACGCCAAAGCCGGGCGAGTTTGCGGCGGATGGTTTGCTGCGCCGGCGCGCTCGGGATTTTATATTCCGAAAGCGGCTTGAACGCGCTGAGTGGTTCGGGTTCCTCCATCTCAGCGAGACGCCATCCCGTTAACGCTGCAAAACTGGCGGGCGAAACAGGTCAGGATTGCTCGGCGGCACGAGATCATGCGCACCGAATTCAGGAACGGGAAACTCGCTCGGCTTCTCGCGGTCGAGGTGATCCGATTTGTTGGGGCCGGTTAATTTTTGGCCGTCGATCTTCCGCTGCAATTCCATAAAGGCATGCAGCAAGGCCTCCGGCCGCGGCGGACATCCGGGGATGTAAACGTCCACCGGAATAAAACGATCGACGCCTTTCAAAACGTTGTAGCCTTGCTTGAATGGCCCGCCGGAAATCGCGCATGCACCCATCGAGATGACGTATTTTGGGTCGGGCATCTGGTTGTAAAGACGCACGATTTGCGGTGCCATTTTCTTCGTCACGGTGCCGGCCACAATCATCAGATCGGCCTGCCGCGGCGACGGCCGAAAGACTTCGCCGCCGAAACGCGCGAGATCGTAGCGCGACGCGGCGGTCGCGATCATTTCGATCGCACAACAAGCGAGCCCGAACTGAAGCGGCCAGATCGAATTCTTGCGTCCCCAATTATAGAGATCCTGCATCGACGTGACCCAGACGCCCTGCTTTTGCAGTTCGCTCTTCAGGCTTTGGTCGATGGCGTCGCTCATTTCACGAATGAGGAAATCATTCCTCCATTACTTCGCCCAATCTAAACAACCTTTGCCCCAAGCCCAAACCAGTCCCTCGATTAGCAACAAAAGAAAAACCAGCAGCGCGACAAAGGCACCGACCGGCAAACCGGTAAACGCGACCGCGAACGGCACCAGGAAGATCGCCTCGACGTCGAAGATCAAAAAAATGATCGCGTACAAATAGTACTGCGAGCGGAATTGAATCTGCGCTTCGCCTAACGACTCGATGCCGCATTCATACGTCGCGTTTTTCAACGCGCCCGGCCTCGGCGGTTGAGAAAACCGCCGCCACATCCACGCGAGCGCCAGTGGCATGAGGGGAAAAAGCACCGCCACGCCTGCGAAAATGACGATGAAGGAATAAGGATCAGGAGTCACGAAGACGGCGTTTTATCCAACTCGGTTGTCGCCGACAATCGACGATCGCCTCGATGTAAACGGTTTCGTGGTCGCTGGTATAGAAAATTGCGAAAGGAAACCTCTTCGAAAGGGCGCGGTGGAATTCGCGATAAACGACGCGATGCACGCCGCTTACGTCGGCCAACGAATCAATCTCAGTCATGAGACGTTCTCGGAAATATGCGCCGAGCCCGGCCTGTTGTGCTTCGTAAAATAAGGAACCGCTGATGAGATCTTCCTCGGCTTGATCGAGGATGCGGATCTTCACGAAGTCCTTGTGCGAATTCTCTGCTTGGCGGTCTCCCAGTCGTCATACTTCGCTTGACCAATCGCGACTTGCCGCTGTCGTTCATCAAGCAATTCCTTTTGCCAATCGGTCACGGGAATTTGATTTTCGTTTCGGCAAAGATCATCCCAGATTGTCTCCACTGCGCGGAGCTTTTCCTCTGTGGTCATCTTATCGAGCGGCAACAGCGCATTCATAAATCTAGTTTGGACAAAATCGCATTGAATCGCAATATCTGCGCCGATGCGCGGCGAGTTTCTCGATCAAATTTTCATCGCGAGTAAACGCTGGCTCCTCTCCTTTCTCGCGGGCGCGCCGGATTGGCTGCAGCAAATCGCTTCCAGCCTCCTCAACATCGCGCTCCTCCTCGGCGTTTTCGTTTCGCTCTTCGCGCTCATGTCGCTGCTCGAGCGCAAAATTCTTGGGCGAATCCAAAATCGTTACGGCCCAAATCGCGTCGGTCCGTTCGGCCTGCTGCAACCGGCGGCCGACGGAATCAAAATGCTGATCAAGGAAGACATCGTGCCGTTGCGCGCGGACAAGGTGGTCCATTTCCTCGCGCCGATCGTCACCGTGGTCCCGGCGATTCTCGCGCTCGGCGTCATTCCTTATGGGCGAAACATGACGCCGTTCGCCATCGATGGCGGGATTCTTTTTTTCTTCGCGGTCGGCTCAACCACCGAGCTCGCGGTCTTCATGGCTGGCTGGGGGAGCAACAATAAATTCTCCATGCTCGGCGCGATGCGCGCGATCGCGCAGATGGTCAGCTACGAACTGCCGCTGGTCATCACCGTCTTGCCGGTCGTCATGGTGGTCGGCTCGCTTTCGCCGGATGCGATCGTGGCCGCGCAGGGCAACTACTCGTTAGGCATTTTGCCGCACTGGTTTGTCTTTACTCCCTGGGGCGCGGCCGCTTTCTGTTTGTTTTTTGTTTCCGGCTTGGTCGAATCGAATCGCACTCCCTTTGATGTTCCGGAAGGGGAATCGGAAATCGTCGCCGGTCACATGACAGAATATTCTGGTTTCAAATACGCCACCTTTTTCCTCGCGGAATATCTCGGGATGTTCGCGATTGGCGGCCTCGCCGTGACGCTTTTCCTCGGCGGCTGGCACGCGCCCATTCGCCTTTTGGAATTCATCCCGTCCTATCTTTGGTTCTTCGCAAAACTCGGCACACTTCTGCTCATCTTCATCTGGATTCGCGGCACGCTCCCGCGCACGCGCGTCGATCAGGTGATGAATTTTGCCTGGAAATTTATGCTGCCGATGGCCTTCACCTGCGTTCTGGCGGCGGCCATCTGGCATTATCAAGCGCGCGGAATCGCCGGCTGGCTTTGGTCGTTAGGCATCGTCCTCGTCGCGTATTTCGCGCTTTCGCAATTGCTCGATACGCGCAAGAAATTCGCGCCGCGCACTTATCGTTTCGCCGAATGAACAGCGGCGCATTCATCCTCATCGCCATCGTGACGTTAGCCGGCGCGCTCGCCGCCGCGACCTTGCGAAAGCTAATCCACGCCGCGCTTTGTTTGGTGGTGGCGTTTGTTGGAATCGCCGCTTTCTACTTCTTGTTAGGCGCGGAATTCGTCGGCCTCGTGCAGATTTTTGTTTATGTCGGCGCGGTCGCAATCCTGATCGTCTTTACCATTTTGTTGACGCGGCGTGATTCCGAAACGCCGGAGCGTTTTCACTGGAGCGGTGCAATTATCGCGCTGGCGGTTTTTGGCGGATTGCTCTGGGCCATTTTGCGAACGGGAACAACGCAGGTTGCCGCAATGCCGATAGAACCGCTGACCGTAAAGCGCATCGGCGAGATGCTCATGACCGATTACGTCTGGCCGTTGCAATGCGTCGGTCTTGTTTTAACCGCCGCGCTCATCGGCGCGCTCGTTCTCGTGATGGAGGAAAAGCGATGAGGCGACAAGATCCGGGGAGCGCACGCGACCCGCGTGCTGTGATCGGCGACTCGCCGATCACATCGGGAGATGCGTTCCCGCCATCGGCCTCCGACCACCCGGGAAGTTCGCGGCGAGTCGCCGCGAACTGCACGTGGGTCGCGTGCGCTCCCCCGGCATGACTCCGACACTCCAACATTTTCTCATCATTTCCTCGGCGCTTTTTTGCCTCGGACTGCTCGCCGCTCTCTCGCGGCGTCACGCGATTTTCATTCTCATCGGAATCGAAATGATGCTCTCCGCGGCGAACATTAATTTCGTCGCCTTCTGGCGTTTCGCGCCGCAACCGCAACCGCCCACTGGCGTGATGGTGGCGATTTTTGCCATCTCCATCGCGGCCGCCGAAGCAGCGGTCGGCCTCGCGCTCGTCATCGCCGTTTATCGACATTATCGCACGACCAATGTCGACCAACTCAATCAACTCAAAGGATGAACGCCTGGATCGTCGACCATCTTTGGCTGATCCCGGCGATACCGCTCGGGGCCTCGTTGCTCATACTTGGCCTAACGAGTGCAAATCGAAAAGCGTCCGCCGCTCTCGCCATTTTCGGACAACTCGGCGCCTTGATCCTGGCAGCCATCGCCTTCGCCGACACCTTGCAGGCACCCGGCTTCCGCGCCTTTCACAATTTCTCCTGGTTCACCTTCGGCGAACAAACACTTCGTCTCGGCTGGCTGCTCGATCCGCTCACCGCCGCGATGCTGGTCATGATCACTTTCGTCGCGCTCTGGATTTTCGTTTTCAGCATTGGCTACATGGCCGATGACAAAAACTTCGGCCGCTTCTTCGCCTACCTCTCGTTCTTCACTGCCGCCATGCTCGGCGTCGTCATCGCGAATAGTTTGCTGCTCCTGTTCATCTGTTGGGAATTGGTCGGACTCGCGTCCTATTTGCTCATCGGATTTTGGATTGAACGACCGAGCGCAGCCGCGGCGGCGAAGAAAGCGTTCCTCACCACGCGCATCGGCGACATCGGATTTTTTCTCGGCCTGCTTTGGCTCTACGGTCGCACCGGCACCACGCTTTTTTACGACAACGGCGCGGGTTCGTTAGAGAGCGGCGGGCTCGCTTTGATCGGCGCGAGTGCGACTTCGATCGCGCTTCTCATCTTCTGCGGCGCGGTTGGAAAATCGGGTCAATTCCCGCTGCACGTCTGGTTGCCGGACGCGATGGAAGGCCCGACGCCGGTCAGCGCTTTGATCCACGCCGCGACCATGGTGGCGGCCGGTGTTTTTTTGGTCGCGCGTGTTTATCCGATCTTCTCGTTAGGCGAAATCCACGGCGTCACCACTTCGCTCACCGTAGTGGTTTGGATCGGCGTCATCACCGCGCTGATGTCCGCGCTCATCGCGGTCGCGCAGTTCGATATCAAACGCATCCTCGCCTATTCCACCGTCTCGCAACTCGGACTGATGATGGTCTCGTTAGGCGTGGGCGGCGTCGCGGCCGGCATCATGCACCTGATCGCGCACGGTTTCTTTAAAGCCCTTCTTTTCCTCGGCGCGGGCTCGGTCATTCACGGCACGCATCACGAACAGGACATCCGCAAAATGGGCGGCCTGCGCGGCGTGATGCCGGTAACATTTCTCACTTACGCCATCGGCATGATGGCTTTGAGCGGAGTGCCGCTGCTTTTTTCAGGCGCGTGGACGAAGGAGGAAATCCTGCACGCGACGTCGCATTGGCCGACCTCGCGGGTGCCATATTTCCTGACGATGGCGGGCGTAATTCTGACCGCCTTCTACATGACGCGGCAGGTGATTTATGTCTTCTTCGGCGAGCGACGCGTCGCCTCCGAACACGCGCACGAAAGTCCGCGGGTGATGACGTTGCCGCTCATCGTCCTGGCGATCTGCGCGGTCGTATTGAGCGTGGTGCTGACCCCGGCCTGGCCGTGGTTGGAAACTTTTCTTCGCGGAGAATCGGCGACCACGAACTTCGCGCTCCTCATTCAGCCGATGCTTCTAGTTTCGCTCCTTCTCGTCGCGATCGGCATTGGACTCGGTCTTTTGCTTTATCGTGGAAGCGGCGAAACCGATCCGGTAGAACGCGCACAGCCCGCGCCTTTCCGGTTCCTCGCGAACCGCATGTGGCTCGACGAACTTTATGCGGTCACGATCATCGCGCTCAGCAAATTCGCCGCGCGTTTCGCGGATTTGCTCGACCGCTATGTCTGGGACGGACTCGTTAGGCTGATAAGCAGTATCGCAAAAAATTTTGGTGGCCTAACGAAAGGTTTTGACGAGCACGCCATCAACGCCGTGGCGGACGAGAGCGCGGCGAGCGCAAGCGGCGCGGGTCGCTTGATGTCCGCGATTCACTCCGGCCAAATCCAGCTTTATATGGGAGCGGCCGCACTCGGCATGGTCGCACTGCTCTTAGTCTACGTATGGCTGGCCTAACGAGTGAGATGGGGCAATTCGCATTGGCGTTTTGGAGTGCGCCGGTGCTCCGGCGCTTTCTCGAGGCTCGTTCAAATCAAGGGTCACAATCCAAAGCGGCGCAGCGGCGCCGCACTCCAAAACGCATGGCGCATGGCCGTCTATCGATGCGGAAAGCACATCGAGCGCTCGATCACTTCCGCCGCGCTCATGGTGAATTCTACGCGCGCAGTTCCGCAGCCGACAACTGCTTGTTCGCATGAGTAATTTGCTCACCGCGCTGATTTCTCTTCCGTTGCTC
>CAXSCV010000065.1:0-18605 GCA_964235895.1 uncultured Chthoniobacterales bacterium
GGGGCAGCTCATGTCTGATCAGCGAGAAAAATTGGGTGCGAACGCGCCGGTTTTCGTTTTGGAAATGCAGCTCGATTTCTCTGGATCAACGCGCGCAGGTTCGCTGAAATTTTCCGATCTCGACAAGTTCCCATCCATCACGCGCGACATCGCGATGATCGTTCCGGAAACGCTCACTCATACCGAAATCGCGGATGCAATTGCGAGCGCGAACGAGCCCCTGCTAACCGACGTGCGGCTCTTCGATTTGTTTTCCGGAAAAGACGCGAGCAATCTCGGTGCGGGCCGCAAATCGATGGCCTACACGTTGACATACCGAGATAAAAACCGCACACTGACGAACGACGAAGTGACCGTGGTTCACTCGCGAATTCGCGAACGATTGAAGAGCGAGTTGGGAGCTGAACTTCGGGAATAAGTTCTTTGAGAAAGCGAGAGTTTTTGGCTGAGGGTTGGGATGGAAACCAGTGTTTTTTCGCTTAACTCTCAAGCAAGAACTCTCAAAAATTTACCCTGCGATGTTCGAGATTACAGGTGTGATTCCCGGACCGATGTTTCAGTCAGAAGGAGGCTTGGTCGCAGTGGGAAGATGACATGCCTTAATTGGAAGTCAGACGCTCTCGCGACGGTTATCCGCCCGTTACCGAAAGGGAACGGGATATCCATCTAAACGGCACCGGCGGGGTAAAAATTTCAAGCGCCCGGATCAGAAATGGTCCGGGCGTTTTGTTTTTTGGCGCAGTCGCAAATCCCGCGAGGAACAATTTGAAATTGCCCGGCGACGCGACACAATGCGCGAGCATGCGCGCGCTTCTCGCTCTGGAAGATGGCCGGATTTTTCAGGGCGAATCTTTTGGCGCGAACGCCACCTGCGTCGGGGAGATTTGCTTTAACACTTCCATGACCGGCTATCAGGAGGTGCTGACCGATCCTTCGTATCGCGGACAGATCGTGGCGATGACGTATCCGCACATCGGAAATTACGGAACGAATGCGCTCGACCAGGAAAGTGGCGCGCCGCATGTGCGCGGATTTGTCGTGGAAGAGTTGAGCGAAATCCCGAGCAGTTGGCGCTCGGAAAGGTCGCTCGATGATTATTTGCGAGGGTGGAAAATCCCTGGCATCCAGGGCGTAGACACGCGCGCGCTCACGCGACATCTGCGCGAGCGCGGCGCGATGAAAGCTTGCCTAACGAGTGATGCGATGACCGAGGCCGACGCGGTGGAAGAAGCGCTCCGCGGCGATGGTGTCGTCGGGATGGATTTTGTGCGCGAAGTAACGGCGGCCTCCAGTTACCGATGGGATCCGGAAGATAGTGAGAGCACACTTTGGTCGGTGGCGAGCGGGAACGCGGACGAGGTTCGCCGGCAGAGTTTGCCGGCGATGCGGCATCATGTGGTGGCGTACGATTATGGCATTAAAGAGAACATCCTGCGCCGGCTGCGGCAGGAGGGTTTCGGCGTGACGGTGGTGCCCGCGCAGACGACGGCAAACGAAGTGTTGGCGCTCAATCCGGACGGCGTTTTTCTATCGAACGGTCCCGGTGATCCGGGCGCTTTGGATTACGCGCATGAGGCTGTGCGCGGGCTGATGGGAAAGACTCCGATCTTCGGAATTTGTCTCGGTCATCAAGTGCTCGGTTACGCGTTTGGCGGGCGCACTTTCAAACTGAAATTCGGACATCGCGGCGGAAATCAACCGGTGAAAGATTTGCAAACCGGGAAGGTCTCGATCACTTCGCAGAACCATGGTTTCGCGGTCGATCCGAAGTCGTTGCCGGCGGAAGTGGAAGTGACGCACATCAATTTAAACGACGGCACCGTGGAAGGAATGAAGCACCGCGAGCTGCCGGTCTTCAGCGTGCAATATCATCCGGAAGCCGCGCCTGGTCCGCATGACGCGAGTTATTTCTTCGCGCAATTCGCGAAGATGATCGAAGAGCAGAAAGCTTAACCGTTCGTTAGGCCGCTCGCGGCCTAACGAGTGCGAAGTTTCGCGATCTCCTGGAGCATGCGGCGACTGTCGCGAAAATAATCGACCTTGCTTCCCTCGTGATGATCCCAGCGCACTGGAATTTCACGCAGACGCAATCCCGCCTGGTGCGCGAGATAGAGAAACTCGACGTCAAAGGCGAAGCCGTTGCTGCGCGATTGCTCGAGGATCGGACGAAACGCCGACATCCGAAAGGCTTTGAAACCGCATTGCGTATCCCAATACGGCAGGCCGGTCGCGAGGCGCATGATCAAATTAAAAACGCGACCGCCTTGTTCGCGATACCATGCCTGGCGGTTCCCGATGAGCCGGCGATCGAGCGCGCGCGAACCGAAAGTCACATCCGCTTCCTCATCTAAAATCGGTCGCAATAATTTCGGCGCTTCCTCGAGCGGCGTAGAAAAATCGGCATCGGAAAAAAGCGCGACCGCGCGTGTCGCAGCTTCTAAACCAGCCCGAACAGCAGCACCTTTTCCCTCGTTAGGCGAACGCTGCAGCAGGCGCGCGTCGATTGTTTTCGTTCGCGCAAAAACATCGCGGACAATCTCCGCGGTTTGATCGCTCGAACCATCATCGACCACGATCACTTCACTTTCCGGACTCTCGCGTTGCAAATAAGTGAGCGCGTCGGACAAATTTTGCCCGATGCGGGCGGCCTCATTGAAAGCCGGTATAACGAGCGAAAATGAGGATAACATCGGCTCGGAAATCACTCTGATTTCGTCGATACAAAAGCCACTGAACCGTGCGGGCACTTTTCTCTTTTCCCACCGATGAAGTGGGGCAACTTCCCCGTGAACATGGCCGAAGAGCAGAGCACGAATGCGGACGACGGCAACACGATAGAGACCAATCCGGTCGTGGTCGTGCAGGAAGTCGGCCAGCTCGGGCGCGGTTTTCTTTGGCAGATCGGGAGCATGTTTTGGTTCGTGATCAACACGTTCACCGAGACGATGGACAACGTGCGGCGGGGACGGACGCCGTTTCGCGCTTCCAGTTTTTTCCGGCACACGGAACGCGCGGGCGTCGGGTCCGTTCCCCTGGTCGCGATGGTTTCTTTTTTTCTTGGTCTAACGATGGCGCTGCTGACCGGTTACCAATTGCAACGCTTCGGCACGGAGCGACTCGTGCCGGGTTTGGTGGCAATCGCCTTCACGCGCGAGCTCGGACCGTTGCTCACCGGCATCATGTTGGCCGCGCGCATCGGCGCCGCTTTCACGGCGGAACTCGGCACCATGCAAGTTTCCGAAGAAGTGGAAGCGATCGAAGCGATGGGCATCAGTCCGCTGCGTTTTTTGGTCGCGCCGCGCATGCTCGCGCTCACTGCCTTGATGCCGTGTCTTTCGGTCATCTCGAGCATCGCAGCCATCGTCGCGACGGCCATTATTTCGGCGGGTTATTTCAATATCGCTTCCGTTTATTTTAAGGATCTCGTTCTGAGCAGTCTGCTCATTCGCGACATTATCACCGGCGTGCTGAAGAGTTTTCTCTTCGGACTTTTGATCGCCGGGATCGCCTGTTACCGCGGATTGAATGTCAAAGGTGGCGCGGCCGGCGTGGGAACATCGACCACTTCAAGCGTGGTGACCGCGATCACCGCCGTGATCGGTTTCGACACGCTTTTCAACATCGTCTACGTCGTTTTCTTTCCATGAACGCGCCCGCTACTCCGCCGGTGGTCGAGTTGCGCGATGTGCATTTGCGCTTCGACGAAACGGAAATTTTGCGCGGCGTCTCCTTAACCGTCGAACCGGAGGACCGCCTCGTGATCATGGGCCAGAGCGGCAGCGGGAAGAGCACCATCCTGCGTTTAATCCTCGGCATTCTCAGCCCGACGCACGGCTCGGTTTTCTTCAAGCAATTCGAAGTCTCGCGCTTGCCGCGTCGCAAGTTGCAAAAAATCCGCACGCAAGTCGGGATGGTTTATCAATACTCCGCGCTGCTCAGCTCGCGCAACGTGCACGATAACATCGCGTTGCCCTTGGAAGAATTAACCAAAAAAACGCCCGACGAAATCGATAAGATCGTCGATGAAAAACTCGAGCTCGTCGGAATGGAAAACGTGAAAAACCAAATGCCTTCCGAGCTCAGCGGCGGCATGCGCAAACGCGTCAGCCTGGCCCGCGCGCTCGTCATGGAACCGGAGCTGATTCTCTTCGACGAACCCTCCGCCGGACTCGATCCCGTGATCAGCTCCGTGATCGACGAGTTGATCATCAGCCTGACCGAGCGCTCGCAAGTCACCTCAGTCATCGTCACTCACGAAATGGATAGCGCCTTTCGCATTGGCACGAAAATGGCGATGCTTTATCGCGGAAAGATTATCGAAATGGGAACGCCGGAAGAATTCAAGCGGTCGCAGGATCCTGTGGTCGCGCAATTTTTGAGCGGCAGCACGGAGGGACCGATTTTAGAAGGAAGCCAGGATGCAATTACGACGAAATGAAATTCTGACCGGCCTGCTGGTCTTGGCCACGGTCGTGGTTTTAACCGGCATCCTGATCTTGTTAGGCGCGCCCGGGCTTTTCAAACCGCTCGTGACCTACAGGATCTATATGGATAACGCGGCCGGGATTAAACTCGGCGCGCCTGTGCTTTTGGCCGGCCGCAAAATCGGCCAGGTCGACAAGTTATACTCGCCCGTGACCAAAGAAGAAGCAGCGCACGCGACCGCTTTGAACGAAGCGATTCGGCCGAGCGATCCCAGCGCGCCGCCTTCCTTGAAACCGAAATTCGAAGCGCGCATCGATGTGCGCGTGGACAAGGATGCGATCGTTTATAAAGACGCGCGCACGCGTCTGATCACGCTCGGATTGCTCGGCGAAACGGCCATCGATATTACCGAAGGAAACGATTCCGCGGGCCGCGCGGAAGACGGCCAAACCTTCGCGGGCGAACGCGTGCCGGAGTTCGGCGAAGCCATCGCCAAAATGCTCGACGTCATTCAACCGCTGGCCAAAGAAGCGACCGGCACCTTGAAGGAATTGCAAACGACCGCGCAAAATCTTAGCCGCATCACCGACGAACAATCGCAGCTCAACATGGCGCTGGCACAGATGCGCACCTTCGCGGAAAACCTGACCAACATGACCGCAACGAACAGCCCGCTGCAGGTTTCCCTGAAGAATGTCGAAAGCATTACGACGAACGTGGCGAAAATTGGCGCCGACCTAACGAGTAATGACAACATCACGATGACGCTGCAAAACTTTCGCGACTCTTCGGATAAATTGAAGTCGGCCATGAATTCGCTTACACCCGACTTGAAGGCGACCGGCGAAAACGTCAAAGATTTAACCGACACCGTGAAACGTCAGCCGTGGCGTCTGGTTTGGCCGAGCACAAAAAAATATCCCAAAGACAATGTCGTGGATGAAACCATCACTGTCCGTAAAACTACCCGCGCGGAACGGTCTCGTTCTTCCAAAGCCTCGGAACGTCGCACGGTTATCGTTCCGTAATTTTTCGCGGCGACGATGCGTTCGCCTAACGAGAGCTGATTAATCATGAGATCGCGCTTCTTCGCCTGGCTCTTGCTCATGCTCGTGGTGGTCGCACTGGCCGGCGGCGGAATGTTTTATTGGCGTCTTTCGCAGGAACGAAATGAGGGCGCCTGCCTGATCGAGGAGGGCCGCCAGTCCATCGGCGCGCAAGCATTCGGAAAGGCGATCGCGCGCTTCGATGCGGCGGTCGGTTTGCGCTTAAGCGCGCGCGAAAAAGCCAGAGCGCTCACCTGGCGTGGCGAAGCGAAAAACCGAACCGGCGCGCTCGATGCCGCCATCTCCGATCTGACGGCAGCCTTGAAATTGAATCCCGGCATCGGCATGGCCTACGCCGAACGCGCGCGCGCTGAGCAAGCGAAGAACGAGAAAGAAAAAGCGCTGGCGGATTACGATGCCGCGATCGCGCACGGAGCGAACGGCCCGGAAAATTATCTCGCGCGCGGCACTCTTCTCTTCGAGGCCGGTAAGACGGAAAAAGCAGCGGCCGATTTCGAGGAAGCGACACAACGCGCGCCCGACAATGCGAACGCCTTCATCCTGCGTGGCCGCGCCTTGGCGAAACTCGAGAACGTCGATGCCGCGATCGCCAGCTATGAGAGCGCGCTACGTCTCGATCCGCAAAATCAGGAGGCTCGCTCGGAGCGCGGCGATCTTTATTCGAAGAAAGGCGACGTGGAAAAAGCGATGGCGGATTATGGCGAACTGCGCACTTCCACGGTGGCGAATTGGGAGGCGAAATCGGCCGCGGCGCCGACGCCGTTCGATTCGAGCGAAGTCGTGGTCGACCTGTTGCGCCAGGCCGACAGCGCGCAGGCGCTCGGCCATCTCGACGAAGCTATGGAAATCTACAATCGCGTGTTGCGGATGAATATTCCCCTAACGAGTGCTTCGAGCGCGTTGCAGCATCGCAAAGGCGACGACGAACATGCCATGCAGGATTACAACCTGGCGCTTCGTTTCGATCCGGCCAACGCCGGCGCCTACATGAATCGCGGTCTGCTTTTCGCGCTCAAGAATGATTCGCATTCCGCGATGATGGATTACAACGAAGCGCTCCGCTTCGATTCGACGATGTATCAGGCGCTCTACAACCGCGCGCTCGCGCATCAGGGCGACGGCGATCTCGAGGCGGCCGCGCGCGACCTGACCGAAACGCTCAAGCTCAATAATAAATTCGCGCCCGCCTTACTCACTCGCGCCGGAATTTTGGTGAATCAAAAGAAAATCGACCAAGGCATGGCTGACATCGACGCGGCGATCAAAAGTGATCCTGAGCTTGCGCCGGCCTACCTCGCCCGGGCGCAACTTCTTTCCAGCAAACATGCCTACGCGCGCGCGTTGCAGGATTTCGAGAAAGCGATCAGCCTCAAATCAACTTCCCAATCTCAAGCCCTGAACGGGCTCGCCTGGATTCGCGCAACTGCACCGGACAAATCAGTCCGCGATGGAAAAGCCGCGATCACCGCCGCGACGCGCGCGTGCGAACTCACCGGCTGGAACGACGGCGGACTCGTCGATACGCTGGCGGCGGCATTTGCGGAAGAGGGCGACTTCGAGAAAGCGGTAAACTTTCAATACTACGCGCTGACCCTTCCCGGCATCGGGCCGGAGCTGCAAAAAGGCGCGGAGGAACGTCTCGCGCTTTATCAAAGTCATCGGCCGTATCGAGACGAACATCCGCAGTAAGCGGGCAACTTTCGCCTAACGAGTGGTTAGCTTTGCGCGGCCAGTCGCGCCTGCAGGAAAGTCATGACCGCGGCTTTGACCGAGCGTAAAGCCGGCAGATTTTGCGCGAGCGCCTCTTCGGTTTTGCGGCGCAAGCCTTCGATCATGTTACCCGACAAATACGTCTCGAGCACCGCCGGATGGACGTAACATTTGCGGCAAACCGCCGGCGTGTTGCCGAGGATTTTCGAGACCGCGCTAACCGCGTCTTTGATATTTTGCCTGGCCTGTTTCTTTGTCTCGGAGGGGTCGACCGCATTGAGCGCGACCGCGGCGAGAACCGTTCCGGCCCAGGTGCGGAAATCCTTTGCGGTGAAATTTTCACCGGTGATCTCATGCAGATAATCGTTCACATCCTGTGAGCTGATGTTGTGCACACTGCCGTCGTCATTCAGAAAACCAAAAATTTCCTGACCCGGAAGATCCTGCAGCTTCTTCACGATTCGCGCCAGACGCCGATCAACCACATCTACTTCGTGCTGCACGCCGCTCTTGCCGCGGAAATTAAAACGCAGCTTCGTACCCTGCACTTTGACGTGACGATTGCGCATGGTCGTTAGGCCATACGACTTGTTTTCGCGCGCGTATTCTTCGTTGCCCACGCGAATGAAGGTGCGCTCCATGATCGAAATGATCGTGGCCAGAACTTTGTCCTTCGGCAGGCCGGGCAACGCCAGATCCGCTTCCACGCGTTTGCGGATTTTCGGCAAGGCCGCGCCAAACGTGACCATGCGATCGTATTTAGTTTCGTCCCGCGCCTCGCGCCATTTTTCGTGGTAGCGATATTGTTTGCGGCCGCGCGCGTCGCGGCCGGTCGCCTGCAAATGTCCGTTCGCCGTCGGGCAAATCCACACGTCGATGTAAGCAGGCGGAACAGCCAACCGCCTAATCCTGAGCAATCGCTTTTCGTCGTTAATTTTCTTGCCGGAGGTGTCGAAATATTCGAAATCGTCGCCCTTCGCTTTGCGCGTGAAACCGGGGCGATCGTCGCTGACGTAGCGCAGTCCGGCTTCTTCAGCCGCCTCTTCGGGATCGGTGATGATCTCGAGATCGGCGATCTTTTTTTTCTCGCGAGCTAACTCGGCAGCGTTCGTGGGCATGTATTCAAATACGCGCCGGTCCAGCAAACGGCCGCACCAATCGACTCGTTAGGCGCCGTAACTCTTCGTGAACTTTTTGCGCGATTCCGCGTCGGACGTTGCGGCCGTTGCGGGCGGAGGCGGAGCGGCGTCCGTCTTCGCCGAAGGCTCGGGTGAACTCGGCGCGCTTTCGTCCGGCGCGGACGACGAAGGCGAAGATCGCGGACGAGATGCGCCGGCATCACCTTTGTTCTGCGCGACCTCGACGAAAACCATCTGCAGATTCGAAAGCGTATTCCGCAAAACGGTTTCCTCGTCGTTGCCTAAATTACCGCGGGTTTTTTCCTGAATCATCGAGAGCTGGTCGATAAACATGCGCGCGAGATCGAGATTCACTTCGCCCTCGCCCGTTTGTGGATTCGGAATTTGCCCGAGAAAAAGCGCGGCGTTCTGCGCGTGCATCATGACGAACTCGATGAAGCGTTGCGCGAGCTCGCCGGTTTGGGTGTTGGTCTGGACTTCGGCCATGGTTTAATTCTCCGCGGTGATTTGGTGGTTGCTGGAAGGTCGGACGGTCGCGAGCACATAAGGCTGGGCTTGAAAA
The DNA here is from genome assembly GCA_964235895.1 of uncultured Chthoniobacterales bacterium. Classification (GTDB taxonomy): domain Bacteria; phylum Verrucomicrobiota; class Verrucomicrobiia; order Chthoniobacterales; family UBA10450; genus JACCTI01. The sequence goes on from CAXSCV010000065.1 coordinate 8,904, forward strand.
TATTTGGCCGCGACTCGTTGCACGTCCTGCAGGCTAACCGCTTCCACCTCGGCTTCGAGCGTTTTGTAATAATCGAATCCGAGGCCATAAAGCTCGTCCAGCGCGCACATGTAGCCTAACGAGTCGTTGCTTTGATTGGAAATTTGTTGCTGACCGATCAGTTTCTTTTTCGCGCGGAGCAATTCGGCATTCGTTAGGCCATTCTCCGCCAGTTGGCGTATTTCATCGAGCAGCGCGGTTTTGACTGGACTCAATTTCTGCGGATCGGTCCCGAGATAAAAAGCGAACATGCCCGGCGCCAAACCCTGCAACTGGCTCGAGCCGACGTAATAAGCCAGGCCCATTTGTTCGCGGATGCGGATGAAAAAACGCGAGCCGAGATCGCTGCTCGCTTCGTCGATTAACTCAAGCGCGTAGCGATCTTTGCTGAACATGTCCGCGCCGCGAAATCCCACCATGAGGACGCCCTGCGCTTTCTCTTTCACGCTTTCCACTTCGACGTTTTCCGTGAGCGGCGCGCTCGCCACGATCTTGGCCAGAGCGAGCTCGCCCGACTTCATGGTCGCGAACTTTTGCTCGAAAAGTTGTTTCACTTCCGCGGCCTTCACGTTGCCGAAAACGGAGATGACGCCGTTCTTCGCGACCAGGTAACGGTCACGAAACGCGAGCAGATCTTTGCGGTTCAATTTCTGGACCGATCCTTCCGCGCCTTTGGTGCGCAGCGCATACGGATGCTTTTTGAAAAGCGCTTCGCGCAAAATGTTGCGCGCGACCGCGGTGAGATGTTCGTCCTCGTCCTTGATGCCGGCGAGTTGCACTTCTTTTTCGCGCGCGACCGCTGGTTCTGGAAGCGTCGCGTTCAACAAAACATCGGCGAGCAAATCGACCGCCAACGGGAGATCGGGTTGCGTGACATCGAGCGAAATACTGAAACTGTTGTTGCCGGAATCGCTGCCAATATTTCCGCCGACCGCTTCGATGGCGTCGGCGATTTGTTCGCCGGTGCGCGTACTCGTTCCTTTCAAAAGCGTCTTCGCCATCAAGTGCGTGATGCCGTTAGTCTGCGGAGTTTCCGCGAGCAATCCGCCACGAAAAACCGCCGTGATCGCAACCAGCGGCAGCCGCGCATCTTCGCGAATCAAGAGCCGCAAACCGTTGGTCAATTCGACGCGCTGGATTTCCTTGGCCGCGACCGGTTTGGCGGCCTTGGCTTGCGCGGCCAGAGCGCCTTTCGGATTCAGAGAAATGATCGTGAGATTTTCGTCGGTCAAATACTTCGCCGCGACGCGTTGCACATCCTCCATCGTCACTTCCTGGACGGCGGCGAGATAGTCGCGCGTGAAGTTGAGATTGCCGGTGAGGAACCAATTCGAACCGAGATCGGACGCCTGCCCGCGCATGGTCGTTAGCGCAGTGAGATGATGACTGAGCGAAATCTTTTTCGCTTTCGCCAGCTCGGCCGCGGTCACGCCTTTGGTCTGAATCTCGGCGACGATTTCGAGAACTAACTGCTGCGTCTGCTCGCGTTTTTCCGGATCGGTCGTGGCATCGACTCCGAGAATTCCCGCGTGTCCGGGCGTGTAGGAAAAAGCGGAAACGCCATATGCGAGCCCGGCTTCTTCGCGGATGCGACGATAGAAACGCGAGCTGCGTCCATCGCCCAGAATGGTCGAGAGCAAATCGATCGCCGGCACGTCGGGATGCGTCACTTCGGGAATGTGCCAGGCCAGGGTGAGCCGCGTCAGTTCGGTGGGAAATTCGTCATGCGCTTCGCGGCGGCCGAGCTGCGGCGGTTCCGCCGGAATGTAAATCGGCTTGAGCGAATGCGCGGGATAGGCTTCGAAAAATTTGGCAAGTTGCGCATGCACTTCTTCCGCGCGCACGTCGCCGACGATGACGAAGGTGAAGTTGTTAGGCACGTAGCGCGCCTTGTAATAAGTCATCACCTGCTCCTGCGTGAGCTGGTTGAAAACATCGAGCAAACCGATCACTGGCAGGCGATACGGATGTCTTTGATAAGCGGTCGCGAAAAGCAATTGTCCCGCCATCCGATCCGGGTCGTCGAAGCCCATGGCAAACTCGCGCCGGATCACTTCCTGTTCCTTGGCGTATTCGGTCGCGGGCAAAGTCGAATTCATCATCGCGTCGGCCAGGACATCGATCGCTTCCGTCACGCCCGCTTTCGGCACGTCGATCCAGTAAACCGTGCGATCGAAGGAAGTGTAGGCGTTGATGTAACCGCCGACGTCCTGGACGGCTTGTGCGATCGCATTGGCCGGACGCGTCTGCGTTCCCTTGAACAACATGTGCTCGAGGATGTGCGAAAGACCCGCGCCGAGATGCGCGTCTTCATCGATGCTGCCGGTGCCGCACCAGGCCTGCACGCTCGCGACCGGCGCGCTGCGATCTTCCTGGACGATGATCGTTAGGCCGTTCGGCAAGGTCCATTTCCGCGCGGAGGTCGGCGGAAAAGTGATGGCCGCGGAGCCGGCGGCGGTCGCGGGTTTAAAATGTTCGGTGGCCAGCATGAATGGATTGGTTCACGGCGCGAAAAGGCGCGCGCGAATCAGGAAATTTTTGGCGCCGGCAAGGCGGGCGGCACGGGCGCGGCCAGTTTCTGCGGCTCGAACGGCTTAACGAACGCCTCATGAAAATCGTAAACGCTTTTAAAATCTTCGATCGAATCCTCCTCTGTTTTTCCAAAGATTCCCGCGCCGATCAGATTGAAAACCATGTGCCCGATATCTTCACAGCAACGCACGCCCCAATAGGAAAACACTGTCGCGACCATCGGGCCGAATTCCTTCAGCGCGTATTGGCGAACGCCATCGAGCAACTCCGGGCCGGCGACGTGACGAATGGGCGCGCCTTTGATTTTCTTCTGCTGCTTCGTGGTGTAATCGAGCGCGTCGCGCAGGAAAACATAAGCATCGCGGCTGTAGCGCGGATCGCTCGCCACGATGGAATCCAGAGCTTCGGCAAATCCAATTTTCTGCATGTAAAGAGTGCGCCCCTCAGCGCGCGCCTATGATACGCAGCAACGTCCGCGCGAGCAACTATCGCGACCGCGCACGCGACTTATTATTTGTCCGACCAGATGGCGAATTCGCCCGTGCCCGGCGCTTCGAAATGAAAGCGGCGACCGCCGGGAAATTCGAAAATCTCGCGCGTGATTTCGCCGCCAAGCCGGCGCACGTCGGCGAGCGCCTGCTCAAGTTCAGGCATGTAAAAGACGAGCAACGGAAACGCTTCGCCTGCCGTCCAGCTTTGTTCGGCGAAGAAAAAACCGCCGGCAATTCTTCCATCATCGAAGGAGGAGTAATCGGGTCCGTAATCCTGAAATTGCCAACCAAAAATTTCGTTGAAGAAACGTTTGGTCGCGGCCAGGTCGCGCGTTGGCATCTCGATGTAGTCGATCGTTTTGGCGAGCGATTCGTGCATGGCGTTAGTGTTCGGCCATCGTTTCGATGGCGTCGAGGTAAATAGAAATACGATCGCGACGCGGTGCTTTTTGAAGGCCCGCCCGTTCCGCCGTCTGTAAGTAATCGCGGAAGACGCCGCTGTTTGTGGACGACTGCGTGGCTTCAAACCAATTCATGTAATCGTCGATCGTTTGCATGGTGCGGCTGATCTGTTCCCGTTTTGCGCGCACTTCCGCCAGCCGTTGCGCCATGCGTTTTGTTTTCCGGCGCGCGAGTTGCAGTGCGATTTTTTCGTACTCGAAGATGACCGGAAGATAGAGCGGATTCGCGTGACCGGAGAGCGCGACCAACTCGGGCGCGAGCGATTTCAAGGCGTTCGCAGAATCCGGCAGGCGGACAAATTTCGGAAATTCTTCCAGTGAATATTGCGCATCCGCGCGACCCGGTTCGCTAGCTTGAAGGTGCAGGAGTTGCGCGAGTTGCTCTTCCGTTTCCGCGCAGCTCAGAAGATGAAATCGCTCGTTAGGTGACGATTGCGCGACGCGACGATTCCACGTTTTTTCGATCGTCTCCACGTTGTCGCCCAAGGCGGGGAAGTGCGTGCGAAGTACGTCCAACGGATCGCGAAAAGATCGCGGAAGCTCCGCAAGAAAACGCTTCAGACGCTTTCGGCCGTCGGGCGTTTCGACAAGAAGGTTCACGAAAATCGCGGAATACGCGCGATAAACATTCCGCCACGGCGCTTCTAAAAGCTCGGGCCGCTGATGAAGAAAATCAGCGAGCGAAATAATATTTTCGGAAGTGGCAATGGCGCGGAGCGATTCGCTGATTTGCGAGTCAGTGCGCTCATGCGCTCGCGCCAAAGTTCCGTCGAGGAGCCAATCCGGCGGTTCCACGAATTCCTCGCCAGCGGCGATTTCGGATTGTTGCCGATACATCATTTCCAAATAAACGGCGCGGAGCAGTTCTCGCTCGACCGAGGCGACGTTGGCATTGGCCGCGAGGTTTAGATCGAGCTGCAACTTCAAGCCCGCGCCGGTCTGGCTGAAGGCAAGATGCACGGGTGGAAGCTCCGGATGATTTGCCTGTGAATGCTGCGCGTTGACGATGATAGGCGTTTTCCATTCGTCCTGTTCCTGGAGGAGATGGAGCGCGCTTGTTTTGGTGCGTTCCGCGAGATCGCAAATCGCGCCACGCAGCCGCGCGTCCGATCCGTAAACGATGAATTGCCGCGACGTGCTGATGCTTCGCGGAGGAAGGGCGGCTGCGCTCGGCCGAAGGAAAACGACTACCTCAACGAAGCCGAGGCAGAGCAGGAACAAGGCGCGTTTCATTTTTCGCAAAACGTCGGTGAGATTAAAGGAACGCGCGAGCGTCGCGAGATCGAAAAATCGCGCGAACTTTTCCCCGGCTTGTTGTAAGAAAACGCAACCGCGTTAAGTTATTGGAGTTATAAATTCAAAACAGGAAAGGACATTATGAACTGGAAAAAAATCAGTCTCGCAGGCAGCGCCGCAGTGGCGGCCGTCGCGCTTTCCGTGTCCCCGGTGCAGGCACAATCTCACGGGCATGGCGGCGGCGGCGGTGGGCACGCTTCATCGGCCGCGCACTTCTCAGGAGGTTCGCATTTCTCATCGAATGCCGCGCGCTCCGGTCGCTTCAACGGCAACGGCCGAGGCCGTGGCTATTGGCACAATGGACACTGGCGGTATTACGGCGGCTTCGGTTATCCCTATTTCGGATATCCCTACGGCTTCGGGTTTGGTTACGGTTATCCCTACGGCTATGGGTACGGGTATGGTGGATACGGTTACGGTTACCCCTACGGCGGGGCGTATTATAACGGCTACGATAATGGCCGCGTCTATAACGGACGATTAGCCAATTCCGGCGGCGACGGTTCCGTGGTCAGCCAAGTGCAGCAGGAACTCTCGCGCTCCGGATATTATCACGGCGCGATCGACGGCGAAATCGGCGGCCAAACGCGCAGCGCAATCCGCGCTTATCAGCGTCGCAACGGCTTGAGCGTGGACGGCCGGATCGGCGGCGAATTGCTCGGCTCGATGGGTCTGAACTAACTCAAACGCAACACTACAAAGGAGAGCGGGCTGGCGGCGAAAGCTGCGGCCCGCTCTTTACGTTTGCGGCGGAGTCTTCGATGCGAGGACGACGAGATGCGGATGGAATTCAATCGACCCCATCTTCGAGATTAGCTTCCGTTCCCGTTCGAGAGCGCCGTTCAGATCGGTGAACAAAAAGCCGCAGCACTGCATCAGCGCCGGATGAATCGGCATGCGGCCAATATGACCGCCGATACTTTTGGTGACGATATTCCCGTTCTCGATCGAAGCGGAACATGACTCACTCGTGAAAACCGAATATCCAAAGAGCGAGCGCTCCACCGTGAAATCAGTCGAGCCTTCTTCGAAACCAACCACCACTCGCTCGAACTTTAGATATTTGCTAAGCGCCGCCTGTTTACCACGAAGCGCATAAGCTAGGTAGGCGGTGACCTGATCGTCGGAATAACGCAACGCGGGAACACGGCCTTCGGTCGCATTCTCGAGGTCGATATTAATCTGTGGTGGAAGCGCAGCCAGTTTCGGACGTTCCGGCAACTCCGGACCGCGCAGCATTTGCACGATCGCGGCCAGGAAGAGCGCGCCCAGAATCAATTTACTGGCCTGGAAAAATCTTTGCCGCAACAGCCCGCGGCGCGGATCGAAAAGCGCGGCCACCCGGCGTTGCGTTTCCTTCGAATCTTCTTCCGCCGGCGCCGCTTTTTCTTTCGTTAATCCGGAGCGATCCAGACGCGCGCCACAGTCATGACAATAAATGCGCTCGGGTTCGTTTTCGCGCCGGCACTCGGGGCAAATCAGTTTCATGAATCGGACTTGCTCGGCTTCGGCTTGCTCTCGGTTTTTGCCGGCGCCGGCGCGGGCGTGCTCGGCTTTGCGCCTTCTGTGCCGCCGGACGATTTCTCACCACTGCTCGAAGGCGGGGCCTCTTTCTTCGCGCCTTCCTTGTAGTTGTTGCTGCGGTAATCGGTGATGTAAAAACCGGAGCCTTTGAAAATTAATCCCGCGCCTGTGCCGAGGAGACGCTTCACTTTGCCGTGTCCCCATTTCTTGAGCTGGCAATGTTCCTTCGGGCATTCCTTGAAGGCCTCATCGCGCATCGATTGGAAGACGTCGAAATTCTTCCCGCACTTCTCACAGGAGTATTCGTAAGTCGGCATAAGGGAGAAAACCTGCTCGGAAAACGGTCGCAACACTCCGTGCTACCAAGCAGAATTCAAGCCGGGCAAAGAACGTGCTCTATGAAAGCCAGCTCGCGGCCGGTCATCTTGACTTTTGTCCGAGGAACGTTAGAAGGTTCAGCCCATAAAATCGCCTATGTCACTGCCATCGTTTTCTATTGTGAAAGCAACCCTCTGCCTCGCGGCCGCGCTTGCTTTAGTCGGATGCGATGACGACCCGAGCGCGCAAACGCAATACCTCGGTGGCGTCTATGGACCGGGCGCAGTTTCGAACTCCGCGCCGCAGGACACGGTTTCGTATTGGGACGGCGACGGCGTGTCCGGCAAACCTTCGGTCAAGATCAGCCTCTCGGAACAGCGCGCCTACTTTTACAAAGGCGGCGAGCTCGTCGGAGTCTCACAACTTTCCACCGGCCGCGAAGGCCTCAACACTCCGACCGGCACTTACAACATCACGCAAAAAGATAAGGATCACGCCTCCAGCAAATACGGCGATTATGTCGACAACGCCGACAACGTCGTCGTGCCAAACGTCGAGTTGGGGAAAGATCCGAAGCCGGCCGGGACGCGTTTTAAAGGCGCGCCCATGCCCTACTTCATGCGCATCGTCGGCGGCGTCGGCATGCACGCGGGCTATCTGCCGGGTTACCCCGCTTCGCACGGTTGCATCCGCATGCCGGAGTTCATGGCCGAGAATTTCTTCAATACTGTTTCCACTGGCACGCCGGTCACGATCAGTAACTAGATCGTCCGCCCCGCGGCATCGCTCCGGCCTTGCGCTCACCTGCGCGGGTGTTCATGTTTCGTTAGTCGAATCATGATCATCATCACGCAGCCCAATGCCACCGAGGAACAGATCGAAGAGATCGTCGCGCGCGCGCAAAAGTTCGGGTTCGAGACAGAGATCAGTCGCGGCGGTTCGCGTGTCATTGTCGGCGTCGCCGGACCGGCCGAGTTGTTCCGGCAAAATCCGTTCGCCGAAATGCCCGGCGTCGAATCCGTCGTGCCGGCCACAAGCGCTTATAAACTCGCCTCCTTCGAGGCGCGGGGCGCAGCCTCCACGGTCGATATTTGTGGCGTCAGCCTCGGCGGCGACGCGGCAATCGCGCTCATTTGCGGGCCTTGTTCGGTCGAGAGCCGCGAACAAATTCTTTCCATCGCGCGCGTCGTTCACGACTCCGGCGCGCGCCTCCTGCGCGGCGGCGCCTTCAAACCGCGCACCTCGCCTTACAGCTTCCAGGGACTGGAAGAAGAAGGGCTCCGCTTTCTCGCCGAAGCGCGCAACGAAACCGGCCTTCCCGTCATCACGGAAATCATGGACGCGCGCGATCTTCCTTTGGTTGAACGCTATGCCGATTGCCTTCAGATCGGCGCGCGCAACATGCAAAATTTTTCGCTCCTGAAAGAAGTCGGCCGCAGCCATCTCCCGGTTCTGCTCAAGCGCGGCTTTAGCGCCACGCTCGACGAACTCATATTGAGCGCGGAATATATCCTCAGCGGCGGCAATCCGAACGTCCTTCTTTGCGAACGCGGCATCCGCACTTTCGAAAGCACGACTCGTTATACTCTCGATCTCAGTGCGGTCCCGATTCTGAAAGCGAAAACGCATTTGCCGGTGGTGGTCGATCCAACCCACGGCGTCGGTCTCCGCGCCTTCGTTCCGCAAATGTCGCTCGCCGCCATCGCCGCGGGGGCCGATGCGATCATGCTCGAAGTTCATAACTCTCCCGAAACCGCGATGAGCGACGGCGAACAGGCACTCGTCCCGGAAACTTTGCGCAAGCTTCTCCCGCGCCTCCGCGCCGTCGCGAATGCCATCGGGCGCGACCTCTAGCCCGCGCTCGCCGCGGGATTGCAGTCGCGCCTAATCCAGCGAAGCATTGTCGGTGGAAAACTCCAACGGCGAGAGCCTTCTCGGACGCGTCGCGAACGCGCCACCGATCGCCCGGAAAATAGAAGCAGCGCAGCGCAGCGCATGGCCGGTTCAGTTCTCTCATATCACGGAAGCCGCGCAGCCAATGCTCGCCGCCGCGCTTACTAAGGAACTCCGCCAAACAATTTGGATTACCTGCCCGACAGTGCGCTCGCAGGAGTCGCTCTACGAAACTCTGCTGAACTGGATTCCTCACGCGCTCTTCCTCCCGGAAGCGGAATTCGCCGCAGTCGAGAACATCATCCCCGATCCGGAAATTTCCGCGGAACGGCTGGCGTTGCTGACCAAAGTCGCGCGCGAGAAAGGTCCGCACCTTGTTGTCGCCACACGCGCTTCGCTCGAACAATCGGTGCCGAAATTGCGTGCGCTTCACTCGGCCGTTCTTCGTTTGCAACGCGGCGCCGCGACTTCGATGGAACATCTCATCGACTCGTTAGGCAAAGCTGGCTACGAACGCGTCGCGCAAGTAGCGACGCGCGGGCAATTCGCTGTCCGCGGCGGAATCTTCGATCTCTTTTCCTGGCAGGCGCAGCTTCCGGTGCGGTTGGAATTTTCCGGCGATGACATCGAATCGATGCGCGAGTTCGACCTCGATACGCAAACCGCCGTGCGCACGCTTCCATCGGTCGAGGTCTTGTTAGGCGCGGCGGAAGACCAGGGCGGACAGGTGCGCGATTACATCGCGAAAGATCATCTGCGGATCGCGATCGAAGCCGACCTCGATGCCGAGGAAGAAATCCTGATCAGCGTCGGCTGGCTCGAAGCGGATGAGACGGAAGATTTCAGCGGCGCCTTTCTCGATGCGGAGATCGGCGAATTTTCCGCGGGCGATTTCATGATCGCGGAGGCGAAGCGCGCGCAGCTTGCCGGACGTTTGCAGGAATGGAAAACGGCCGGCAACCGGGTGGCGATATATTTTCAAACGGAAGGCGAGATCGAACGCTTCCGCGAAATCATGGGCGCGCTCGAGGGGACCGAGTTGCTCGAAGGAACGCTCGCGCGCGGGTTTGTTTTTCCAGCGGGCAAGCTGGTCGTGCTTTCGGCGGCGGAGATTTTCGGACGCCTAACGACTCATGGACGGCGACGTT
>CAXSCV010000066.1:0-14106 GCA_964235895.1 uncultured Chthoniobacterales bacterium
TGGGTGGTGGTCATTTTCATCCCGTTCCTCTTGTTAGGCGTTTATCAGGCTTGGAGTCACCAGGATTTGCAGAAAGCAAAAATCCTCGCGCGCGATGTCCGCCGCGGCCGCACCTTGCTCATCCAGAACGCGCGCATTTTCGTCGGCAACGGCAAGGTCATCGAATCCGGCGCCGTGCTCGTGCGCGGCGGGCGGATCGCGGAGATCTACGAAGGTGCGTCGCCGGATGCGAAGAGTCTGAACGCGGAGCCGATCGAAGCCGCGGGCAAAACGTTGCTGCCTGGTTTGATCGACGTGCATGTGCATCTGGGCGCGAGCGGCGGGTTCTATGACGACCCGAGCAAAAATTACGATCCGAAGGCGTCGGAGCGTGAGCTGGAGGCCTATTTATATAGCGGCGTAACGGCGGTGCGGAGCGCGGGCGATTTGGTCGATGACATGTTGAAGTTGCGCAAACTCTTCGGCAGTGGCGAAAAACTTGGCGCGGAATTATTCCTCTGCGGTCCCCTTTTCACCGCGGAAGGCGGCCACGGAACGGAATACGCGAAGTTCATGCCGGAAACGACGCGCGCTTCGTTCCTGGCGGGTTTTGTGCGCATCCCGCACTCGGTCGAGGAAGCGCATCGACAAGTGGATGAGCTCGCGGCCAAAGGCGTCGATGCGATCAAAGGCGTGCTCGAATCCGGCGTGCCGGCGTTCCCTTTCAAGCGCATGGATGTGAATCTGCTGGCCGCGGTCGCGGAAGAAGCGCGCGCGAAAAATCTTCCGGTCGCCATTCACACCGGCAGCGCGGTCGACGTCGCGGATGCGGTGAAAGTCGGCGCGAACTCCGTCGAGCACGGTTCGTTCGTCGATGAAATTCCCGACGAAACGATCGCGGCCATGAAAGCAAAAGGGATCGCGCTCGACCCGACTTTGAGCGTGGCCGAAGGCTTCACCAGTTTCGCGCGTGGCGATGTTTCGTTGCTCAAACGTTCCCTCGTACAACAAACCGCGCCGAAAGATTTGATCGCCGGAACGGAAGCCGCAGCCGTCAGCGAAAAGATGGCGCCATTGCGCGAAGGTCTTTCGCATTATCCGATCTCGCTCGAAACCGGAACGAAGAATCTGCTCAAAGCCTGGCATGCCGGCATCACGCTGGTCACGGGAACGGACGCGGGAAATTTCCTCGTGCTCCACGGGCCGACGGTGCAGCACGAGATCGAGCTTTGGGTCGTGGCCGGCATTCCGGTGGAGGTCGCGCTGGAAGCCGCGACTTACAACGCGGCGAAATTGCTCCGCGCCGATTCGCGGATGGGCACGGTCGAGAAAGGCAAGGAAGCGACGCTTCTCCTGGTCGACGGCAATCCGTTGCAGGATGTGCACGCGCTCTCCGCGATCTCGTTAGTCCTGATGAAAGGCGAACGCGTCGGCCGAAGCGAATTGTTCGAGCAAAAGTAGCGGCAACCGAAGAAGCGCGGAATCTTGCTTTTTGTGGCGCGAGCTTCCCAGCTTGCGTCTTTCTTCAATCGCACAAGCGAGGAAGCTCGCGCCGCGAGACAGAGCTTACAATTCGCCTAACGAGACGTTCCGCTAGCCTTTTACGGCACAAGTCCGGACGGCACCTGCGGAATCGGCGGCGGCAAATCTCGACCGCCGTCATAGGTCGAGTTTCCGCTCCCGAACGACACCGGCACATCAATCATGCGCCACTTGCCCGGCCGCCAGCGCCATTGACGAAAAGCGGCCAGCGCGCTGCTATCCAGATTTCCGGCATGAGCTGAGCGGAAGACGGAGACATTCGTGACCGCGCCCGTTTTCAGATCAAGTGTTAAACGATAAACGCCGTAGCCCGTCTCGTTGATCCGTCGATCGCTGCGAGCGGGAAGTTCGAAGGGCACACGCTTCACGACATCCTCCATCCACGGCGTCAAACCATCGGGATCGGTCGCCGGCGTGTGTTGTCGCCCACGCGCATCGATCGCCACCGCATCCTCCGCGTCCCGCGTTCCCTTGAGCGAGCGAGGTTTTTCGGAAAGGAAGTCGGCCGTACCAATCGAGGAAACCGGGACGCGATCTAATGTCGCCGGCAGGTACCGCCAAGTCCTGACCGCCTCGACGATCGCTCGGTTTTCTTGCGGAAGCGACGATTGGTAAATCTCCGGCGCCTGCACGCGCCCTTCGGGTGTGATGATGAAAAGGGCGAGGGCGTCCCCGGTAATTATCCGGCCCGATGAATCCCTCGGACGCGGAAGTGTCGGCTGGTCCTGTATCTTAGCGTCGACGAAGTGAGGCGTTTTCGAAGCATCGATGACGCTGAACTTCGCGCCGTAAATTCGTTGCGCGGTCGCCTGCTCTTTTTGATACGGGTTATAGAGAACGGACCCAGTTTTTGCGCGGGCCGATGAAACCGAAAACGCAGCAAACGCGGCCAGGGACCACATTAGAAAATAACGCATGCGGAACATCCGACAGCCTAGCCTAACGAGACTTAAAATCCAGGCGGCGGCGGTTTGCGAATGACAACGGGAACGGCTTTTCCTAACCTGCGCGCCCATGAATTCTGAGACGGCGCGCAGGCCTTTGAAAGTGCGGAGCCGCGCTTGGCCGCGGGCGCTCGCGGCTGCACTCGTTAGGCAAAAATGGACGCCGAATCAGATCTCGCTCGCGAGCGTCGCGCTCAGCGGCCTCGGCGCGGTCGCGCTTTGTCTGACGGCCGATGCCTTCGGCTGGCGGAAGGCCGCGCTGTTCCTCTCCGCCGCCGTCTGCATTCAATTGCGGCTCGTCTGTAATTTGCTCGACGGTTTGATGGCGGTGGAAGGCGGTTTGAAGACGAAGACGGGCGAGATCTTCAATGAATTTCCCGATCGCGTGGCCGACATTTTGTTGTTCCTGGCGGCGGGATATTCCATGCGCTTTGATTCGTTAGGCGCGATCGAGCTCGGTTATCTTTGCGCGATCGCTTCCGTCCTCACGGCCTATGTTCGCGTCTTCGGCGGCTCGGCTGGTTTGCTGCAGGATTTCTGCGGCCCAATGGCGAAACAACAGCGCATGGCGACGCTCACCTTCGCCTGTGTTCTCTCGGCCGCGGAAGCGTTTTTGCGCTGGCCGCATCGCATCATGTTGCTCGCGCTCGCGCTGATTTTTCTCGGCTCACTTTTCACGGCGGCGCGTCGCACATTGCGCATCGCGAAACTTCTAAACGCGCGATGATCGGCGCGTTTGCCGCATCGGCGGTTCGACTTCTAACCGGCGCGCGTTCGCGCTGGATCGGCTGCCAGCCTAACGAGACTCAGCGCGTTTATTTTGCGAATCACACCAGTAACCTCGATTTCGTTTTGCTCTGGGCCGCGCTTCCAACCGCAGTGCGCGCGAAGACACGCCCGGTTGCCGCGCACGATTACTGGGCGACCAGCCGCGTGCGTTTGCATTTGGCCGAGAAAGTTTTTCGCGCGGTCTTGATCGAGCGAAAACGCGTCACGCGCGCGAACAATCCCTTGCAGCCAATGCTGAGCGCGCTCGAGGAGGGTTCCTCGCTGATCATTTTTCCGGAAGGCGGCCGGCAGGATGAAAAACCGGGCGAATTCAAAACCGGTTTGTTTCATCTCGCGAAAGCGCGACCAGCGCTCGAGTTCGTGCCGGTTTATATCGAGAACTTGAATCGCGTTTTGCCGAAGGGCGAAGTGTTGCCGATTCCGATTCTTTGTTCGGTGCGTTTCGGCACGCCGCTTTTTCTTGGCGAAGGCGAAGAGAAAAATCCATTCATCGAGCGCGCGCGTGCCGCCATGCTCGCACTCGCGCCCATTTCATGAAAGATCCGCAAACACGTTGGCTGGTCGGCGGCGTCTTTCTGTTGCTCTGCCTTGCGACCGCGATCGGCCAGATTCTGAAAGCGCGAAGGCAAAGCGAAAGCGCGCAAAAAGTCATCGCGAACCTGAACGCGCGCACCAATGCCTGGTGGGTCATGTGCGCGATCTTCGGCGCGGCGCTCTTCATCGGACGCATCGGCACGATCGTTCTTTTCGCGCTCATGTCGTTCATCGCGCTGCGCGAATTCATCACGCTCACGCCATCGCGACGCGGCGATCATCGCTCGCTTTTTTGGGCCTTCTTCATTCTCCTGCCGATCCAATACATTCTCATCGCGCGGCAGTGGTATGCGATGTTCACCATCTTCATTCCGGTCTACGCCTACCTCTTTATTCCGATCCGCTGCGCCATTGCCGGCGACAACGAGCGTTTCCTGGAACGGACCGCGAAGATTCAATGGGGACTGATGGTTTGCGTTTATTTCGTGAGCTACGCCCCCGCGCTGCTCACGTTGCAAATCCCGGGATACGCCGGGCAAAACGCCAAGCTGCTCTTCTTCTTCGCGGCCATCGTGCAATTGAGCGACGTGCTGCAATACGTCTTCGGCAAACTTTTCGGCCGTCATCCGCTCGCGCCGAAAGTCAGTCCCAACAAAACGCTCGAAGGATTTGTCGGCGGAATCCTGGCCGCCAGTCTTGTTGGAATGGGACTGTGGTGGGCCACGCCCTTCAGTCCCCCTCGCCGCTTTCGCCATGTCGCTTGCGATCACCTTGATGGGATTTTTCGGCGGCCTAACGATGTCCGCGATCAAGCGCGATCGCGGCGTGAAAGATTATGGCGAACTCTTACCCGGACACGGCGGCATGATGGATCGGATCGATTCGCTTTGTTTCGCCGCGCCAATTTTCTTTCATCTGACGCGCTACTTTTATACCTGAGCATTCCACGCGCGTTTCGCGCGGATTTTAGCGCTCGGCAGGATTTCGCCGAGACGCCGGTTCGGCGAAGATCGATCGCATCGCACGTTCGCCGAGTGCGGGAATCACGCTCGAAGGCGCGGGCAGGTTGGCGGATTCGTTTTCGAAACCAAAACGTTCGCGGACAAAATAAAGCGGACGCCGTTTCACCTCGCCATAAATGCGGCCGACATATTCGCCGATGATGCCTAACGAGACCAATTGCACGCCGCCCATGAAGAGCACCGCCACAAAAATCGAAGCCCAGCCGCGCACCCAATGGGATGGATTAAAAAAGAAACGCAACGCCACCGCGTAGAAAATTCCGAGCAGCGCCAGGCCGAGCGCGACGAAGCCGATCCACACCGCCAGTCGCAAAGGCGCGAAGGAAAACGAGAAGACCGCGTCGGCCGCAAATCGCACCATCTGGACCAACGGAAATTTCGTCTCGCCAGCGAAGCGTTGCTCGCGCCGATACGGCACCGCGACCTGACGGAAGCCGACCCAGTTGACCATGCCGCGCAGAAAACGATCGCGCTCCGGCATGCGCAGAAGCGCATCGACGACCGTGCGGTCCATCAATCGAAAATCGCCAGTGTCGTTAGGCATTTGCATCGGCGAAAGACGATTGACCAGGCGATAAAAAGCTTTCGCACTCCAGAGTTTGAACGCTGTTTCACCGGTGCGTTCTTCGCGTTGGCCGTAGGCGACGTGATAGCCTTCCAACCAGCGCGCATACATTTGCACAATCACTTCCGGCGGGTCCTGCAGATCGGAATCCATGATCACAACGGCATCGCCGGCGGCGTGTTCGAGCCCGGCCGTGATCGCCACCTGATGACCAAAATTGCGCGAGAGCCGAAGCGCGCGAACACGATTATCCGTTAGGCTGAGCTCGTGCAGAAAGGTCGCGGTCTCATCGCGGCTGCCATCGTCGACGTAGATAAATTCGAAGCGTTCCTTGTTTAATTTTCCCGTCAACGCGAGCAGGCGTCGATGCGTTTCGGGCAAAAGCTTCACTTCGTTGTAGCAAGGTAGAACGATCGAAATAAGCACAGCTCAACTAGCTATGCGGATGCTCGGATTGGCAAAGAAGAAATCGCGCGCGCTCAAAAAGCCCAGTAGCCCTGAACGAAACGCCCGGCGTAAAGCGCGAGATAAAGCAAAGAAAAAACAGTCACGATCGCGTGCAAAATTGGCCGCCGCGCACAAACGCGCGCGCAAAGAATGAAGAGTGGAAAAAGAGTCAGCGTATAACGCGGCACGCTCACGATGAAGGACGTGCTCGTGACGAGCATCCAATTTCCCAGGACCCAAATCGCGTAGGAAGCGCGCATTTTCCACACGCAAAGAAGTCCGCCGACGAACGCGAGCACGATGTAAAAAAATTCGTGTTCGCCTTCGATCGCGCTGCCGTCCGGAATGCGTTCCCAAACGTCACGAATACCAAAAACCGGCGACGCGAGCTGCTTGTACCAATGCTCGCGTTGGATTTGCATAAAGGCGAACCAATCGCCCGTGACGTGATAATTCAGCGCCAGATAACCGACGAAACCGAGCGGAATAAGCGCGATGTAGAGCCAGCGAAAATCCAGTCGGTGCGCCGCGCGATATTGCGTAAAAGCTTCCACCATCATCGCCGGCACAAGCACCAAACCATTAACGCGCGTGAGGCAGGCCAGCGCGCCGATCAGGCCGGCGTAGAACCAGCGATTCTTGCGCGCCGCCAGAAAACATCCGAGGCAGAGCGCCACGAAAAGTCCTTCAGTGTACCCGATGTGCAAAAAATACGTCGTCGGGAAAATGAGCAAAAACCAAACGGCTTCGCGCGATACTTTTTCGGATTCATCAAGCCGCGCCAATTGTTTGAAAATGAGCGCGACCGCGAGTGAAGCGAATCCGGAAACGATCAAGGGCGCCGCATAATAACTTTGCACGACGAAGGCCGTCGCTCGCACCAGCCAGGGATAGAGCGGAAAGAAAGCGAGCGCGAAACGTTCTTCGCCCGTCGCCACGTAACCGTTCTGCGCGAGCGCGAGATAATGGATCGCATCCCAGCGAATCCAGATTTGCATCCAGTTGTCGTAATCCTTCGACAGCGTCGTCATCACTTGCGCCGCGAAGGTGAAGAGCAACACCTTGATGCTGAGCACGAGCAGAATGGTCTGCCAATCCCAACGCCGAATGCGGTGCCGCCATCGTGACGCGATTGGCGCGGTGGTCGTGGGTTCCATCGCTGGCGTTACTAGCCGAGCGCGAAATTTGCGTCGAGCACCGCGTGCGATCGCGACCAGAATTCGGCTGGTCAACCGAGGCGCCGCGAGGTTACATCCGCCTCATGAAATTCCTCACGCGTCTTCTTCCCTCGGTCCTGATCTTTTGTCTGCTCGCGGTCTCCGCGCCCGCGGAGAACAACGTTGATCTTCAGCCTAACGACACCATGCAGATGATCCTGCAACGCCAAATCGGTCAACCGATTGAGTTGCGAATGAAGTCCGGCGAAAAAATCGGCGGCAAATTGGAAAAGCTGAATGAGAAATTCGCGCTCCTCACGCAATTAACCGGCGCGGAGTATTTCGATGCCGTGATTGTGCTCGACGATATCGCGGCGGTGGTCGTGCGGGCGAAAAAATAACGAGCGACTCGCGGGTCGTTAGGCAACAGAAGACGCGGAGGAAGTTTCTCGCGCGTGTGCGCTGTCATCCTTCGCCGTCTTCGCGGCTCAGGATGACAAGCGAGAGAGCGCGCACGATTACGCGATGTTGAACGACGCGCCTGCGCTCCTCATTCTATGCTCCCGATCAGAACTGCTCACGCGGGCATCAACTCCGGCATCGCAAAAGGCAATTCCTCTTCCACCTCATCTTCGCTGGTTTGCAGCGGCGCAAAACGATCGGCGCGAAAACCGCGTTCGATCCCGTGCGCATTCAACGGTCCGGTAATCTCGCAAAGATAAACCGCGGTCTCGCCTTCCTCACCGGTCAATCCGATCCCGGGAACAATGTCGCGAATGGTGTAAGTGGAGCCTTCCTTCGGCAGCTCGGAGTAAAGCTTCTCGATCCCGAGCGGAAACTTTCCGTCCACACAAACCACTTTCTGATTCGGCAGGAACATCGCCAATTATAACACAACTCCGACCAGCGAAAGTGAGGCGAGCGAGGAGCTAATCACACGTTGCTGCCGCGCCACTTCAATTTTTGCCTAACGACACTAAAAAAGGAGACGCCGGGAAGCGCGGCCAACGGCAGAACCCGCGCAGATTTTCGCACAGTCACGATGGAACCGGATTCGATATGCAACGCTTCGCGTCCATCGACGCTCAGGAAAACAGGATAATCGCGATCGGCCGGTTCGACTTCGATGACGGCATCCGCGCCGACGATGATCGAGCGATTCGTCAGGACGTGCGGACAGATCGGCGTGATGACGAGCGCGCCGGATTCGGGCGCGAGAATCGGACCGCCCGCGGACAACGAATACGCGGTCGAGCCGGTCGGCGTGGCGATGATGAGGCCGTCGGCGTTGAACTCGGTCAGCGGTTCGCCGTTCACGCGCGTGTGAAGTCGAATGAGCCGCGAAGTTTCTCCGCGACTAAAGACGGCATCGTTCAATCCGGTCGACGCAATTTTTTGGCTTTGACCGCTGGTCTCGGTCACTTCCAGAAGCGTGCGTTCGCTGAAATCCATTTCGCCGGCGGCGATGCAGGCGACCGCTTCTTCATAAGCGGAGGAAGCGGCGCAAGTGAGGAAGCCTAACGAGCCAATATTGATGCCGAAGATCGGCTTGATCACGTCATCGAGCTGACCGACCACGTTCAGGATTGTGCCGTCGCCACCGAGGACGACGAGCAGGTCGGCTTCCCGGCCGAGATCGGCTACGGAATAATCCCGATGCCCGCTCGCGTCGCCGCGCGCGCCGGCCAGATGCGCGGTTTCGGATTCGAGCAAAACGGAAATCGAACGCCGCGCCAGCTCTCGCTGCATCGCGCGAATCAATTCCGCAGCGCCGGCTTTTCCGGTATGCGCAATCAGGCCGATGGTTTTCGGGCGCATATGAAAAATTCCTGGTTGCCGTCGGTCCCGGTAATCGGTGATGGCGTGAGCCCGACCACTTCGTGGCCATTTTGCCTAACGAATTGTTCGATTTTTGTTTTCGCCTTTTCGTGCAACGCCGCGGCCGAGACGATGCCGCCGCGGCCGACATCCGATTTCTCGAGCTCGAATTGCGGCTTGATCAGCGCGAGGATCACACCGGTTGGAGTTATCAAGTCGAAGGCGCGCGGCAAGATCAAAGTCAGCGAGATGAAGGAGACATCGATCACGCAAAGATCGATCGGCTCGGCAATGTCCTCGCGCGCGAGATAACGCGCGTTCAGATTTTCGCGAACAACCACGCGCGGATCGTTGCGGATTTTCCAGGCGAGTTGTCCATGGCCAACATCGATCGCGTAAACTTTCCGCGCGCCGTGTTGCAGGAGGCAATCGGTAAAACCGCCGGTGGAAGCGCCGATATCGAGCGCGGTCAGGCCGGCGGTATCGACCGCAAAATGCTCGAGCGCACCTTCCAATTTTAATCCGCCGCGACCGACAAATTTCGGTGGCGCTTCCACAACCAGTTCGGCATCTGGTTCGACTTCGACGGAAGCTTTATTCAGAACGCGGTCCGCCAGACGAACCTGGCCAGCCATGATCGCGCGTTGCGCCTGCTCGCGACTGGCG
The DNA here is from genome assembly GCA_964235895.1 of uncultured Chthoniobacterales bacterium. Taxonomy (GTDB): domain Bacteria; phylum Verrucomicrobiota; class Verrucomicrobiia; order Chthoniobacterales; family UBA10450; genus JACCTI01. The sequence continues at coordinate 9,464 of CAXSCV010000066.1, forward strand.
AACAAACCTTGCTCGACCAGAACCAAATCGAGACGCACGCGTTTCGGCATTAACGATTTCCGGTGCGCGCGCCCGCCGCGCTCGATATCGCATTGCTCAGCGCGGCGACCGCTTCGCGGAGCTGATCGGCAGTGATGCAGAACGGCGGCATGAGCACGATGTTGTTGCGGATCGGTCGCGTCAGCAGACCCAAATGACGCGCGGCCAGACAAACGTCGCGACCAAGATTTTCGTCGTCGGATTGCAACTCGATTGCGGCGATGAATCCGCATTGCCGCACTTCCCTAACGAGTGCTAGCGACGCGATGGTCTGCAATTCGTCGCGCATCAGGGAAATCTTTTCGGCCAATTCGGAGAGAACATTTTCATCTTCGAAAATTTCCAAACTGGCGAGCGCGGCTGCGCAGCCGAGTGCGTTTCCGGTGAAGCTGTGACCGTAAAAGAGTGTGTGGTCGCGGGAGTTCGAAGCGAGAAAGGCGCTGAAGATTTTTTGTGTGACCGCGGTGATCGCCAGCGGAAGATATCCGCCGGTCAGCGCTTTGCCTAAAACGATCACGTCGGGAATTACTTCTTCGTGTTCGCATGCAAACATTTTGCCGGTGCGCCCAAAACCGGTCAGCACCTCATCGGCGATGAGCAGCGTTTCCGTTTCCGAAGTCCAGTTCCGCAAACTCGCGAGCGTTCCGCGCGGCCAGATTTTCATCCCAGCCGCGCCTTGCACCAAAGGCTCGATGACCACACCCGCGATTCGACTCGTCTCTTCCGCGGAGAGATTTTCGAGTTCGTCCAAACTCGCAACCTGCCGAACCGGCGGTCGCCAGGAGGAAGCTTCGTTTCCAAAAAGAATGTTCGCGCCAAGACTGGCCGCGCCCGCAGTGTCGCCATGATAACCGGCGCGAAAGGCGACAAAAACAGAACGCGGCGATTTTTTCAGGCGCCAATATTGTTCGACGATCCGCAGCGCCGCTTCGATGCCGGTCGAGCCGTCATCCGAAAAGAAAACGCGCGTGATCGTGTCCGGCGGAAATAATTTCACGATTGCCTCCGCCAATTTAATCGCCGGCGGATTGGTGAAACCGAGAAACGAAGTGTGCGCAACGAAATCAAGTTGGCCACGGATGGCCGCGTTTATTCGCGGATGATTGTGGCCGTGAATGTTTGTCCAAATGGACGAGTTGCCGTCGATGTATCGGCGACCTTCGCTATCCCAGAGCAAAGCCCCCTCGCCTCGCACGAGCACGAGCGGCTCGTGTTCCGGCGCGCACCATTCCGCCATCGGCGTGAAGGGATGCCAGACGTAATTTTTATCGGCGGCGACGAGCGCGGCCGTGTCCCAATCAGTCGTGCGCGGCATACAGGCGCAGCAAGCTATCGATCGACGCGACATCTTCCGAGGAAGCGCGACGCCTCTGGTATTTTCGAAAAACGACATCGCGCAACGCGGTTAAATCTTCCAGCAGCGGACGCTCGTAATAGGTCCAGTTTTCTTCGTCCGCGAACTTCGCCTGGAATTTCCATTCGCCGCCAAACTTGGTCACGCGCACCTCGCGCTTGCGGCCATCTTCGTCGCGCTCCTTCCATATGTGTTGACTCGGCATCGGGCGGGAATTCTACATTGGATTCTTGAAAGACGCAGCCAGACTGCTGGCCTATCTCGGGCTGGTGTTGCTATTCGGCGTCTTCGTCGCGCCGCTTCTTTTTTGGGCAACGCAAAACTTGAGCGCGCGTGGCCTGTTGCCCTTCCTCGCGCGCTACGATTTCGAAACCTTCTTTCATCGCGCGCTGCTTCTGGGCGCGTTGCTCTTTTTCTGGCCGCTCTTGCGTTCGTTAGGCGTGAAGCACTGGCGCGATCTGGGATTGGGCAAAAATGATCGCGCCTGGCGCGATGCGGGCTTTGGCTTTGCCGCCGCGGCCGGACCGCTCATTTGTCTCGCGACCGTGCTTTTGGCATCCGGTGTTTATTCGTGGCGGCCAGCGATCAGTTTAGTCTCGTTAGGCGGACGATCGCTCGCGGCGCTCATCGTGCCGTTCATTGAGGAGGCGCTTTTTCGCGGACTCATTTTGGGCGTGCTACTGCGTTGCGCTCCGTCGGTGGCCGCGATCTTTTTCTCCTCGGCATTTTTCTCCGTCCTCCATTTTCTCAAAGCGCCCGAGCAAACTTCCGCGATCGTGACCTGGTCGAGCGGGTTCGTTTCAATCGCGAATGCTTTCTCGCAATTTGCCGATCCCATTCTCGTTCTGGCCGGCTTCACCACATTGTTTCTTCTCGGCTGGATTCTGGCCGACGCGCGAATCCGCACGCGTTCGCTTTGGTTGCCGATCGGACTTCACGGCGGTTGGATTTTTGCGAGCGCCATCTTTAACAAAGTTGCGCATCGCGAGATCGAGCTCATGCCTTGGCTAGGAAGAAATTTGCTCATCGGTCTCGCGCCGCTCGCCGTCGCTTTGATAACCTGGGCGATCGTTGCCACGCGCACGCGTTATGTGGAAAGACCTCGCACTTGAGCCGCTACGCGCGGTCGTTTCGCTCTTTTATCCGGCGGTCTGTGCAATGTGCGACGAGCCGATCGACGCCGCGGAATATTTGTGCGACGTCTGCGCCGAGAAAGCGCCGAAAATCAAACCGCCTTTCTGCGCGATTTGTTCGGAGCCATTCGACGGCGCGATCACAGAAAGTTTTTCCTGCGCGAATTGCGAGCATCGGCTGCTGCATTTTCAATCGGCGGTTGCGGCTTACCGCGCGCGCGGAGTCGTGCGGAAAGTCATTCTCGATTTCAAATACGGAAAGCAAATTCACCTGCGCTTTCCGGTGGCCGATTGGCTTTTCGCGGCAATGGACGATCCACGTTTGCGTGAGCGACGTTTCGACTTAGTCGTGCCGGTGCCGCTGCATCCTGCGCGCAAACGCGAGCGCGGGTTCAATCAAGCCGAATTACTTGCAGAACTGCTGGCCAAACGCAGCAGCCTGACCATGCGCAACGCGCTCGAGCGCATTCGTTATACGACGACACAGACCGCTTACGATCGCGGCGAACGCATGGAAAATTTGCGTGATGCCTTTCGTTTACGAAAAAAGACGAACGTGCGAGGTTTGCGCGTGCTGCTGATCGATGATGTCCTAACGACTGGTTCAACGCTGAGCGAATGTGCGCGTGTGCTCAAAGCCAGCGGCGCAATTTCCGTGCATGCCGCGACAGCCGCGCGTGCCTAACGACCAATGGCTATTTTCAAAAGACCTGCGCTCAAAACGCAAAGCCGTCGCAAACGCGAAATGCCGCAGGGCCTTTGGACGAAGTGTCCGGGTTGCTCCGAAGTCGTGCACGAAATCGAGCTCGCGCAAAACCAGCGCGTCTGTCCGCGTTGCGATTATCACTTCCCGCAGTCGGCCAAGGAACGCATCGCCGATCTGTTGGACCCGGAAACGTTCACTGAGCGCGACGCCGATCTTCGCTCGATCGATACGCTTCGTTTCCAAGGCATGGCTTCCTATAAAGATCGCCTAAAAAAATATCAGGACGCGACCGGCCTAACGGACGCGGTTCTGAGCGGCGACGGCTCGATCGAAGGCTACAAAGTTTCCATCGCGGTGATGGATTTCAGCTTTCTCGCCGCGACCATGGGATCGGTCGTAGGCGAGCGGATTACGCGCGCGATCGAGCACGGGACGAAGACCCGTTCGGCCGTGATTATCATCTCTGCTTCGGGTGGCGCGCGCATGTATGAGGGCATGCTGAGTTTGATGCAAATGGCGAAAACCAGCGGCGCGCTCGCGCGGCATGCCTGCGAAAATTTGCCGTACATTTCCGTGCTGACGAATCCGACGACCGCGGGTGTGATGGCGAGCTACGCCTCGTTAGGCGATGTCATCATGGCCGAGCCGAAAGCGATGGTCGGGTTCGCCGGTCCACGCGTGATTAAAGAAACGACGCATCAGGATTTGCCGGAAGGATTCCAAACGGCGGAGTTCCTGGAAGAACATGGGTTGATCGATCTGATCGTGCATCGCAAGAAAATGCGCGCGCAAATCAGTCAGCTTCTCTCCTACTTTTCCTCCCCGAAGTGAGTTACCGCGAGGCGCTCGCCTGGCTCTTCGGCACGCAGCTTTTCGGGATAAAGCTAGGCCTCGAGAATATTCAACGCCTGCTGCACGCGCTCGATCTTCCCGCGAAAGAGCAACGCATTCTGCACGTCGCTGGCACGAACGGGAAAGGCTCCGTCTGCGCGATGCTCGATTCCATCCTGCGCGCGCAAGGTTTTCGCAGCGGCCTCTTCACTTCGCCGCACCTCATTACTTTTCGCGAGCGCATTCAGGTCAGCGGCGAGAGGATTTCAGAGGAAGCGACCGCGGTCGGCCTAACGAGTATTCGCGAACGGGTCACAAAATGGGAACCGCATCCGACATTTTTTGAAATCACGACCGCGCTGGCCCTGCATCATTTCAAGGAAACGCGCTGCCAGTTCGCCGTGCTCGAAACCGGCATGGGCGGCCGGCTGGACGCGACCAACGCGTTGACGCCCGTCGTCTCCATCATCACGCCGATCGCACTAGATCATCAAAAATGGCTCGGCAACTCGTTAGGCGAAATCGCCGCGGAAAAGGCCGGTATCATCAAGCCCGGGAGGCCGGTGATTTCTTCGCCACA
>CAXSCV010000066.1:14116-18284 GCA_964235895.1 uncultured Chthoniobacterales bacterium
GCCGACGGAAGCGGGGAATGTGATCCGGGCGCGCGCGTCGGAATGTGAAGCGCCGCTTGAGTTTGTTACCGCAGAATACCGCGACTCTCCGGTGGCGTTGTCAGGGCCGCATCAAAAACAAAACGCCGCGGTCGCGATCGCCGCGCTAAAGGCCGCCGATATTTCCGTAACGAAACAATCCATCGCCCGTGGACTGGCGGATGTTCGTTGGCCGGCGCGGTTTCAGTTATGGAACGAACGGACCGTGATCGACGGTGCCCATAATCCGGCAGGCGCGCGCGTTCTGGCGGAGACTTGGCGCGACAATTTCGGCGAGCAACGCGCCGACATTTTCCTCGCGGTCCTTCGCGATAAAGACGTCGCCGGCATCGTCGCGGCGCTTACTCCTATCGCCGGACGCTTCGTCCTTGTTCGCGCTCGAAGCGAACGCGCGCTGCCGCCAGCGGAGTTAACCGAAATCGTGGGTCAGGTGGCGCCCGAACTTCCCTGCGAGTTGGCGCAATCTTTTCCGCACGCCTTGAGCGTTCGTGGATCGGACGCAGTGCTTATTACTGGATCGTTGCACTTCGCCGGCGAAGCGCTCGCCCATTTGCGCGGGGAACCCGATTCACTGGAAGACTGTCTCCAGTGACGTCCGACGTCCACTCAACGCGCTTACTGCCTTATATCGTAAAGCTCAATTAAAGCGGTGCCGGTTGTGTTATTCACCCCGCGAACAACCGCGGTATAGGCGCCGTCGGCTAAGGTCATGAGCGCAGCGGATTCACGATCATCGGTTGGAGCCAGCCCAGTCGCCTCGATTTCAGGGCCTTGGGGATCGCGCCAATTATCGTTCGCGGCCACAAGATGCCCATAACTGTCGAATACTTCTACCGTGGTATCTGCCAGGGCGTCCGAAACTCCCTTAGCCTTCAAGGAAGGCCCGATGGCGCGAACGAGTAAGTCTTCCCCGGCGCCGCCTGCCAGAATAAAGCCTCCAATCATCACATCGTCGTCCTTTCCTACATGGCCGCGCGAGGAAACGTTCGCCAGTTGGAGGGAGGAGTTAGCAACCAAATCGATGTCGTAAATTTCTACTAGACCTATACCGGTGCCATTCTTGTCTCCTTTAAGGATGGTGGTGTAGGCGCCGGGCGACAATGTCATCACCAAAGCTGCTTCTACATCATCGGTCGGTGCAAGTCCGGCGGCTAGAATAAGAGCCTGCTGGCTTTGCTTCCAATCGTTGTTACTGGCGATAAGAGAGCCTGTGTGATCATGCAACTCAAGCATGGGGTTCGCCAGAATTTCCGCCGCGGGAACGCCCGCACGGGCAAGCGAAGGCCCTATCCCTCGAAGGACAATGCTCTTGGCGCGATTGCCGGTGAGAATGAAGCCACCGATGCCGACGTTATCGCCTACGCCTACACTAAAGCGCGTGGAAATATTGCGGAGAGCTTCGGGTTTTGGAATAGGAGTCGGTGATGGTATCGGAGTCGGAATCGGCGTAGCGGTTGGGTGAGGCGTCACTGTCGGAGTGGGCGTCGGCGTCGCGGTCGGATGCGGAGTAATTGTAGGAGTAGGAGTCGCTGTGGGCAAAGGCGTCGGCGTCGCGGTAGGTAACGGCGTAACCGTGGGCAAAGGCGTGGGCGTAGCGGTAGGCAGCGGCGTTGGCGTTGCAGTAGGCAATGGCGTGATGGTCGGCGTTGGCGTCGGAATGGGGGTGGCAGTCGGAGTAGGTGTTGCTGTAGGCGTCGGGGTTGGCGTTGGTGTCGCAGTCGGGGTGGGAGTTGGTGTAGGTGTCGCTGTTGGCGTCGGAGTCGGCACAACTACCGTGTAGTCGTAAGTGACTGAGACCGCTATGGTATAACTCCCGTTACCTGATAACGTGTTCGGCAATGCGGGGGTCATCTCTCCCAACACGCTCGCGACCACGGCATCCACAGTAAAAGTGCCGCTGCCGGTGAAGCTGGCGAGGTCGGCCGGCGCAGTGATTACCTGTGAGCTATTGATCGTCGAGGGCGTGGTACTCACCTGCCCCGCCGGTGTTAATGCGTTCGTCACGCCTCCGACGGTGCCGGCACCTGTAACGTTCGCGGTATTGGAAAGGCCGAAAGTAATCTGCTGACTATCGGTTAGGAGGACGCTCGGAGGCGAAAAGACCGAGCCGTAATCGATCTCGCCATCGAAGGTGGCGGCGGTCGTAGTTACGGAAACGGTCACCGAATTCAACGTTCCCAGACTCGAATTGAACTTCGCCAGTGCCGCGCTCCCTGGATCACTGAAGTTAAAGCTGCCACCCGGGCCGGTGGTAAACATCTGACTGTGGTTCGCAGTAATTTGGATGCTGCCGGTGTGCGTGTCCGTCGCCGCTGCCGCTGAATTGAGCCAGCCCAGTGAAAGAACAGCGAAAGACAGCAGCGCGACCGATCGTTTGAGAGCCGTTTGGATGCGCATAGAAAGGTGAATTCCTCTCCTCTAAAGCAGGGCGCGTTCCTTACCCCGGCCCTTCGCGAAAAAGAATAAACCGGGGCCCTGGTCGGACGCATGGAATCATTCCGATTTGGCGCCGTCGCGCAGCTCTTGTAAAAACCCGGCTCCCGCTCGACGGAAATCGGCCGAATGCTATACCTCGCGATCGATCGGCGGATATTGGTTTCGCATCCGTGGCGAGGGTCGAATCAGGCGAATCCGAATTGGCGTAGCGGAGCTGCAACTTTTCGACTGCGCCGATTCAACAAATTCAGTCTCCCGGTGAATTGATTTCACTCGTTAGGCAAAATTGCCCGCGGCTGCGAACCTTTCTCGTCCCCGTGCGAGCAACTTCGGTATTGCCGCAGCGATGCGCGATTGTTTAATTCCAGCCGCATGAAGCCGTCCCTTATTTTCGTTCTCCTGCTGGCGTCGAGTTTGCCTTTACCCGCAGCTCCGCGAGACCTGCACGGGAAGGATTTGAGTCACAAAGAAATGAAGGATGAAGCGCTCGATCGCGCTGATCTCTCCGGCGCAAATCTGCAATGGACAAACCTGGCCAACGCCACCCTGAAAGGTGCGAACTTAAAAGACGCCGACATGCAGGGCACCCGCTTAAGCACGGCGGACTTAACCGGTGCCGATCTGCGAGGCGCGAACCTGAAGCAGGCGACTTTGCAGGATGCGAAATTCGTCAAAGCGAACCTGTCCGGCACCGATGTTTATCTGGCCTACGGGTTTAAGCAGGACGACGAAGCGATCAAGAAAACGAAACGCATGCTGGAAGATGCGCGCGTCGATCTCAGCATTCTCGCAGAGCATAATGGGACGATCACTTTTAAAGAAGCGAACCTGCGCAAAGCGAAATTGCACGGCAGTCTCGAGGGTGTGGACTTTCGCCGAGCCGATTTGCGCGGCGCGAATTTGGCCGACGTGACCGAATCCGATCAGGCGAAATGGCGCGGCGCGATTTACGATTCCGCGACGCGCTGGCCGAACGGGTTTGAGTACGCGGAAGCCGGCGCGGTTCCGAGCAGCGAAGCGCCTAACGAGACAAACGAAAGCAAATCTTCCAACGACCCCGCGTTCGATCCTGTCGGCACCTGGATGATCAAAGCCGAGGCAAAAGGCGCGACCGAGGATGGTTTGCTCACGGTCTCGTCCGATCACAGTTACAAATTGGATTACTCGGCCAAAGCGGAGCCGATCGAAGGAAAATGGAAAGCGGCCGCGCCTAACGAGAGCAAAGGCGCTGCGGGCGCAATCGTTCTGCGCCGCGCCGAAGCCGGAGGCGACTGGTTGATGACGCGGGAAAACGCGCATCCCGACCGGCCCGACAGCGCCGAGCTGAAACAAATCGACGGCGCGGGCACTCGCTGGATCGTCCCCGTCTCTACGGCGCATCCGTAGAATCCGACCGGCACCGGGCCTAACGAGTCCTAGGAATTCTTGCGCCGTTCCGCGGCTTGCTCGGCCGCTTTGCGCTCGGCGTCGCGGTTTTCCTGAAGACGCTGCGCTGCCGCGTTGTCCGCCTTGCGTTGCTCTTCTTTGCGATCGGCCGCGGTGCGGTCGGCGGTTTGTTGCGCCTGCTTATTGTCTTCTCTGCGCCGCTCGTCCGCCGCTTCGGCCGCGCGGTTATCGGCGTTACGCCGAGCGAGCAACTGCTGCGCTTTGAGCGCCTCCGTTTTGCGATTCTCCTCGAGCTGTTCTTGCTTTC
>CAXSCV010000067.1:0-12437 GCA_964235895.1 uncultured Chthoniobacterales bacterium
CCGCGTCCCATTGTCATTATGCGCCGCGGAGACGGGCAAAGGACCTCGGCCGGGGTCCTTCGCTTTCTCCAGTTTACAGGTTAACCAAGGGACTGTGCGAGAACCTTCGGCGCGCTTCGTCGCCCCAGGACGACAATGGTGGTAGGACGGCATCGTAATTGATGGCTGTCGCGCCTAACGAGTGCCGAATTCCTCCACAATGATCTCGTTGCGAACGCGGTCGCGATTGCTTCAACGGCGACTACGTTTTTCGACTAGGAAAAGCGTTCGCAGGACGAAGCACGTGGATAATTTCTACGTCACGCTGTCTGCCCTTTTTACTTTCTGCTCTCGTTAGGCGCAAAGGCGAATCGCACGTTCCCAAACTCGGCAGCGCGAAGACCGATCCGGCGATGCGACAAACGAAATTGAAAAGATGAAGGCCGAACTGGCGACGCTACAAATGACCTCCCACGATGTGCCCCAGGGCGAAGATCATTCCATCTTGACTGAAGTCGCGCCGAGCGAACATCGTCTCGCGTCTCATCGATTTGTCCGCGCCTCGCAACGGCAGACGTCCAGCGAACCCCACCCGTCTACGCTGGCGCGCCCGCCTCGCAATCGAAGATGCAAGTCGATCGTGATGCGGCGTTTATCCAACACCAACTTTCCCATGGAACAAAAAGTAAACGCCCAGCGTAAGTGCAGGCGAAGCAGCGTCCCGGAAATTTAAAGAAGCCTAGAAATTACGACCCGGATCGGAACTGTTGGAATACCCCATCCCAAGGGGGCGATTCACCGAGAGGTCGCGATAGCAGAGCGCTATCCTGAGGTGTTTGAACGAAGATATGTGCTCGCGAAAAGTCTGGCGACCCGCCGGGCGCGCCGTCCCCATTCCAAGTAAACGGGCGCAGGAGTTTGAGAAGGGACTGCCGGCGCTATTCTTAGCGCAGCAGCCCCGGCGCGCGAATTGACTCCTCGGCAATTCGTCGCGCCGGTGCTTTCGACGCCTTACAGAGTCGCGCTGCGCACTTTGCGATGGAGAAGCATCAAGCCGGCAAACGCAGGCAAGGCCATCCACAACGTTGCACCGTGATCAGGAACGCCCGCTGGAGCATTTCCTTGCACCGAAACGTCATCGAGACGAAAGAAGTCGTTATCGTTACGATATTGAAACTGAAGCGTGCTCGACGCACCAGTTGCAGTGACGTTCGCGGTGAAGAGCGTATAACCGAATGCAGCCGCATTCGTTTGAGTGACGGAAGCAATGACTACGCCGTTGAAGGAAGCCGTAAACGAATTGACGAATCCGCCGCCCGCCGCGCCGTCATTGGCCAGATAATAGGAGATCGCATACACCGAGCCGGCGACCGTGCTGAATGTCTGACTCAAGGTGCCGGTGTTTGGACTGGCGCCGAGATTCGCGTGGTAGGTGCCGGAATGTGCGAAAGCAGAATCACCGCCGACGTTGGTGAAATTGCTCGGATCGGTGAACGTCCACGGAGGGAAGGAACCGGTTTCAAAGCCGCCATTTTGAATGCGTTCTGCACCGTGAAGCGTGGAAGCTGCCGCGGCAGATAGGAATAACGCGAAGAGCGCGTTACGAAGGTTGAATGATGTGTATTTCATAGGAGTTTTTTATTGGTTGGTCTGTTGTTTTTCTAGTTGCGGCCTCTCTCTTACAGATTTTGTCGCCATCGGTAAAGATGAAAATTATAGAGTTCGGCTATTGCTTTTCCCCGGGGATCTCTCCCGCGAGCGAGGCTATACATTTCTTCCGCCTCTGGATACCTGCGCAGTTGATCAAATGTGAACGCGGCATTCAAGGGAAATGTTGCATCCAATGGAGAAAGTTTTTCTCCCTCGAGAAAAGCCCCCGCTGCCCGGGTGTAATCGGAAGTTTGCGTCGCTTTATTCGATTCCGAAGTACCGGTCGCGAGGAAGGCGCGGCCGAGATAAAAATAAACTTCCGGATTGCCTGGTTCGTAGGTGAGAGATTTTTGCGCCAAAGCAATGGCGGATTCGGGTTTTTCATCGCGCAGCGCAACGCGAGCTTCTTCAGCCCAATATTCGCCGGGCCAAAAGCGGCCGCATTGAATCAGAATTGCTAGCGAGGCTGCGGCGACAGCGAAACGCGGAAGCCAGTTCGCCACGCCATTCGATGGTTCTTTTTGCCGAACGCCCGCATTCGCCAGCATGCCGACGACGAACGCCATCAGCATCGCATTCGCCGGGATGTGCAAATTAAAATCCACCACCGAGTGGACAACGTAAGCCGAGACTGCACAGAGAGCGCCGATATTCAGAGCGAGTCGATCACTGAGCAACCGCCCCCCGCGCGCTCGCTGTTCCTGGCAGAAATGTCGAAATGATTTCACACTCCGCCGCAGGTGAGCGGCGAGAAAAAAAAGAAAAGCGGCGAAACCGACCGCGCCATATTCCGCCAAGAGATGGAGGTAATCATTGTGAACATCGACCGGATCAAGCTGCATCTCGGCCACACGAAATTTTCGTCCATAAAAACGATAACTTCCGCCGCCCGTCCCGACGAAGGGTTGGAGTTCCCATTGTTGAACAGCGGCGTGCCACAATTGCAGCCGCATATTTTTTGTGTCGGCAATATTGCCGACACGTCCGCGCAGATAGGTACTGTTAAAAAGAAGAAATCCAGCGAGCGCAATGACTGTTCCGATTACAGCCGCGCCGATCGCGGTGTTGCGAAGAAAAGTTCTCCCGTTGCCTGTGCGCGAGGCCAACAAACTGAGCACAAGAAAAGCGAGCAGACCAGCGCCTGCGCTAAGATATCCGCCGCGACTGCCCGTCAAAGCCACGCCGACGAAACAAACCGCGGTCAAATAACCGATCAGCAATTTCGCGAAGACCGGCCAGCGACTCCACAAAGCCAGGCTCAATCCGAAGACCCCGAGCACCTCCAGCAGACCCGCGAGATGATTCGGACAAACATAAAATCCGCTTGCCCGCACCCCATAATCGCTTCGTTGGAGCGCGGGTATGAGCATGAAATTATCGCCTCGAGTAAATTGCGCGAGCCCAATCACGACGTGCGGCAGCGCCATCACCAACAGGAGCGCGATAATGGTCAGCCGCGCTCGCGACGACGATACAGTCGTAACGCTGAGACCGTAAACCACCACCACGGCCAGCACGCAGTAGAAATCCTGCCGCGCAAAATAAGGACAATCGGAAACCAAATTCCGCGCGAGCAAATAACCAAACAGAATCAGCGTCGCGCTGAAGCAAGTCAGATCGACTTGCTCTCGGAGGCGCGACCAAGCGAAGACTGCCAGGATCCCGGCCAGTGCTATGATTAGATAGCCGCTATATGCGAAAAGAGGACGTCGCCCGCCGATAAGAATCTGCAGGGCGACGATCCCAAGCGTCAACGTCACCGCGAAGAAAAGCTCGCGGTAGCGCGAATGTCCGGCAGCGCTTTTCACTAACGGTTTTACCGTCGCGTGCGCCGCTTTCCCTTAAACCGCGAAGGCAGTCTAGGGGTTTTCCGCGTTAGTAGGTTGGCACGCCCCCATCGGGTCCCCATGATCGAGATGGCGCCGATATTCCAAGCTTCCACAGGACAAGGTCAGAGTGGTGGTTCGTTTGTGGCAGACTTGGCATTGGTCGTCCTGCGCTATTCCCATCGGAGTGGTCCCGATCCAGAAAGCGGCGGTGAGGGCGAGAACAAGGAGGCAACCACCAGAGGTGAGCGACAGTTTGCGACGAAAGAGTGTATTTTTCATGTTTGTTTTATTTCTGCGTCGCTCCCAAGAATTTTTCTCGGGAGATGACGGTTTGTGTTTCGGCTATTTGGCCACGTCTCGCGCGAGAAGACAAGTATTTTACTTATCAAATTTATCGCGAGTGGATTTTGCTCAGTGTTTTGAGGGTTCAACGCCAGTGAAATCCCAGCGAAAAAAGCCGGCGCGCGCGCTGCGCGGGTGCACGTGTTCGGATGGTTTGCGCGGTTGACACTTCGGCGCAAACGCAGTTGAGAATAAACGATGAGTCGAATCCTGATCGCGGACGACCAGAGCGATGTCCTGGAAGCTTTGCGCATTTTATTAAAGGGCGAAGGACATCAGACCGATGCTGTGACTTCGCTCGCAGGCGTATCTCAGGCGTTGGAGAAACGCGATTACGCGTTGCTCATCATGGACCTGAATTACACGCGCGATACCACTTCGGGTCAGGAAGGATTGGAAGTGATCCCGCGAATCCAGGCGATCGACAATACGCTCCCGATCGTCGTCATGACCGCGTGGGCGACGATCGATCTCGCGGTCGAAGCGATGAAGCGTGGCGCGCGCGATTTCATTCCCAAGCCTTGGGATAACGAGCGGTTGCTCGCAGTGGTGCGCACACAAATCGAGCTCGCGGGTGCGCTCCGCAAAGGCCGCAAATTGGAAGCCGCGAATCAACTTCTCCGCGGAAATGCGCCGGCCATCATCGCCGAATCGCCACGCATGCGACCGGTTCTGGAATTGATTTCGCGAGTCGCGCCCTCGGATGCGAACGTCCTCATCACCGGCGAAAACGGCACCGGCAAAGGCCTGGTCGCGCGCGCCATTCATGCGCTTTCGAATCGCGCTTCGCATAGCATGATCACGGTGAACATGGGCGGATTGTCCGAAGGAATTTTCGAGAGCGAATTATTCGGCCACGTCAAAGGCGCCTTCACCGATGCGAAAACGGATCGCGCCGGCCGCTTCGAATTAGCCGACGAGAGCACGCTTTTCATGGACGAGATCGCGAACGTCCCGATGAATCAGCAGGCGAAACTTTTGCGCGTGATCGAGACCGGTGAATTCGAACGCGTCGGGTCTTCGCGAACGTTGCACGCGAACGTGCGCATCGTTTCCGCGACCAATGCGAATCCGCACGAAGAAGTCGCAGCTGGTCGCTTCCGCCAGGATTTGCTTTTCCGTTTAAATACGATCGAGATTTCGCTTCCGCCATTGCGCGAGCGACGCGAAGACATCATGCCGCTGGCGAATAACTTTCTTCGGCAACACGGCACGCGTTATCGCAAGAGCTTGACTGGATTCGAAGAAGCCGCGCGCGATCTTTTGTTGAAACACCAATTCCCGGGGAACGTGCGCGAGCTTGATCACGTGATCGAGCGCGCCGTGCTCATGACGCAAGGGTCGCAGATCAAAGCGAACGATCTTGGCCTAACGAGTGGTCGCGCGGAGAACGCCAGCATCGAAGAAATGAGCCTCGAGGAAGTGGAAGCGTTTCTCATTCGCAAGGCGCTCGGGCGCTTCGATGGCAATGCGCGACGCGCGGCGGAAGCGCTCGGTTTAAGCCGCAGCGCGTTCTATCGCCGCCTGCAGCAACATGGCTTGTAGCCGTCCTCTTTAATGAACGGCTCGCCAGCGCCGGGACGCCGCAAACTGCGGCAGCGTTTCACGCACGAAGGCCGCATCACCTGGTTAATCCTCGGCGCGGCCACGCCAGCGACGATCGTCGCGCTCGCTCTCCTTTGGTTCGGCGATTACACCGCAAAAGTGCAGTGGACTTTGACCCTGCTCATCGGCGGTTGCCTGCTTGGTTTCGTTTTCAGCGCGCGCGAACATCTCGTTAGGCCGCTGCAAACGATGAGCAATCTGCTGGCCGCCTTGCGCGAGGGCGATTACTCGATCCGCGCACGCGGTGCGCGTTTGGATGACGCGCTCGGCGAAGTCTTGCTCGAAATCAATGCTCTCGGCGAAACCCTGCGCACGCAGCGACTCGGCGCCTTTGAAGCGACCGCACTCCTGCGCACGATCATGGCCGAGATCGACGTTTCGGTTTTCAGCTTCGATCCGGAACGCCGGCTTCGTCTGGTGAATCGCGCCGGCGAAAATCTCCTCGGCCAGCCGATCGACAAATTGCTCGGCCGGCGCGCCAAAGATCTCGGCCTCGAAGTTTGTCTCGATGCGAATCAAGACGCGCCGCTCACTCTCACTTTCCCGGGTGGTTCCGGTCGTTGGGGCGTGCGGCGAAGTTCTTTTCGCGAACACGGATTGCCGCACGAGCTGATGGTCTTGACCGATCTCAGCCGCACTTTGCGTGAAGAGGAACGCAATGCCTGGCAGCGCCTGGTTCGCGTGCTCGGCCATGAAATGAACAACTCGTTAGCCCCGATCAAATCGATCGCCGGCAGTCTGGAAACTTTGTTGCGGCGCGAACCGCCACCGGACGATTGGCAGGATGACGCGCGCAGCGGATTGAATGTGATCGCGACCCGCGCGGAATCTTTGAGCCGCTTCATGCAGGCGTATGCGCGACTGGCGCGTTTGCCCCCGCCGCAAAAGGAGCCAGTGAATCTCGAAGAACTCGTTAGGCGAACAGCCAGCCTCGAGACGCGGCTCGCGGTCACGGTGCGGAAAGGTCCGGAGGTGCCGATCCGCGGCGATGCCGCGCAACTCGAGCAGTTGCTCATTAACATCCTGCACAACGCCGTCGATGCCTCGCTCGAAACCGGCGGCGGAGTGACGATCGGCTGGCGCGAGCTGACCGAGTGCGCGGAGATTTACGTCCAAGACGAAGGCCAGGGGATCATGAATCCGACGAATTTATTCGTGCCCTTTTTCACCACCAAACCCGGCGGCTCCGGAATTGGTCTCACGCTCAGCCGGCAAATCGCGGAAGCGCACGGCGGCTCGCTCAGCCTAACGAATCGTCGAGGCGCGCGCGGCTCGGAAGCGTTGCTGCGTTTGCCGCGCTAACGACTGCTTCGCACGTCCCACAAGTGGAACGGCGAAATCCCACAAGCGGAGTCCGCGCGTGGCCTGTCGAGTTATTTGAAGATTCATAAGCCGTTGAAGCCAAGCGCGTTGAAACTTCGCGGCAAGGCATGGCATGGCCTTTGCAATAGCCTCATGCAATCGCAGAGAAATTTTGAATCCAAAGAAGATGCCGCGTGCATCTCATGGGAAAGAGAGAACATGAAACCGACCTTCCACTTTAACGAAAACAACCGTCGCCCCGTTTCTTTTTGTAGCGCCGCTCAGAGCCGCTCGCTCCGGACCGATTATCAATTCCAGGCGCGCAGTTTCTCCGGATATTGCGACGGCCATTCGGAGCCGTCCTTCCGCGGGATCAGCGATGATTATTTTCGGCGGGAGGCGCGCACTCATTTCGCGACCGAAGCCGCCTTCTTTGCCTTGATCGTTCTCACGGTCGCCGTGCCAGTGGTCGAGAGCATCTACGTCCTCGCCCAACTGGTTTACTCAAACCTGTAATCGAGACTCTTCATGCCCCAGACCTCCCCCCAGCCGAAGACCGAAAATATCGTGCGACCAAGCGGATTCACCCAGCCGAGCAACACGATGGATGTGCCGCGCGCGGGCGTCGCGAAGAAGAAACGCAACAAACGCATCATGATGATCTCAGCCATCGTGCTGGGATTAATCGCGGCCACCGTTGGGCTTTCGCGACTGAAACCGGACGTGCCGAGCATCGACCACTCGACTGTTTGGATCGATACGGTGAAGCGCGGACCGATGGTTCGCCAGGTGCGCGGGCTCGGCACTTTAGTGCCGGAAGAGATTCGCTGGATCGCCGCGGTCACGGAAGGTCGCGTCGAAAAAATACTCGTTAGGCCAGGCGCGCATGTCGAGCCGGACACGGTTTTGCTCGAACTAACGAGTCCTGAAGTCGAGCAAGCTGCGCGCGACGCGGAGTTGCAATACAAAGCTGCGGAAGCCGAGCTGACCACATTGCGCGCCACCTTGCAGCGCGAGCTGCTCGACCAGGAATCCACCACCGCGCGTGTTCACTCCGAATATCAGCAGGCGAAAATGGAGAACGAAACGAACGACAATCTGGCCAAGAACGGACTCGTCGCCGATCTCACGCACAAGACTTCGAAGATCAAAGCGGACGACCTGCTGGCGCGCGACGGCATCGAACAAAAGCGCTACGAATTCTCGAAAAATTCCATCGAGCCGCAGATCGCCTCCAAGCAAGCGGCGGTCGATCAAATCAAGGCCAACGCCGTGATGAAAAAAGATCAGGAAGAGCAACTCAAAGTGCGCGCCGGATTCACCGGCGTCCTGCAACAGCTCCCGGTGGAAGTCGGCCAGCGCGTCACCGCCGGCACCAATCTCGCTCGCGTGGCCGACCCGACGAAGTTGAAGGCCGAAGTCAAAATCGCGGAGACGCAGGCCAAGGACATTCAGATTAATCAGAAAGCCAGCATCGACACGCGCAACGGCATCGTGGAAGGGCACGTCATTCGCGTCGATCCCGCGGTCGAACAGGGAACCGTGAAAGTGGACGTCGCGCTCGATGGCGAATTACCGAAAGGGGCGCGTCCGGATTTGAGCGTCGATGGCACGATCGAGCTCGAGCGTCTCGACAATGTCATCTACGTCGGGCGTCCGGCTTTTGGTCAGGAAAATAATACCGTCGGCATTTTCAAACTCGTCCCCGGAACGTCCGAAGCCGTCCGCACGCCGGTGAAACTCGGCCGCAGCTCGGTCAACACCATCGAAATCCTGAGCGGTCTCGCGCCTGGCGATCAGGTCATTCTCTCCGACACCAGCGCGATGGATGCGCACGACCGCATCCGGCTCAACTAAGCGCCGAAATTTCGATCACGCGCACCTCTTTCACAAAATGATCGATCCAATAAGTAATTTCGAAGCCGTTCAGAAAAATAATCGAAATCGTTCTGCCCGTACTGTCGATGCTGACCGCGTGTGGTTCGAGATAGGGCTCGGCAGCGAGACGATTCAAGGCCAAAAGAAGGCGACGGCGTTTTTGCGATTTACAGCCGTTGAAAAATTCGATCGCAAGCTGACTGCCGACATACTGCCAGCTATCGCTCACAGTCCCTTGGACTCGAGGTCACGATGCGACGCCTCGAATTGGGCCGAGCTGATTTTTTTTCCGGAATCCATCTCGCGCATGATCTCGCTCCAACGCGCGCGACGTTCATCGGAAATAGGAACGAGCTGGCGGCCTAACGACTCGTATAGCTTTAGCCGCTCCTCCGTAGAGAGCGCCTCAATCGCGGTCTCAATTTCTGCCAGGCTCACGCCTTCCATTCTCTAACCAGCAAACTTCGTCGTCAATTCCAACCAACCAAAACCTATGACCACCACTGAAGAAATCACAGCAACCAATCCGACACCCCGATCGGGCACGAATGGCACTCTGCTCAAGCTCGACGGCGTCACGAAAGTTTTCCTGACCGATGAAGTCGAAACGCACGCGCTTTCCGGGATTCATCTCGATATTCGCCAGGGCGAATACGTCTCGATCGCCGGCCCTTCTGGTTGCGGAAAATCCACGCTGCTTTCGATCCTTGGCCTGCTCGATACGCCATCGGGCGGTAGCTATTCGCTCAAAGGAACCGAAGTCGCGAATCTGTCGTTTCCCGAACGCGCGCGCATTCGTAATCGCGAGATCGGCTTCATTTTCCAAAGCTTCAACCTCATCGGCGACCTGACCGTTTATGAAAACGTCGAGCTGCCGTTGACCTATCGCGGGATGCCCGCGAGCGAGCGCAAAGGCTTCGTTGTCGAAGCGCTCGAGCGCGTCGGCATGGGACATCGCGCGAAGCATTTGCCGAGTCAGCTTTCCGGCGGTCAACAACAACGCGTGGCCGTAGCCCGCGCGCTCGCCGGCAAACCGGCCATCCTCTTGGCGGACGAACCGACTGGTAACCTCGACTCGCGCAACGGCGAAGCGGTCATGGATTTGCTCAAGGAATTGCACGCCGCCGGTGCGACCATTTGCATGGTTACGCACGACGTCCGGTTCGCGCAGCACGCCGATCGCACCATTCATTTATTCGACGGGCGCGTGGTCGAAGATCACAGCATGGCGGCCTAACGAGTCGATCCAGCTTCCGAGAAAAGGGACGCCGATGAAGCGCGCGCTTGTGGTTTTAATGTTGCTGATCGCAAACGCATTTGTCAGCGCGACCAAAGATAAAGTGCCAACCGAAACGCGTCCCGCCGTGACCGTGGCGCAGGTTTCTGCCTTGCCGCGGACCTCGTCCTGTCGGCTCGAATCTGGCTTCGCGCTGTGATCGCCGATCTGCGTCTGGCCGTTCGCAGTTTGCTGAAGTCGCCCGGCTTTAGCGCGGTCGCGATTATCACACTCGCGCTCGCCATCGGCGCGAACACCGCCGTCTTCAGTTTGGTCAACGCGCTGCTCATCCGGCCGCTGCCCTACCGCGCGCCTAACGAGTTAGTTTTGCTCTGGCAGAAATTCGCCGGCTTGGGCTTGGACCAGATTCCAGTCTCCGCGCCTGAGTATCTCGATTACGAAAAAGAGGCGAAAAGCTTCGCGCAAATCGGCGCTTTCGATTTCGTCGATTTGAATTTAACCGCCGGCGACGTCCCGGAGCGTCTGCAAGGCGCTGCGCTCACGCCCAGCGTCTTTTCCGTTCTCGGCATCGCGCCAATCGAAGGTCGCGTTTTCGCGCCTAACGAGTTTGGCGAAGGGCGCGACAACGTCGTCGTGCTCAGCGCGCGTTTGTGGCAACGGCGTTTCAATTCCGATCCAACTTTAATCGGCCGCGAAATCCAACTGAACGGCCGCAGCTTCACCGTCGTCGGCATCATGCCGAAGGACTTCGAGTTCCCCATCCCGCTCTTCAATGTCACCGGCGGCCAGTTTTCCGGACAAGTCGACATTTGGAAGCCGATGGCTTTCACAAAGAACGAACTCGAGTCGCGCGGCAATCGCAGCAATGGCGTGGTCGCGCGTTTGAAAGCCGGAGTCTCGTTAGGCCAGGCGCAGGCGGAAATCGATACGATCGTGGCCGGCTGGGGCGCGCAATTTAGGGATGACTACGCGCCGCAAACGCGCTTCGGCGCCACGCTCTATCCCTTTCACGAGCAAGTCGTCGGCGGCATGCGCAGCGCGCTTTTGATTTTGTCAGGCTCGGTCGCGCTCGTGCTCCTGATCGCCTGCGCCAATCTCACGACCATGTTCCTGGCCCGCGCCGGCGCGCGCGAACGCGAGCTGGCCATTCGTGTGGCGCTTGGCGCCAGCCGGCTTCAACTCGTTAGGCAAATGCTCGCGGAAAGCATTCTCCTCGCGCTCATCGGCGGTGCGGCCGGAACCATGCTGGCGGTTTGGGGACTCGATCTCCTGCGCGCGCTCAGCGCGCAAACCGTTCCCAGAATCGCGCAGGTCAATCTCGATCCACGCGTGCTGCTGGTCACGCTCGCCGTCTCGTTGTGGACCGGAATCATCCTCGGCCTCGTCCCCGCGCTCGCCAGCGGCAAGCCCGAGCTAACCGGCGCGCTCAAAGAAGGTGGACGCGGCGCGACCACCGGCAGCCGGAGCAATCGCATTCGCAACGCCCTCGTCGTCACCGAAGTCGCGCTCGCGCTCGTGCTTTTGATCAGCGCCGGATTGCTCATGAAAAGTTTCGCGCGCCTGCAAAATGTCGATCCCGGATTCAACTCGAAAAACGTCCTGACGATGGAGCTGGCGCTGCCGGAACTGAAATATGCGCGCGGCAAACCGGTCAGCGATTTCTATGCGGAATTGCTTCGTCGAACACGATCGCTTCCCGGCGTTGAGGCCGCCGCGCTCACCAGCATTCTTCCGCTTAGCGGCGATAACAGCGACAGCTCCTTCAGCATCGAAGGCCGCGATTTCACCGGCAAAGTTTTTCCCGACGAGGAAATTCGCACCGTCACTCCGGATTATTTTAACGCGCTCAAAGTTCCGCTATTGCGCGGACGTTTCTTCGACAATCGCGACAGCGGAGATGCGCCCAGGACGGTCATTGTTAACCAAGCCTTCGCGAAAAAGTGGTTCTCCGATCAGGACGCCGTCGGCCAACGCATCACCACGGACGATCCGAAAAAGCCCGACGCGAAATGGATCACCATCGTCGGCATCGTCGGCGACCTGCGGCATCGCGGTCTCGATCTCCCGGCTAAACCCGAATACTATTTGCCCGAGGCGCAAAGAGCGCGGCGCGCGATGATTCTCGCCGTGCGCAGCCAGCAGGATGCGCGCAACTTAACCGCGGCGATTCGCCGGGAACTTCGCCAGATGGATCCAGATTTGCCGGCGGCGAATGTCCGCACGCTCGAAGAAGTCGCCGCGGATTCGATCGCGCCGCGGCGTCTTTCCGTGGCCTTGTTAGGCGTCTTCGCCGCCATCGCGCTCGTTCTCGCGTCCGTCGGCATTTACGGCGTGATGTCGTTTCTAGTCGTACAACGCACGCACGAAATCGGCGTGCGCATGGCCCTCGGCGCGCAACGCCGCGACGTTCTTTTGCTGGTCATCGGCCGCGCCGCACGACTCGTTAGTCTCGGCACCGTTCTCGGTCTTGCGCTTGCCTTTCTCAGCAGCCGCGCCTTGCGCGCGCTCCTCTTTAATGTCGGCGCGTTCGACCTTTCAACCTTCGTCGTCGTGACGTTTTCGCTCGCTCTCGTCGCATTGCTCGCCAGTTATCTTCCGGCTCTACGCGCCACTCG
>CAXSCV010000067.1:12447-17201 GCA_964235895.1 uncultured Chthoniobacterales bacterium
TCACTTCTCGCTCGCTTCGGGACCGTAATAATTTTATGCCGAATCCCTTAATCGAACTCAAACACGTCGAACGCTTTTATCCGCTGGCGAAAGGGCATTTCTTTTACGTCCTGCGCGACGTGAACCTGAAGATCGAGGAAGGCGATTTTGTTTCCATCATGGGACCGTCCGGCGCGGGAAAATCTTCCCTGCTGCACGTCCTTGGGATGCACGATCACGCCTGGAGCGGTGTATATTACTTCGAAGAAAACGCGGTCCACCAATTGAAACCAGCGGCCCGCGGCAATCTGCGCAACGAGCAGATCGGTTTCGTTTTCCAACAGTACCACTTGTTAGACGACCTGACCGTTTACGAGAATCTGGACATCCCGCTTTCCTATCGTCACGTCGGCAAATCGGAGCGCGCAGCGGTCGTGGCCGACACGCTCGATCGCTTTCACATCGTCGGAAAAAAAGATCTCTATCCGCGCCAACTTTCCGGCGGCCAGCAGCAACTAGTCGGCGTCGCGCGCGCCATTGTTTCCAATCCCAAATTAATTTTGGCTGACGAACCGACCGGCAATCTGCATTCCTCGCAAGGCGAAGAAATCATGGAGCTATTCAAGCGCCTGAACAGCGAAGGCACGACCATTGTGCAAGTAACGCATTCGGAAAAAAACGCGGCCTACGGCAACCGCATTATCCAACTGCGCGATGGCTTCGTTGTGTAACACAGATTTTCAATCTGTGCGGCCGTCGGGCTTTCAGCCCGACGAATCTCAAGCCGCGGACACCGGGCAAAATGCCCGATCGCCACATAGGCCGAAAGCATGTGTTCCTTGGCGAGACGCGCCTAACGAGTCATGATCGCTGACCTCAAATTCGCTTTTCGTTCGTTAGGCAAACGGCCCGGTTTTACCCTGATTGCCATCACCACTCTCGCTCTCGGGATTGGCGCTTCGACCGCGATCTTTAGCGTAATCGATGCGGTCTTGCTGCGACCGCTGCCTTATCCGCAGCAGGAACGAATCGTCGAGCTGCGCGAACTGGACGAGCAAGGCAGAAGCATGCATATGGCGGACCCAAATTTCGACGATCTGCAAAAACAGACTCGAAGCTTCGTGGCGATCGCGCGCTACAATACGGGCCCAGATGCGGTAGCCGGCGGCCGTGAACCGATTCGAACGACGGCCTGCGCCGCCTCCGCGGATTTCTTTCCCGTGCTAGGGTTGCAACCGTTTCTCGGCCGGCTCTTCTCGCCTAGCGCGGATCAGGAGGAAAAACAGGTGGCGGTGGTGAGCTATGGGTTCTGGAAGAGTTCGTTAGGCGGACGGAGCACGCTCGAAGGGACAACGCTACGGCTCGAAGATCACACCTTCGAAATCATCGGCGTCCTCCCGCCCGGGCTGGAGTTTCCGCAGGGGGTCGACGTCTGGTTTCCCGCCTCGATTTACCCGCCGACGCCATCGCGCACGGCGCATAATTGGAACGTGGTGGCGCGTTTGCGGGACGGCGTCTCTCCAGAGCTAGCACAAGCAGAGCTCGCCTCCATCGGCCACCAACTCAAGCGCGAGTACGGCAACCAGACCGATGCCTTCAGTTTCGGCCTGACACCGCTGCGCGAGCGTTTTGTCCGCGACGTTCGCGGCATTCTCTTTGTCTTGTGCGGCGCGGTCGGCTTGTTGCTCCTCATCGCCTTTTCGAACGCCGCGAATCTTTTGCTTCTGCGCGCGGCCGTTCGTCGCAAAGAGATCGCTTTACGCGCAGCCCTCGGCGCGTCGCGTGCTCGATTGATTCGTCAATTCGTCACTGAATCGGTCGTGCTGACGCTAATCGCAGGCGCCGCAGGCGTGCTCCTCGCCTATTGGGGCGTCGATCTGATCGTTGGTTCGTATCACGGAAATTTGCCGCACGTCGGTGCGATCGGCGTTGATCTAAGAGTGCTCATTTTCGCGGTGACGATTTCGTTGCTGGTCGGGGTCGCGCTCGGATTTGTTCCGGCGCTGCACGCGTTTGGCCGGCAATTGCAAAACGACTTACAAGAAGCCGGTCGGAGCACCACGACTGGCCGATCGCAGTCGCGTTTGCGAAACACGCTGATCATCGTGCAAGTGGCGTTGACGCTCCTGCTGTTGGTCGGCGCCGGTTTGCTCGGCCGCAGTTTTCAGAGGCTGCTGGAAGTGAATCCCGGATTCAAAACCGAAAGCGCGATCGCGATGACTGTCTCGCGTTCCTCACCGGAAGGGGCGACAGCCGCGCGCCAGCTTGCGCAGTTTTATCACGAACTTATCGAACGAATCGCAGGCTCGCCCGGCGTGACTAATGTCGGCGCGGTGAACGCGCTTCCGCTGAGCGGCAACGGCGCAAATGGAACTTTCCTCGAGCAACGCGGCGGCAAACCGGCGGAGACGATGGCGGAACTTGTCCGGCAGTTGGACGCCCTTCCGCCTAACGAACGCGCGCGCGATGCGGATTACCGCGCGGCCAGCGCCGGTTATTTCGCCACCATGGGAATTCCGTTAATTAGCGGCCGCGTTTTCCAAGAGAGCGACGGACCGGATTCGCCACATGTCGCCGTCGTTAGTCAATCGTTCGCGCGCCGTTTTTGGCCTAACGAGGAAACGATCGGCAAACAAATCCAATACGGCAACATGGACGGCGATCTGCATTTGTTGAACATCGTCGGCATCGTCGGCGACGTGCACGATGAGGGATTGGAGCGCGAGGCGCGGCCCACGGTTTACACAGACTATTTCCAGCGACCAAACGCGACCGGCGAATTTTCCATTGTCGCGCGCGGCTCGCTCGACGCTGCCAGCCTAACGAGTGCGATGCGCCGCGAAGCGCGTGCGCTCGATCCCGAGATGCCGATGAAGTTCGAGACGCTGCGGCAAGTCGTCGCCTCCTCGCTCGATAATCGCCGTTTCAGCATGGTTATGCTCGGGCTTTTCGCTGGTGCCGCGCTCATCCTCGCCATGGTCGGCCTCTACGGAATCATGGCTTATCTGACGGCGCAGCGGACCACGGAAATCGGCATTCGCATGGCTCTCGGCGCGCAACGCGGAGACATGCTGCGGCTCGTCTTGCGCAAAAGTTTTGTTCTGGTCGGCCTCGGAATTGGCGCGGGAATTCTCGTCTCGCTCGCTGCCACGCGAATCCTTCGCTCGATGCTTTACGGCGTCGGCACGACCGACTTTTTCACCTACGGTGCGGTCGTCACGTTGCTCCTCGTCGCCGCGCTTGCCGCTAGCTGCATACCGGCGCGCCGGGCGATGCGCGTCGATCCCATGGAAGCGTTGCGTCATGAATAAGCGCGCGGCTGTCCTGGTGGCGCTGTGGGCAAGTTGCATTTCCGTTTTGCCAAGCCGTCGCTCCAATCCTTGACCGGCAAGGTCCTGGCACAACCGCGTTTCAATGTGCTTCTACTTAATCTCTTCGCAACGGTCGCGATTGCTCGCGGTCATCGGAAGTTACGGGTGATCGCCTACAGCTTCACGCAAATGAATGCGTGAGGATCGGCATTCGCCGCGCCCTCAGCGCGCAGCGCGGCGAGATACTCGGGATGATTTTGCGACAAGGCTTAAGCGTGGCCGCGTTGGCCTAACGATTGGCTTTGATCGCCGCCTTCGCGGCCGAGCGTTTGCTCGCGAGTCTGCTTTAATGGCGTCGGCGCGACCGATCTCCTAACTTACGCAGCGCTAGTCTTCTTGTTAGATGCGGCAACGTTGCTCACCAGCTACATTCCCCAGCGTCGGGCGACGAAAACCGATCCGATGGTCACGCTACGTTATGAGTAACGGAACACAGGCTTTCAGCCTGTGCGGCCACCGGGCATTCTGCCCGGTGATGGCCGTCGTGAAATATAGAAACAGCGAGCTGAAAGCCCGCCACCCGCACAGGCTGAAAGCCGGTGTTCCTCGCGATCTTTAGCGTGCTCGATGGGGCGCTTCTGCGACCCCCAGCGTATCCGCAACAGGGACGAATCGCCTGATCCTTGGTGACGGCGCCGATTTTGCACCGGCCACTTCCTTGTTCATGACCAACTACCGTGCGGCGGATCTTTATGGCCTCTTAAGACTGTCCCGTGAGGAGGGGCTGCAAGGTGCTTGATAAGGTAGAGCAATCGGATTTCGGGATTCGGTTGGATTATGGACGCGAGGGAACAAGGCTGAGCTATGGCAGTGGCCTGAAATCTATTGGCCGGCCTGGGCCGCAACTTGACCTTGAACGGCTGGCTGCGCTCATTGAGCGTGATGTTCGGGTGAGGTAGGCCATTCGAGTGGGGTCAATCCGAAGGCCTAACTGTTGTACCTCAAGAGGTTGTCCGCAGTTTTGGGAGTCTAGAGATAGGAGGTAAAGAATTGCAAAGCAGAGTGAGGGCGGTGGAAGTTATAGTCATGAAGGTAGTAGGGAAGAAAGGTCGCGCGGTGAGAGCTGGAGTGATTAAGCCGAGCATAAGCCCACTCGCGGGTGACGGTCTGGATGAAGCGTTCAGCCTTGGGGTCCGTTTTATGGAGCAGTCTTAATTCTTCTGCTGGTTGATTCAGCTTGGGGGACATTCCTTTGGATAACGCATTATCAAGCGGTATTGCCTTGGCTCAGGCTCAATCTGATCTCGATTCTGGCATTTTCTGTCCTTTGGTTCTTAAGAAAAAAGCCCTGGTTTCGAAAATGGGGACCGTTTGTCGGAGTTTCTGCCGTAGCCGTGCGAAAAGTCGCCAACTATTGGACATCTTGGAGTTTTTATTTTCCGCTGTAGCGATGTCACGGAGTGA
>CAXSCV010000068.1:0-17182 GCA_964235895.1 uncultured Chthoniobacterales bacterium
CTTGCGGCAAACACGCTTTCCAGGCGTGCGCATTAGACCACTCTGCCACCCATCCTGTTGCGCCGGGATCAAAGCTGGAGGCGGCGGAACAGCTCGTCGAGCGGCAGTTGCAGCGCGATATAAAATTCACCGAAATCCGCGTACTCCGCGCTGACGGCGTCGAAGCGCATTTGGTAGACGATGGCTTTAATCTGGAAAGTGTCGCGCGCAAAAAGCGTCACGCCCCATTCGGCATCGTCAAGGCCGGTCGAGCCGGTGATGAGCTGTTTTACTTTGCCGGCGTATTGCCGACCGACTGCGCCGTGGCCGAGCATCAATTTGCGCCGATCTTCAAACGGGAGCGCATACCAGTTGCGCGATTCGCCGCGGCGCTTGCTCATATTATAGAAGGAGACGACCGGCCAATCCGGCAGCGTCGGATAGACGCGCTCGTGTCGATAATGTTTCATCCGCTCCTCGAAGGCGGCCATGGATTTGCCGAATTCGTCCGAGCCGGCGGCGACGTTTTGTTCGCGCTCGAGGATCGCGGCGTACTCTTCCGGCGCGGTTTGGTATTCGCTCTCTTCGGTTAACGAGTAATAGCTGTAAACCGGCACGAGCACATCGGGGCCGAGCGCGAGACTGAGCTGTTTCTCGATGCGATTGGCCACATGCAAATCGGGCGTGATTAACATGAAAGCGAGATCCGCTTTCGGCGTGACCACGCTCATGGTGAGCAATTGCGTTTGTTCGAGCGCGCGCACTTCCTGCACGAGCGACGAGAGCCGCGTCTTGGCCGCGCGCTGCTCTTCGCCGTCGAGGAGTTGCCATTGGCCGAACTCGATGCGGTAAAACAAATGCAGGCAATGCCATCCTTGCTCGGGAATGAGAGCGCCGTTGTTGTTCTCGGTCATCGGAGGGGCAGTTTCGGCAGCGAGAGGATGAGGGTCAAGCCGATGCACGCGCGTGAAGTGCGTCGACTGATTCAGTGCGCGACTGGCGCGGCGCTCGGCAAATGTGGCAGGCAATATTCTTCGCCGTCGCGCGCGACGCGGAATTCGAGATCGGGATTGCTGCGCTCGGTTGCGCCGCAGTTTGCGCAACGATGCAACGGTTCCGTTTCGCTTTGCGCTGATTGCACTTCGAAACGTTTCCGGCGCGCGGCCACATCGTTGCGATGCCGAAATTGCTGCCAAGCTTCCGGTCCGAAGAAGAGGAAGTAATTGCTGAAGGCCGCGATCATTCCGAAGCGATAGGAAGCGGAGTTGGCCGCAAAACCCATCAGCAAAAAGGCTGCGTAAATCCAGGCGAGCCATTTCACTTTCAGCGGCAGGATGAAAAGAACGTAGATGATTTCTTCCGGATAAAAGTGGGCGAAGGCGAAAAACAAAGTGGTGAAGAGCATGACGCTGGAGAATTGGCTGCCGCCGAAAATCGCCGCGAAGGTGGTGCCGATCATGCCGATCAAAACATAGATCGTTAGGCGAAAAGCGCCCCAGGCCTGCTCGAGGCGTTCGCCGATGAACCACAAAAACCAGAGGGCCATGGCGACGAAGAGAAAGTGCTGCGTTTGCGGAACGAAAATGTATGTGACTAATCGCCAAACTTCGCCGGCCCGGACGCGCGCCATATTGAGCGTGAGATAAGAATCGAAGCCCGGTTGATCAGCGCCCGGACTGGTCAAGAGAACGAGGCCGAAGACGAGCACGTTGAAGGTCACGACGATGCGGATCAAACCGGGAATCGCGATGAAACCAATGTGGCGTTCGAGTTTATCCAGCAGGGTCATTGCTTAAACAGTTCGTATCGAAGATCGGCCGTGGTTCCACGCGGCCGGCGGTGATTGACGCCGCAAAGTGCGCTCTCTAGCTTCAGCCGCGTGAGCGACGCCGCCGCCAAAACCACTCCGCTTTTCGAGGAACATCAACGCGCCGGCGCGAAAATTATTCCGTTCGGCGGCTGGCTCATGCCGGTGCAATACACCAGCATCAGCGAGGAGCATCAGGCGGTGCGAAATGCCGTTGGCGTCTTCGATATTTCGCACATGGGGCAGTTCATCGCCACCGGCGCGCCGGTCGCGAAATGGCTCAATCGCATGCTGACGAACAATGTCGAAAAGCTCGAAGTCGGTACCGGCCAATACACTTTTTTGCTAAACGAAAACGGCGGGATCATCGATGACCTGATCGTTTATCGCACCTGCGCGGAGCAATTTCTTTTAGTCGTGAATGCCTCGCGCACCGAGGAAGATTTCGGCTGGCTGCAATCGCATCTCGAGGAGGATATTCGCCTTACGAATCGCAGCGCGGACTTCGGCGGGCTGGCAATTCAAGGACCGAAAGTGGTCGAACTTTTTCGCAACCTTTTTCGACGCGAGATCGAGTTGCCGGCGCGAAATGAAATCAAGGATTTCGATTTTCTCGGGATCAACCTGACGATCGCGCGCACTGGTTACACCGGCGAAGACGGCGTGGAAGTTTTCTTTCCGGCGGCGGATGCGGCGACCATCTGGAATGAAATTCTCGCGAAAGGCCAGTCGTTAGGCATTCGTCCCTGCGGACTCGGCGCGCGCGACACCTTGCGCCTCGAAATGTGCTATCCGCTGAATGGCAATGACCTCACGCCGGCGCACAATCCGCTCGAAGCGGGTCTCGGTTTTTTTGTCGATTTGAACAAGGGCGATTTCGTCGGCCGCGAACCGCTCGCGCAAATCAAAGCGAACGGCGCGACCCGCAAACTGGTTCCGTTCAAAATGAAAACGAAAGGTCCGCCGCCGCGTCCGCATTACTCGGTCTGGGCCGATGGAACCCAGGTCGCGGAAGTGACCAGCGGGACGCTTTCGCCGAGCTTGAATCAAGGCATCGGCATGGCTTACGTGCCGGCGGCGCAGGCGAAAATTGGGAGCGAACTCGAGATCGAAATTCGCGGGCAAAAATTTCCTGCTGTTATCGAAAAGAAACCATTCTACAAAAAATCATGAGCAACGTTCCGGACGATCTTTACTACACCGAGTCGCACGAATGGGTTCGCATAGAAGGCGAGAACGCGCGCGTCGGCATCACCGATCACGCGCAAGCGGAGTTGACCGATGTCGTCTATGTCGAGCTGCCGAAAATCGGAACGAAAGTAGATGCGCGCGGGCAAATCGCTGTCGTGGAATCGGTCAAAGCGGCCAGCGATATTTATGCGCCGATCAAAGGCGAAGTGGTGGAAGCGAACGAAGCGCTCTCGGCTAATCCAGCTTTAGTGAACACCGATCCGTTCGGCGAAGGCTGGATTTTTGTCCTGAAAATGGATTCGCCCGACGACGCGAAAAAGCTGAAAGACGCGACCGCTTATCGGCAGGCGATCGGCTGAGCGCGACCGTTTCGGACAAGTTTTTTGTTTTGCTCGCGTCTTTTCGGCGCGGGCGGCCTAACCAATTCCGCCACGTAACGCGCGAACTCACCGAGGCCGATCGGATTCGCCAAAAAACTGTAGCCGTTAAAGGTGCGGCCGGAAACGATGACGTTGCCTAACGAGTCATCGACCGACAAAAAAACCAACGGCGTTTCCTGAAAGGCCGGTTCGGTTTGCCATTGCCGCGCGACGAATTCGCCCGCGGGCGTGATGATGTTGATATCGAAGAGAATCAAATCCGGCTGAAACCACTTCGCGGCGTTGACCACTTGCCGGATCTCGCCTTCGTGTTTGAACTGATATTGGCCGGTTTGCGCGAGTGCATTCTTGAGCGCGACCACGACGTGCGGTTCGTAATCCACCAGGAGGATTTTTTTCGAGAACGTCATCATCGCTGCTGCTGAGCAATTAGCAGTCGATGTGCCACCAGCGGCGCGCGCCGCGGTCCCGCGCTAGAGCAGCGACGAAACCGTGTTCACGGTCAGCGCCAGAATCACGGTATTAAAAGCGAAAGATAAGACGCTGTGCACGAGCACGAGCTGACGAAAACTACGGGTGGCAATTTGCACATCCGAGACCTGAAAGGTCATGCCGATAACGAAAGCGAAATAGGCGAAGTCCATGTAATCGGGCGGACGATCGCCCGGAAATTGCAAGCCGCCCGCGCGTTTGTTCGTCTCGGGATCGTCATCGTCGCCGTAGAATTTGTGCGCGTAGCGCAAACCGAAAACGGTGTGGACTAACGACCACGCGAGGATGATGGCGAGCAGACTGAGCGCGAGATGCCAGCCAACGTGCGTGTCGTTCGAATTCTTGTTCGTGTAAAAAAGAAAGCCGACCGCAAACAAGCCGGCACAGGCCGCGGCGACCACGAAAATGAAGATGAGCGTGCGGCTGAAATCCTGCGCCTGCGCGCGCGAGCGCAAACTTTTCTGCGGCGTAAAAACGATCGTGAGCCAGGCCAACGCAAGAACGGAAAGGGCGAAGGAATCCCAGGTCGCGATCGATTGCGTCGGGCGCAGCGCGCGATGATTCAAGCTACACCAAACGGTCGTCGCGATGGCGAGCGCGATGGCCATGCGATGTCGCGCGTCTTGTTTAAGCAGCCAACCTTTGCTGAGCGCCATTCGCCGGAGTTAGCGCTCGCTTCCGGCCTGCGCAAGCAGCATTCCGCGCCTAACGAGTGCTGGTTAGGCGAAGATGCCGAGGTTCGGATTAGCGAAGCGTCCGATGTTCGGCAGGACCGTCGGCAGATCGGATGCGCTAACGCCGAACCACGTTGCAAGGGTCGCGGAAAATTCATCAACCGAAGTCGTCGGAATCCAGCGACCGCGGCCGGTGTCATCGGGTCCGTTGACCGCGAGCGTCGGGAAGGTTCCGAACAAACGTCCGCCGCGGACAGCGCCACCGAGAACAAACTGATGACTGCCCCAACCGTGATCGGAGCCGTCGCCGTTCGTCGGAAAAGTGCGACCGAAATCCGACGCGGTGAAGCTGGTAACCTGATCGGCGACGTTGAGCTCGTTCGTCGCGGAATGGAAGGCGTTCAAACTTTGGCTCAGCTCGGTGAAGAGATCGCCTTGCGCGGCCAGTTGATCGCCGTGTGTGTCGTAACCTTGCACCGCGCAGAAGAAAATTTGCCGTCGCATGTTTAGCGAATCGCGCGCGGAGATGAGTCGCGCGACCATATTGAGCTGCGAGCCGAGCGCAGTCGCGGGAAAGGTCGTTTGCAAAGCCGGCGCGGTGGCGAGCGCACTCGTTAGGAGATCGTTGTTCGCCATCGAACGCGTGACCGTGTCGGCATACGCTTGCGCGAACAAATTCGATTGCGGCGCGTTGATTAAATCCTTGAAAGCCTGCAAGCGAATGTTCGCATTCGCGGTGCCATCGAATCCGGCCAGACCGACCGTGCCGTTCGGTGAAACCTGATAAGGAATGACGGTGTTGCCGACTTCGAAGGTGTTCGTGCCGGCAATGGAAATGGAAAGCGAAACCTGCGAGCCGGAGTTCAACGACTGCAAAAGATCGGCCGCGCGTCCACCCCAGCCGGTGCGCGCGGGTTGATCCGGGACGGAGGTTTGCCACTGGACCGATTGGTCGGCGTGCGAAAAAAGCTGCGGCGGAACGGCCGCGCCACCGGCCAGATATTGCGTGCGAGTAACCGGCGCGACGAGCGTGCCGACATTCGCGACCAAGCCAAGTTTGCCCTGATTAAAAAGCGCCTGCAACTCGGCCAGGTTCGGATGAAAACCAAATGAGCGCGGGTCGCCGTCCTGAAAAGTCAGCGGCAAGAGAGACGATTGCGGAATGGCCAGACTCCCGCGCGCGGTCGCATAAGCGCCGTAGCCGCTGCTGTCGTTAGGCACGATCACGTTGTTGGCGTCGTTCCCGCCGTAAAGAAACAAGCAGACGAGCGCGCGATAATCTCCGGTCGTGCCAGCAGTGGCGGCGCTCAGTTTGCGCAGGTCGAAAATGGTGTTGAGCAATCCGCTCGCGCCGAGCGCGGCGCAGGCAGTTTGGCGAAGGAAGGTGCGGCGAGTGGGCGAATACATACTACTTCTCGATGACGAATTCGGGCGAGTTCACGACCAGGTAAAGTGCGGTGCGCACGCGCTCGAGGGAATTGCTCGCGGGGATTTGTGTGATCGCGTTGACCAAAGTGCTGCGCATTTGCGCGGACATGCTGCTGGCCATGAGCAAGCTGTTGAGATGATCGACGAGTTGCGAGGGATTGGCCGCGAGCGATTGCTCGTTAGTCAGGTTTAAGGTGATCTTGTTTCCCGCGGGTCCGAGGCTTCCGTACAACGCGCCGCGGAGAAAGTTCGCCGCGGTGATGACGGTCGTGTCGGTGGTGATCTGGAACTCGGGACTCTTCAAACCCGCGGACGCAATTGCGCCCGGCGCGGAATATTCCGGCGAGAAGAAATTGAAAACGGTCGGCGAATGAAACTCTTCTTCATCGAAGGCCGCGTTTGCGCCGCGCACTTGAAATTTTCCATCCGGCGAACTCGCGCCATAAGCGCGCAGAAGATTCGTTAGGCGCAAAACCGGTTCGCGTTCCTTGCCCGCGCCCTGCGCTGTTTTCGCGGCGCCGCGCGCGTCGTAATCCATCAAGATCGCGCGCACGACCGCCTGCAGATCGCCGCGAACTCCCTGGCCGTTGTTGTTAAAAACAGAAGCGACACGGTAAATATAACCCGGACTCGGATTGCTCGTGACCAAGCGTTGAATGAGTTGCCGGCTAACGAACGGTCCGACGTTCGGATGATTGAAAATATCATCGAGCGTGTCCTTCAAATCCTGCGCCGCGCTCTGGCCGGCCGGAAGCGTGACGCCATTCAAAATCGTTTTCGCGTCGGTTGAATGATGACTTGCGACGTTGACCATCGGGTTCCGCCAATCCGGAGTCGGATTGAAAACATAAGGCGGCCCGCTTTGGTTATAAGTCCAGCCGGTCAGGACGGCGGCGGTGCCGAGAATAGCGTCCTGATTGTACGTCGGAATGGGCAAGCCGCTCGCATTCAAAGTCAGGCTGCCGTCGAGGTTGAGATCGTAAAGGCCGATGGAAAAGAGCTGCATCAATTCGCGCGCGTAGTTCTCGTTAGGCAAAGTCCCCAAGGCAGGATTGCCCTTATCGTTTTTCAACATGTTGAGATACGCGCCCATGGCCGGGTTAAGCGTGACGTCCTCGAGCAGTTGCCGAAAATTTCCGAACGCGTCGCGCACCAGCACGTCCATGTAAGTCGGGAGCGCGCCGACTTTGTTGCCGAGATTTCCAGTGGTGTTGCCGACGACCATGATCTCGCTCAGGGCGAACGCGACGCGTTGCCGTAACTGGTCCGGCGCGCTGATCGCATAAGTCCACCAGGCGTCGGTCGTTTGCAGAATGGTCGGCGGATTCACGCCGGTGGCATCGACGAAAGCCATGTGCGACGAACTCGGCGCGGCGAATTGTTGATCGAGAAACGCGCTGAATCCCTGGCTCTCGACTTGTGAGATCAACGCATCGGTCCCGCCGAAAGTTGCCTGCGAAAGAAAACGGCCCGCGTCCGTCGGGCTCGGAGTTCCGGAAGCAAGCGGCGGCGCGGGAGTCGGCACCGGCGCAGCCTGGCCACCGCTGGAGAGATTGTAAGCGCCGACCAATTCGCCGGAAGGATGCGCGGAAGTTTGAATGACGAATGCGACCTGACCGGCTTTGATCGCGGCGACGATATCCGCGACTGAGAAAGTGCCGCGCGGCACGAAGTTCCAATTATACGAACCATCCGGCTGCGCGGAGGAAGCGGAGACATCGTAGAGCAACTGGCCGAGTTGCCCGCCGGAACCGAGGCTGTAAATCGCGATGCCCGTGACCGGCGACGAGAGATTGGAAAATTCGAAATGAACCACCGCGGACGTTTCGCTTTCCGACATGCGCAACGTGGAAGTTCCGGAACCGCCCGAGACGACGCCGGCTGGCGGACGAAGTTGCGCGAGATAAAGCGTCGAGCCGTCGGTCTGCGGCGGCTGGTCGAGATCGTACATCTCGATCAACGCGATGCCGGTGCTGTTGTCTTTGCCGCGCGCGATCGCGGTGTAATTGCCTGGCGACAAATCCGCGATCAGAGCGGGCTCGCGATCATCGCTCGGCGCGAGCATGCTGGCAGCGATCTCGGCCGCTTGCGTGCTCGTCCAGTCGTCGTTCTGCATGACCAACTGGCCGTCGCTATTATACAACTCCAGCGTCGGATCCTGCAGCCGGCCATCGATCGGCGCGCCATTCAAACTCAGGGTCGGACCATCCACGCGCACGAGCATTTTCTTGACGGTATCGCCGTGAACGATGAAGCCGCCGATCATCACGTTGTCGCCGGTAAGCACATTTCCGCGAGCCGAAATATTCGCGAGTCGCGCGGTCGGGTTCGCGCCATCGAGATCGTAAACTTCCACCAGGCCAACACCGGTGGCGTCGTTCACTCCACGGACGACCGCGGTGTAACTTCCCGTGGGCAGATTCGCGATAATCGCGGAATCGAAATCGCTCGCCGGCGCAAGGCCCGCGGCCATGATTGCGTCCTGTTGCGTCGCGCGCCAGTTGTCGTTCGTCGCGATGATGCGGCCTGTGCCATCGTGCAATTCGAGAATCGGATCGACCAGCGCGCCCGGCACGGGAAGCGACGGACCGATCGCGCGAACCATGACATTTTTCGAGCCGGTGCCGTTGATGATGAAACCGCTGATCAACACGTTGTCGCCAGTCTCGACCACCATGCGCGTGGAAATGTTGGCCACGTTCGAAGTCGCCCGCACCGGCATCGCACCCAGGCAAAAAATGCCAGCGGCCAAGGCCACGACTCCCGCGCGTTGATAGAAATTTTTCATTGATCGGAATCGTTGCCGCGGGAGAGGCTCGAACAATTCGAGACGGCAAAGGATTGTGCGTTAAAAATGAGCAGGAACCAAACCGCGCGACGCTCAAGTTTTCGGGAGCAGCCGGAACGATTCACGCTCATGGAACAATCTCCGAGCCGCGAAGTCGCGCTTTTTAATCCCGAGCCGTGTGCTAATTAATTCTAAACTTTTCTATGTCTCCCCCTGCCAAAAAGCTCAGCGCCGAGCTGAACTTCGAAGCAGCCATGGATCGCCTCGAGGCGATCGTCGAGCAGATGGAATCCGGCAAGATAATGCTGGAGGAACTGATCGTGCGCTACGAAGAAGGAATGAAGCTGGTAAAAATTTGCCAGGAACGTCTCTCGAGCGCGGAGCAACGAATAGAAATAATAACCCGCGATCATGCCGGCAAACCCGTAGTGAAAGAGTTCGAAGCGAAAGCAGACGCGGGCCCGACAGCCGCGCCGACGACGGAAAAAGGAGAAACCGAAAATGACGAAGTCAGACTCTTCTAAGGGCGCAACCGGCCGCAATTTGCTGCAGGGAATTCGTTCGCCCGCGGACGTCAAAGCGCTCAAGGAACAAGACCTCCCGCAGCTCGCGCAGGAAGTTCGCGATGAGTTGGTCAGCGCGCTTTCGAAGACCGGCGGCCACCTCGGCCCGAACCTCGGCGTGGTTGAGCTAACGATCGCGCTCCATCGCGTCTTCAATACGCCTAACGACAAGTTCGTCTTCGACGTGAGTCATCAGGGTTACGTCCACAAAATGTTCACCGGCCGGCTCGATCGCATCGGCACGATGCGGCAATACGAGGGACTGAACGGATTTCTTTTGCGCACGGAATCGGAGCACGATTGCTACGGCGCGGGTCATGCGGGCACGGCGCTTTCCGCTGGTCTCGGAATGGCGGTCGGGCGCGATTTGCGCGGTGGCGATGAGAACGTCGTCGTGGTCGCGGGCGACGCCGCCTTCACTTGCGGCATCAGTTACGAAGCGTTGAACAACGCCAAGTCGCAGACGAAGAAATTCATCGTCGTGCTGAACGACAACGAATGGTCCATCGCGAAAAACGTCGGCGCAATCGCGTCGTATTTGAACAACATCGTGGCGAGCCCGACTTACGCGGGATTACACGATAAGGCGCGCCGTTTCGTGGAAGCGATTGCGGGCAAAACCGTCGTGCATCTCGCGCACAAATTTGAGGAAGGCGTAAAGAATTTGCTCGTGCCCAGCGTGATCTTCGAAGAACTCGGCCTGCGTTATTACGGACCGATCGACGGCCACGACATTCCTTTGCTGATCAAGACTTTCGAGTTCTTGAAAACGCAGGACGAGCCGGTGCTCCTGCACATTCTGACCAAGAAAGGCAAAGGCTACGAACCGGCCATCGCCAAGCCGGATAAGTTTCATGGGCTTGGAAAATTTGCCGCGGATACCGGCGAAACCGCGCCGGGCGGCACGCCGACTTACTCGGAGTTGTTAGGCAAGACGCTCGCGAAATTTGCCGACTCGAACAAGAACATCGTCGCCATCACCGCGGCCATGCCCACGGGCACCGGCCTGGTGCATTTTCAGGCGCAACATCCCGACCGTTACTACGACGTGGGCATCGCGGAAGAACACGCGGCACTCTTCGCCTGCGGCCTGGCCACGCAAGGTCTTAAGCCGTTTCTCACCATCTACTCAACCTTCATGCAGCGCGCTTACGACATGATCATTCATGACATGGCGTTGCAGAACTTAAACGTCTCGCTTTGCATGGATCGCGCTGGATTAAGTGGCGACGACGGCCCGACCCATCACGGTTTGTTCGATATTGGTTACTTGCGTCATGTGCCGAATATCGTCCACATGCAGCCGAAGGATGAGGACGAGTTTTGCGACATGCTTTGGACGATGGCGAATTACACTTCCGGGCCGATTGCCATGCGTTACCCGCGCGGCGCCGGCACCGGTGCGCAACCAAAAGCCGCGCCCAAGTTGCTCGAGATCGGTAAAGCTGAAGTTGTGCAACACGGACGCGAGGTCGCGATTTTCGGTCTCGGTAATATGTTCGAAATCGCGCAGGAGGCGGCCAAGCTTCTCGAAGCCAAAGGTGTCTCCGTCGCGCTGATCAATCCGCGCTGGATCAAGCCGCTCGACACCGGCACGCTGGAGTTTTTCGCGCGCGGCTGCGAAGTGCTTTGCACCCTGGAAGACCACGTTCTGCACAACGGTTTTGGCTGCGGAGTCATGGAGCATTTGTATTCCCAAGGAATTCACACGCCCGTTGTTCGCATCGGTTGGCCCGATCAATTCATCGAACACGGGACCATTCCCATCCTGCGCAAAAAACACGGCCTTACCGCCGAGGCGCTGGTTGAAAAAGTGCTCCCGCTCTTGAAGAAAAAGCCGGCGCAAGCGCAACCGAGCGCGGCGTGAGCTAGGAACTTCTTCATGCCAACTTCAATCCCGACCCACGCCCGGTCTTAATAAGTCGGCTTAACCCTCGTGCAGGGGTAATAGCGATAGCTTTCGAATCCAAGACTCGATCTTCTCGTGATGCGGCAACCAGGCGGCCAAAGTAACTCGCGCCCAGTCCCAAACCCGCGCCACGTGTAGTTCCGGCGTATTGGCCGCGAGAACTTCCAGAACCGTAACCGAGCCCCGCTCCTCCGGCGGATCAAGCCAGATAAAGTGACTCTTTCCGCGGCTGCCCTGCTGAAGCGCCGCGGTTGCCTGCCTCATCGTCGCGCCATGTTCCAGCACCAGCGAAAGACTAATTAAATGCAGAGCGACCGACTGGATACTCTGCGGCGAAGGTTGCCCGGGATGTTGGACCGCATAACTATCGACCGTTAGTCGATGGGCCGCCGCGAAGCTCACCTCGCCATACTCCCGCGCCAGTAGCTCTCCATAAGCTGCCCAACAACCAGGCGCCGCCTCCATGTAGCGATGAACCGCTCCCGCAAGATCAGGAACCCGCGCGCCACATCCCACGCATAGAACTGTTGCTGCCATTAAAACAACGTAGCGCACCAAACCTCAATATCACGAGCGATTCCGGGAAACCGAAAAAAGAGTGTTTAAGTCAACTAACACGAATCCACTTACTAACGATCCGCTCATTCTAGCGTAACAGTGCGATGAGGAAGAGCACGATGCCTAACAACGCCGTGTTGAAAAACACTACCGAACGCACCAGCCCATATCCAGCGGCCGCAGCTAACACGTAACCGACTCGTCCCCAGAAGTAGAGCTGCGCCCCCCACAAAGTAAGCGCGCCATGACGATCAGCGAAATGTGCTGCGAGGAGGACCGCGGCGAAGAACGGAAATGTTTCCATGAAATTGGTATAAGCCTGGTCCACCCGGTTAGCCACACCCTGCAGCGGCGGGACGGGCTGCTCGCGGCTGCTAGCCGTCCACCGATATCCGTATTGGAAGCTTATAAGATGCGAGTCCGCGACCAGGTGCAAAAGACCAAGTATAACACTCGCCGCCAGGAATCGAAGCTCAGTCGTCACGTGCCTGCAAGATAAGGGGAAACATCAAAAACTAAAAGGGAGAAAATGAATTGTTACTAGATCTGATAATAGACCTCATTCACCTGGTGCGCCAAAGGCGATGGCGAATCCCAAGGCCACGACAATGACTTCCACTAACAAGTAGGGTAACGAGAAAAGGCTTCATCCGATCGGCCTAACCACTTGTTCAGGCTCGCGCTTGCCCCGATACGCGAACAGGCTGAAACCGACTCGCTTACGGCGAACACGCAAATCGGAGGGAACCGCGTCCTTCGTCAGCAAATACGCCGAGCGTGGCACGCGTTTACGGCTGAGTTAAAACGCGAAATTCAGCCCGCTGCGGAACATGCCGAAGTCATTCTCCGGGCCGTTAACTACATTCCAACTAAACTCGTTTACTACGCCAATACGTGGTGTTACCCGTATCTCCAATCGGCCACCTAATTCCCCGATCGCCTGGGTCTTACTATCGGAAAAGAACGTCCGAAGGGGATTCGTCCCCGGCGGTTTTCCGAGGAGTGAGATTGCTTCAGAAGAAAGGTGCTGTCCACCGCCCATAATTGCACCACCGCCAAAAAAAGCGTAAGGCGCGAATCGGGAAGAACCGAGTGGTAGCCGTAAAGTAAGGGTAGCCATTCCAGCCCCAACTACCCGGTTATCACGGTAAGTCGGACGGGTTGTCATTCGCGAAGAAGGAGGGCTGCGTGACTGATTGCATCGCTGAAAGGGCATATCCTTCTAGTCCGAGGCCAATATAACGGTCGAAGAAATATTTCGCTGCCAGTCCCCCCGCCCCAGGCGTGATCAGCCGCCAGGTAGCGATCCTCGATTCTATAACTGTTCGCGGGGAACGCGTAGGTTCCCCACGCTTGGAGGTTGAACTCCCGCTCGGCATACCATCCTTGCTGTAAAGATGTGATGCTGCTGACCGAACGGTCTGTTCCACCCTGCATCGTTGCAGTCGCCACGACGAAAAGGCATGCCTGCGCCAATTCTTTCATTGCATAGGCTCTAACAGGTCGCGGATCAGCAGCGGGCGCTCGTAGGATTCTCGAAATGTGTCAAAACGAAACGGACTGGGAATCTTTGCTGAGTTTGTATAACCAGCTGAATATACTCAGCTTATGTCGAGATCGCTTTCAACCTAACCGAAAATTTGCTGTCTTTGATCCGATATTCGAGCGCTCAGAATCAATATTCGGCTGCTCTGTGTCGGTATTTTCTGTCTCTAAAGGAATTTTCGATTTCTGGGTGCGAATATTCGAAACCTCGATTCGCTTCTCAAGCTTCCGCTCGGAAGTCCGCGTAGCGCTGATGCAAAGCCGCCTTCGTGATAAGGCCGCTTGGGAGAATCTGAACTCCACCTACACGCTCTCAAGAGCCAGCTCACTAGCGCGCGTTGAGGCTAACTGCAACCAACATGCGGTGCGCGAGTTCGAAACTCGCGATTGTAGGCGAGCAGAGCCGGCGAAACCTGATCGTACTGCTGCCTGCGAAGCCGGCACATAGGCTAGTAGGATAGTAAATGTAAAAACCTTCTGATACGATGTAGCGTAAGCATCTAACGAGAACAAGATGAGCGACTGCGAACGAGGACGCGCGCCGTTCGGAGTGGAAGGGCGGATGTCATTTTATACCTAACGAGTTGTTCGGGTAAACCCGGTAGCGGGCTATTTCTCCTAGCCGGTGAAGGGACGGCCGACGGGGAGCTTGAAGAGGGCGCGCGGGCCGGGGCTCATGGGGTTGTGCCACCGACGTCGATGTCGCCTCAGGCGTCGACGGCCGGGCCGGCGGTTTGTTTT
The DNA here is from genome assembly GCA_964235895.1 of uncultured Chthoniobacterales bacterium. Taxonomy (GTDB): domain Bacteria; phylum Verrucomicrobiota; class Verrucomicrobiia; order Chthoniobacterales; family UBA10450; genus JACCTI01. The sequence goes on from CAXSCV010000068.1 coordinate 14,056, forward strand.
TTCGGCGCTGGCGCGGAGGAGGAAGGATTGGTGGACATGGGGGAAGATTATCCGAGAAAGGAGGAAGAGGGAAGCGGGAAAGTGGAGCTGTGGGTTAGCTTTGCGGGAAGGGCAAACTTGAAAGCCAGAAAGACCCATTCATTTTGTGAATCGTGTTCATTCTGTCTTTCGGGAAGGCGCTGCGCGGCGGGAGGTCTTACAAGGGTGCTTGGTTCGGCGCACTGAACTTCCGCCAAATCGCGGTGGGTTTGCGACAAATCGGGCTGTCGGTTTTGGTGATTGGCTCGGGTTTGGAGGAAATCGCACGCGGCCGGTGAGTGAGCGCGGCGATGCTGTGACAAATCGAGGGGCTTGGCGGAGGGAGATGGTTAGGTTCGGTTCGTGGCTTTGCTTTATTTCTCGCAGGCAGGGATGCCCGCGCCACGTTGCGAGGCCTTGCCAGTGGGGAGGTCTCCGGGTTGATTGCGGGATGGCGACGATCGAGGCGCGCGGGCTGACGAAGGTTTACCGCACTTATAAGAAGGAGAGCGGTTTGCGCGGGTCGCTTAAAGGTCTCGTTAGGCGGAGGTATGATGAGACGCGGGCGGCGGATGACGTTTCGTTTACGATCGAGGAAGGAGAGCTGGTCGGGTTCCTGGGGCCGAATGGTGCGGGCAAGACGACGGTGTTGAAGATTCTTTCGGGGCTGCTCAATCCGAGCGCGGGCGAGGCGCGGGTGCTGGGCTTCGTGCCGTGGGAGCGGCGGAATGAGATGAAGCGGCAATTCAGCCTGGTGATGGGACAGAAGAATGCGCTCTGGTGGGATTTGCCGGCGCAGGAATCGCTCGAGCTCAATCGCGCGATTTATGGAATCGAACGCGAGCGATTCAAGAAGGTGGTGGGCGGGCTGAGCGAACTGCTCGAGGTGACCGATAAGATGAACGTGATGGTGCGCGAGCTCTCCTTAGGCGAACGGATGAAGATGGAGCTGATCTCGGCGCTGATCCATGAGCCGCGGGTGTTGTTTTTGGATGAACCAACGATTGGGCTGGATGTGATCAGCCAAAAGCGGGTGCGTGAATTTCTGCGGGTTTACAACTCGGAGCATCGCATCGTGACCATGCTGACGAGCCATTACATGCAGGACATCGAGGAGCTTTGCCGGCGGGTGATTATCATCGATCACGGAAAAATTTTTTTTGATGGACCGCTCAGCGACATTATCGATCGCTTCTCGGTCGCGAAAATCCTCAGCCTGACGTTCGAGGAAAGCGCGGCTCGGGATTTTTCGCTGTTCGGCGAGGTGATGGAACAAACGCCGCATTCGGTGCAGCTAAAGGTGCCGCGCGCGAAGGTGACGGAGGTTTGCCGGGAGCTGCTCGATAACTGCAAGGTGACGGATATTAACGTGCAGGAACTTCCGGTGGAGGAAGTGATCCGCCAGCTCTTCGGCGAACGGACGACGCTCAATCAAACCGGGGCGGCGGCGCTGGCCGAAGCGAAAGTCTAACGACGCTGCAGCGCGGCTTTCAAATCGTGCGCGTAGGCCGGATTGACCTCGAAGCTGGTTGCGGGCATCTCGGCTATCTCGACAGATTCGCGATACGGAATGCTCTCCGCGAAACCGGCGGACATGAGCGCGTTCAGCGTATCGGTCACGTCCTCCGCTTCCATGCGGGTGAACTCCTGAATCTCGGCGCCGAGGACCGGTTCGGAAAAACCGAGCGCGCGCAGGATGGTCATTTCGCGGCCGGTTAATCGGATTTCACGCATGCGGGGATTTTCAGCAGCTTGCATACCGACGGTCGCGGCAAGGGCGGCTAAAGACGGAGGGCGGGCAGAATGCTGTCGGTCATGGCTTTTTGGAATGTGGGATAACGCGGCGACCAGCCGAGCGCCTGAAGTCTGGCGCTGCTGACGCGCTTGTTGGTGCGGCCGCGTTTGCGTTCGCCGGGCTCAGCCTCGGGCGGAACGGGCCGGCGCAGATATTCGGCGAGCCATTCGTAACATTCGCGCTGCGTCAGCGGATGATTATCGGACACGTTATAGATCTGCGGCTCGTTGGCGCGTTCGCGCGCAGCACTCGTTAGGCAATGGCCGATCAAAAAAAACAAAGCGGTCGCCGCGTCGTCGCGATGGATCTGGTTGATGAATCTTTCCGGGCCGGAATCGATCGTGGCATTCCCCTCGAGAAATTTCCGCAAAAGCGCGGAACGTCCCGGGCCGTAAATGCCGGCAAGCCGCGCGACCACGCCGCCGCGCGCGCCTAACGAGTCTTCCGTTTCGCGCAAGACCCGCGCAGTTTTCCGCTCGGGTTTTGCGATGCTTTCTTCGGTGACCCATTCGCCGTCGCGTTGTGCATAAACGCTCGTGCTGCTGGTGAAAAGAATGAGGCTGTTAGGAAAGTAAGCGAGCAGGTTGCGTGTTCCGTCGAAGTAGATTTTTCGATAATCTTCCGCATCGCCGCCGCCCGAGCTGGCGCAATGAATGATGGCATCCGCTGCGGACGCGGCCTTCAAGACTTGTTCGCTATTGGTCAGGTCGACCGCGCGGACGCTGTAAGGCTGCGTCGCGAGTTCGCGCGCGGATTTTTCGGACGATGTCCAACCTTCGACTTTCCAGCCGGCATCGTGAAAAACCGCCGCGGTTGCGCGCCCGATGTAACCGCAACCGGCGATTAATATTTTCGGCATCGGCGAATCACTGCGGGCCGGCGGCGATCTCGATTTCGTCGAAGGGATTTGGCTGCGACGCGCGCACCTGATGGAGCCGGATCAACTCAAGCAGCGCGAGAAAGGTGACGACAATTTCGACGCGCGACGCGGCCACGGCGAAAAGCTCGGAGAAGCGCAGAGTCACGCCATCGGCGACGCGTTGCAGAATCCAATCGATCTTCTCCGAGACTGTGTAGTGCTCGCCGAAAATCTCGCGCAAATCTTCGCGCGCGTCGAGGCGTTTGAGGACGTTTTGGAAAGCGTTGATCAGTTGGAAAATTCCGACTTCGCCCAAGGGCAACGGCGCGGTTGTCGTCATTTCAAAGCCGGCCGGTTCGCGCACAAAAATTTGTTCCTGCTCGAGCTGGCGCGTTTGTAACTGCGCGGCGGCTTCCTTGAACTTTTTGTATTCGATGAGCTGGCGGATCAAATCC
>CAXSCV010000069.1:0-13512 GCA_964235895.1 uncultured Chthoniobacterales bacterium
GAGGCTGGGTTGTGCGATTGCGAGGCTGGGTTGTGCGATTGCGAGGCTGGGTTGTGCGATTGCGAGGCTGGGTTGTGCGATTGCGAGGCTGGGTTGTTCAAGCGCGGAGCGGGGATCTCGGAACGCGGAACCGGGAAGAAGACGCCCGGAACGGGATTCACGACGGGGAAAGTAAAATCCGAGGCGACGAAATCGGGATCAGGGGAACCGAAGTCTTCGGAGCGCTCGACCGCGACTGACCAGCGACTGAGGCGGCCGGGCTATGACGAGATGGTTGCGTGAGTCATCGCCGAAGCGCCTGACTTGGTTTCTGATTTGAGTGGAGATCTCTTCGCCTCCTATCCAAGGACCTTACTTAGTCCGAACCGCCAGCATGTTCTTAAAGGTGAAGCATCCTCGATTAGCCACTGGCGCGATGATCTGAAAATTAATGTCCGGTGAGGGGCCAACACTCGGGAATTCGTAATGTTTGTAGGGTGAAACAGCAGTCGCGTGGACGGTGGTAACGACCCAGCCTTCCCAATAAAGTTGGAAGAGAGCGCCCTGCGCTACTGCGTTGCATTTCAAATCGAAGCTAATCTTGTAATCCGCGCCGGTAGTAACTTGTTTGGCAAATTCGTCCTGGGTCATAATGAAGAGTTGGATCGAACTGCTGCGTTCGGAAGGATCGAAGTGAACAGTGCCCGTGAACGATTTTGGTTTCATAGGTTTGGGAGTGCTTTTCTTGTAATAACTTATCGGCCTACCATTCAATCAAATTGTCATCGTTATCTTGCTGGCGTCCTCCGCACTTTCGAAGACGGCTGAGTATCTCAGAGGTTTGAATTCCAGACGAGGAAGCTCTCGACAAGCCGTCGTGGCGTTCATCCTCAATTGCGAGACTGACTCGCGTTCCGCGGGCTGGTGGAACTTCTTTACTTCCATGTGTACTTCGACGCGGTGAGAGCAGGTTATTCCGCAAAAAGAAAACGCCGGCCTTGTGGGCCGGCGTTTCTAATTTTGTTGAGGTGAGCCTAGTGGCGGTCGCCGTCGTAACCATCATGATGGTGATGACGACGGTATTCACCCCGGCGATAGTAACCGTGGACCCAGTGATGCCCCTCGCGGTGGCCCGGGACCCAAACGTATTCATAGTCGCCCCGATAATAACTTGGGCCGTGGGTATAATACCCCCGGTCGCCCAGATCGATGTGGAAATCCAAGGCCTTTGCCGCCGTGGGCAGGATCATTCCCGCCGCCAGCGCGACCGCTAGAATTAGTTTATTTTTAATCATCCAAATGAGTTCGTAACAGGGTGCGTCGGTGCGTGTGTTTATCCGCGACCCCGCCGGGAAGAAACTGGCCAGACGCAGGCGGGGCGGTCCAAAGAGAGCGGGTTGGGAAGGGATTCAACGATTATGGCGTGCGTGGCGCGGGCAGACGCTGGCGGATTTCAAGAGCTTGGCGTGATGAGCCATTGATAAAAGGCGGTGCCGCCGGTGAGGGGAGATTGCCGGCATGCGCCAGGCACCGTCGCCGGTGGCGGCGGAGATGTTGGACCAGTTGCCATTCGTTAGTCCAGAGCGGTTGAGCATCGGGCGCGAAGGCGAGCGAGCGTTGGATGGAGGCCGCTGGCTTGCAGCGGAAAATCCTGGCCTGCCGGGCTCTTCCAAACGCCGTAGTTCGCGTCGGTCTTGGCCAGGATGGAGGAAAGCAGGCTAAGCTCGGGCACCAGCAGGACCCTTAGGTCATTGACCGGCGCCAGGGCGTTCAACGAGCGAATCGAGCAACGGGCCGCTGTCGCGAACGCGGACGACGAGAGAGTGGTTCCGCCGTTAGCAAAGAATTCGCGCGCCTGCACTTCGGCGGGAATGTTAGCAGCGTTAGTAGAACCGAAGTTTTGCTGGAATCCTGACAAGCTAACGGCCAGTAGCAGATCGAGCGGGCCATTCACAACCCGTCCGACAAGCGCGGCTTGGGCCGTGGGAAGGGAGGCGACCTGCGCTTCGGAGGGCGTTAGAAAAACCGAGAGACAGGCCGCGCCGGCGAGAATTCGGAGGAACTTTTGCATCGGCCAAGCGTAACGCGAGGCGGCCAACAAAGGCGAGCCAAGTTCGTATCCAAGTCACTCAACTGCGGATATACACTTCCCGTTCGCCATGGTAATCGTGTTCGCTCAATGACTTTCGCCGATCAATCGCTCGGGGAGAAAACCAAGCAGAAGACCGTCGTGGGCAATATCCTGCGCGGCTCGCTTGGGAACATGGTGGAGTGGTTCGACTTCTATAGCTTCACCGTTTTCGGGACCTATTTTGCCCACGTCTTTTTCGCGAGCGGCAAAGAAGATCAGGACCTACTCGGCGTGCTCGGGGTTTTCGCGGCGGGGTTTGTCATGCGGCCAGTCGGGAGTTGGTTCTTCGGGCGTTATGCGGATCAACGAGGCCGGCGAGCGGCGCTGACACTTAGTGTGCTTCTCATGGCGGGCGGCTCGCTTCTAATCGCGGTTACTCCCGGCATCGGAACTATCGGAGTAGGAGCGACAGTTATTCTTTTCCTGGCGCGGTTGCTGCAGGGTTTCTCTGTTGGTGGCGAGTATGGGACGAGTGCAACCTATATGTCCGAGATTGCTACCCGAAAGCATCGCGGGTTCTATTCCAGCTTCCAGTACCTTACCCTAGTCAGCGGTCAGGTGCTAGCCCTGATTCTGCAAATTATCCTACAGAATACCTTGAGCGATTCGCAGTTGCGAGCGTGGGGCTGGAGGATTCCATTCGTCGCCGGCGCGCTGGCGGCATTGACCGTGCTCTGGCTACGGCGCGGCATGGTAGAGTCATTACCTAACGAACAGATGGAAGTCGCGCGCGCCGCGAGGCCGGGCGAGGCTGCGCCGGGAACCATGCGGCTGCTGTTACGATACTGGAAGCCGTTCCTCATGGTTATTGGACTAACCATGGGAGGCACGGTCGCTTTTTATACCTTTACCTCTTACATGCAGATCTTGATGCTTGGCACGATCAAGAACAAGGAAACCGTCGCCATGGTTAATTTCTCCGCCCTGCTTATCTTTATGCTCCTACAGCCGGTTGGCGGCGCGCTCTCGGATCGGGTTGGGCGCAAGCCTCTCCTGGTTTGGTTCGGGCTGGGTGGAGTGCTATTAACGTGGCCGATCATGACTGCCCTGAGTAACACAAGGAGCGCAGGGTTTTCTTTCCTGTTGATGATGGCGGCGCAACTGGTTGTGCTCGGCTATACTTCCATTAACGCGCTGGTGAAATCGGAGATATTTCCGCGCTCCGTCCGTGCGCTCGGCGTAGGACTGGGCTACGGCATCGCCAATGCGCTCTTCGGTGGAACGGCACCGTACATTGGCAAAGCTCTGCACAACGCAGGTCGGGACGATATCTTCTTCACGTATGTTACCGCCTGCATCGCCATTTCGCTGGTGGTTTACCTTTGGGCCTTTAACAATAAGCAGGTAACACAACTGGATCGGGAAGAAGGACATGCTTATCACTGACGGGAAAGGGAGAGTAATTCCATGAGCGAGGAAAGCTGGGCAGAAATAGATCGGTACATTAACGAGCATTTGTCGACCGAGGACAAAGTCCTGGAGTCTGTCCTGGAACGAATGGCGGCGGCCGGTTTGCCGGCGATTAACGTTTCTCCTTCGCAAGGTAAGATGCTTATGCTTTTGGCTCGAGCTCAAGGAGCACGGGAGATTCTGGAGATTGGGACCCTGGGCGGTTATAGCACAATCTGGCTCGCTCGGGCTCTACCGGCAGATGGACGGCTCGTTACTCTAGAGCTAGAACCAGCCTACGCGGAAGTAGCGCGTCTTAATCTGGAAAGAGCCGGGCTGGCTGCAAAAGTCGAGATTTGCGTTGGCTCCGCGTTAGAAACCTTGCCGCAACTCTCCCGGAACGGTCGGCCTCCTTTCGACCTGGTCTTTATCGACGCGGACAAGGCGAGTTATCCCGAATATCTGAATCGGGCGGTAAAGCTAGCGCGACCGGGGACCATGATCATCGCCGACAATGTCGTGCGCAAGGGAACAATCCTGGAAACCGCGAGCGACGACACGAACGTGCGGGGATTGCGCCGTTTTTACGAATTGCTGGCCAGCGAACCGGGGCTGACCGCGACGGCCATTCAGACGGTGGGCAGCAAAGGGCACGACGGATTCGCGCTTATTCGAGTAAACTAAAGTCGAACTCGGGAATGCCTAACCGGAAGTCGTGCCCGACCGGCCCACGGCCAAGCGCCCTCGATTTTTTCCGGGCGGGCGCGCTCGGGGCGGCATGATTTCCCGATGGCAAAAAGTTCTGGAATAAAAGTCAATATGGGCCATCTTATGCCTCGTAACCAGAAGCGCTGGTATGTTCCAGCCGCCCTTCTTCGGAGGGCTCCGGTCCCCCCACACTGGGAGGGCTTATGGTTTTGTTCGGTAACAAAACGCATATAAAAAAATGAAAATGAAAACTCTGAAAAGCGCCATCGCCCTCACCATCATCACGTCCATCTCCGCAGCCAGCCTCATGGCGGGCGACATGAAAGAAGGAATGATGCATGACGGTGTGATGATGAAAGATGGCAAAATGATGATGATGAAGGACGGCAAGACCATGGATATGAAAAAGACCATGACCATGTCCGACGGCACCAAAGTCATGAAGGACGGCAAAGTGATGATGAAGAACGGCAAGAGCATGATGCTGAAAGACGGAGACATGGTCTCGATGGACGGCAAAATGATGATGATGAAAGACGGCAAGATGATGGAGAAGCAGTAACAGACGTTGCTGTTTTAATCTTGGATGCAAGAGCCGGCGCGTCGCGCCGGCTTTTTGCTGTACGGTTAGGTGGATCGCTTCGTAAGAACGGCCGCGGGCGATAAGGTTTCACTCGATGAATCGCGGCGAAGGCAAAGATTTGACGGACGGCTGATAACGTCTTCGAAAAGCTTCGGTGATTCCACTTTGACGGCACGGAAAATGGTTCTTCAGATGGAGATGTTTTCGAATGGAAAAGTCTCGGCCGGGATGATCGCCCTGACCGTGGGCTGCCTTTTGCTGATGGCGACGCTGGATTATTTAACCGGCCAGGAACTGGTTTTTTCCTGCGCTTATCTTCTGCCCGTGGGCATGACGGCTTGGTGGTTCAGTCAGCGCTCAATGATCATGATGTCGGTGACGAGCGGTCTGACCGCGTTCTTGGTGGACGAGTTCGATGGCTATGAATATTCCCATCCGGCCATCGGTTACTGGAACGCTTTCACCTGCTTTGTCATTTCGATCGTGACTGGCTGGATTCTTTTTCGCCTCCGCAAAACGCTCGTCGAACGGGAAGTGGCTAACGAGGAGTTGCGGATAGCGTTGGAGAAACTGGAAGCATCAACCCTGGAAATACGGAAGCTGCAGAGCGGATTGCAAACGGTTTGCGCCTGGACCAATAAAATCCAGGTCGGCGACAAGTGGATGACGGCGGACGAGTTCCTTAGCTCGCAACTGCATTTGAACCTAACGCATGGCATCTCGCCAGATGCCTATCGCGAAATGGCCAAGAGTTTGCCGAGCGCAGCCTGAAACCCGTAGCTGACAGCTGAGTCGAAGAGCGCAGTCGGGAAGGTCGCTTTCGACCGGTGGCACATGCTCTGCTCGGCAAAGGGAGTGATCATTCCCACCAAGCGTCGCGCCAGCTTTTCGTGGCCGCTGGAATTCATCGAAGGACAGCGGTGAGTGAGGTGCAGGAGAGCGAGGAGTTATTGCGCGCCGCCGCGCTTCAGACCTCGAGTAGCATTCAACAGGTTCGCCGGCGGACAGAAGACGATCTCATCCAGGCAAAGAAAACGCTCGAGCGCCGGACGGAAGAGCTCGCGCGGTTGGTCGCTCTGACGCGCGCGACGCTCGAGTCGACCACCGATGGAATTTTGGTCACGGATGGCCAGGGATTGGTGACCGATTACAATCAGAAATTTGCCGAGATGTGGCATTTGCCGCGCGAAGTGATGAAGCGCGCGAGCGACAAAGAAGTGCACACGGTCGCGAGTTTGCAGACGAAAGATCCGGCCGCGTTTCTTAATCGGGTGGCGGAGATTTACGACACCTCGCCGGATGAAACGAACGACCTCCTGACGTTTGAAGACGGCCGGATTTTCGAGCGCCACTCGAACCTGCAATGCATGAACAACCACGCCATCGGGCGTGTTTGGAGTTTTCGCGATGTGACCGATCGCGCGCGCTCCGATCTACTCGCGCGCCAACTCGCAGCGATCGTCAGTTCTTCCAACGACGCGATCGTGGGAAAGAATCTCAATTCCATCATCACGAGTTGGAACGCGGGCGCCGAGCGCATCTTCGGTTACACCGCCGAAGAAATGATCGGCCAATCGATCATGCGCATCGTCCCGCCGAATCGCATCGCCGAGGAGGACATCATCCGCGAGCGCATCCGTCGTGGCGTGCGAGTCGAGCCGATGGAAACCGTCCGCGTCGCGAAAGACGGACACTTGCTCGATGTCTCGGTTACGGTTTCGCCAATCAGGGATTCCGAAGGCAAAGTGGTCGGTGCGTCGAAAGTGGCGCGCGATATTACGGATCGAAAACGTTCCGAACGCTCCATGCGCATCAGCGAAGCGCGCAATGCCGCGGTCTTGCGCAGCGCGCTCGATTGCATCGTCATGATCAATCACAAAGGCGTCGTCCTGGAATGGAATCCGGCCTCCGAGCGGACGTTTGGTTTTTCGCGTTCGGAAGCGGTCGGCCGTCCGTTGCACGATCTGATTTTGCCCCCAAAACTTCGCGTCCTTCATGTCGCCGGGCTGGAGGATTATGTCCGCACAGGCGACAGCGCGATCGTTAATCGCCGCACGGAAATTTCCGCGACGCATGCCGACGGGCACGAGATGTGGGTCGAGCTCGCGATCACTCCCATTCCGGTGGAAGGCGCGCCGGTTTTTACCGCGTATTTTCGCGACCTGACCGAGCTGCGCCGCAAAGAACGCGCGCTCGCGGAAAGTCACAGCCTTCTGCAAGCAGTCATCGAAGGAACGGAAGACGCTGTTTTTGTGAAAGATCTCGAAGGTCGTTATCAACTGATCAATCCGGCCGGAGCGCGTTTTTTAAATGTGGAGCCGGGCGAGATCATTGGCCGCCGGGATGACGAATTATTTCCCGAGCAAATGGCCAGTGCATCGATGGCGAGCGATCGCCGGATCATCGAAGCCGAAGAGTCGCACACTTACGAAGATACCTCTCCGTTGGCCGGCGAGATTCGCACCTTTCTTTCGACCAAAGGTCCGTATCGCGGCGCGGATGGAAAGATCATCGGCATCGTCGGCATTTCGCGCGATATCAGCCAGCGTAAGCGCAACGAAGAAGCGCTCGAAGCGGCCAAGGTCGAAGCGGAAAATGCCAATCGCGCGAAGAGCGATTTTCTTTCCCGCATGAGTCACGAGTTGCGCACGCCGCTCAATGCCATTCTCGGTTTTTCGCAGTTGCTCGAACTGGGCGACCTCGATCCGACTTTTCGCGAACGCGTCGGCTACATCTATCGCGCGGGCCGTCACCTGCTCGATTTGATTAACGAAGTCCTCGACATCTCGCGCATCGAAGCGGGCCACCTCGAGCTTTCGCTGGAGCCGGTGCACGTCATCGAAACCGTGCGTGAAGCCTGCGATCTCATGCAGCCACTTGCAGCCGAACGCGGGATTCAAATCAACATCGCGGAAAACGAAACCTCCGCGCAGTACGTGCGCGCGGATCGACAGCGTTTGAAGCAAGTCTTGCTCAACTTGCTTGCGAACGCGGTGAAGTACAATCGCGAAAACGGAGCCGTCACTTTGCATTTCGCGCAACAGCCGGAGTCTTCCTGTTTTCGCATCGCCATCGCCGACACCGGCTCTGGTATTCCCGCGGAAAAACGCGCTCGTCTTTTCACGCCCTTCGAACGGCTCGGCGCGGAACACACCGCCGTGCAAGGCACCGGTCTTGGCCTCGCGCTTTCCAAACGTTTAGCCGAAGCGATGGAAGGCTCGCTCGGTTTCGAAAGCGAAATCGGAACCGGCACAACTTTTTGGATCGACCTCCCAAGCGCGATCGCGCCGATCGATCATCTCGCGGCCGACGAGACTCTGCCCACGCTCGAAATCAGCGAAAGCGAAAGCCGCACCTTTCTCTATATCGAGGACAATCTTTCCAATCTCACCCTGGTCGAGCACCTCATGAAAACGCATCCGCAGTTCAAGCTCATCTCGGCCATGAAAGGTGAGCTCGGTCTGCAACTCGCGAAGCGCCATCGGCCCGATCTCATTTTGCTCGATGTGCATTTGCCGGACATGGATGGCGCGGAAGTTTTGAAGCGTTTACGGGCCGACGAGGCCACGCGCGAAATTCCCGTCGTCGTCCTCAGCGCCGACGCCACGCAACGCCAGATCGATCGCCTAACGAGTGCTGGCGCGATCGAATATTTAACCAAACCGATCGACGTCACTCGCTTCTTCGCCGTCATCGAAAAACATGCGCACGCTTCCGCCTTATGAATTCAGACACCGCTCTCAATCGCCTAAAAATTCTCATCATCGACGACGAACCGGTTAACGTCGCCCTGCTCGAACACATGCTGCGCTCGGATGGTTACTCGCGTTTCCAATCGGTGACCGATTCGCGCACCGCGCTTGCGGTTATCGCCGAGTTCGAGCCCGATCTTATTTTGCTCGATTTGATGATGCCGAACGTCGACGGCTTCGCCATTTTAGAAACGCTCCGCTTCGGCGATACGAACAGTTTTTTGCCGGTGCTCGTCCTCACCGCCGACAGCAACGACTCTTCCCGCCGACGGGCGCTGACCACGGGCGCGACCGATTTTTTGTTGAAACCTTTCGACAAAACAGAAGTGCTTTTGCGCATTCGCAATCTCCTCGAAACCCGACGCGTCCATGTCCTGCTCGATAACCAGCGTGCCGCGCTCGAGGAAGCTGTGCGTGAACGCACCGCGGAGTTAAACGAAACGATTGTGCGCCTGCGAAAAGCGGAGTCGGCCGCGGAAGCGAGCGCGCGCTAAACTTCAAGCGGCGCATCGTCGCCTAACGAGTAGTTCTTCCGGCTCTTTTTCGCCCTGCGCGCGCGGCGACGCCCCTTTCCGCTCCGCGCATTCAATGTTAGCCTCGCCGCTCCGCGATGGCTCAGAATTACAAAGAGACGCTCAATCTCCCGAAAACGGATTTCCCGATGAAGGCGAGCCTAACGACTCGTGAGCCGGAAATCCTCAAGAGCTGGGAAGAAACGCGTCTCTACCAGCAAATCCAAAAGTCGCGTGAGAACGCCGAACTTTTCGTTCTCCACGACGGTCCGCCCTTCGCGAACGGCGACGTTCACATGGGCACCGCACTCAACAAAATTCTCAAGGACTTGGTCGTGAAATCCAAAACCATGCTCGGTTTTAGGGCGCCTTATGTGCCGGGCTGGGATTGCCACGGTTTGCCGATCGAATACAAAGTCGTGAAAGAATCGCGCGACCTTTCGCCGTTGGAAGTGCGTCAGCGTTCGGAAGCGTTTGCGCGCAAATTTGTCGATCTGCAACGCACGCAATTCAAACGTCTCGGCGTCCTCGGCGATTGGGAACGTCCCTACCTCACGCTCGCGCCGGAATACGAAGCGGAAATCCTGCGCGCCTTCGCCGTCTTCGTTGAGAAAGGGCTCGTTTACGAATCGAAGAAACCGGTCTTTTGGAGCACCGGCGCGCAGACCGCGCTCGCGGTCGCGGAAGTGGAATACAACGATCGGCACGACACCGCCGCGTATGTGAAATTTCCCATCGTCACCGGCGCGTTCAAGAACCAGGCGAGCCTCGTCATCTGGACGACGACGCCCTGGACTTTGCCGGCGAATCTCGCGATCGCCGTTCATCCAAAGGAGCGCTATGTCCTGCAGGAATTTCACAAAGACAGCGCCTCGGAAAATTTCATTCTGGCGGCTTCGCTCGTGGAAAAATTCTCAGCCGCCACGGGTTGGAATCCGGCGGGCGAGCCGGCGCAAATTTTTCCCGGCGCCAAGCTCGAAGGCCTCGGCGCACAACACCCATTTCTCGACCGCACGGCCATCGTGCTCACGGCGGATTTTGTCACGATGGACACCGGCACCGGCGCGGTCCACATCGCGCCCGGCCATGGCGACGACGATTACTCGTTAGGCAAAAAGAACGGCCTGCCGATTTTGTCGCCAGTTGATGATCACGGCCGTTACACCGAGGAAGTCGGACTGCCGCAACTCGTCGGTAAATATGTTTTCGATGCCAACGCCGACATCGTCGCGCTCCTGCGCGAACGCGGCATGCTCGTGGCCGAGGAGAATTATCCGCATTCCTATCCGTATTGCTGGCGCTCGAAAACGCCGATCATCTTTCGCGCGGTCGAGCAATTTTTTATCCGCATCGACGACCTGCGCGCGCAAGCGCTCGCAGCGATCAAGCAAGTAAACTGGCTGCCGCCCTGGGGCGAGAATCGCATCGCCGGGACCGTGGAATCGCGGCCGGATTGGGTCATCTCGCGGCAGCGAAGCTGGGGTGTGCCGCTACCGGTTTTTTATTCGCCGGAAGGCGCGGCCATCTTGAACGCGGACTGGATTCGCCGACTCGCAGAACTCGTTAGGCAACGCGGCTCCAACGTCTGGTTCGAGCTGGAAGACGCTGCGCTTGCGCGCGAACTCGGCTTGCCCGAAGGCACGACGCATCGCGGCGATACGATTGATGTCTGGATCGATTCCGGCGTCTCGCACGCGGCCGTGCTCGCGAAAAATCCCGCGCTGCGCGATCCGGCCGACATGTATCTGGAAGCGACCGATCAACACCGCGGCTGGTTCCAATCATCGCTTCTGACCAGCGTCGCCTTGCATGATCGCGCGCCTTACAAAACCTGCGTCACGCACGGTTTCGTGGTCGATGTCGACGGTAAGAAAATTTCCAAATCGAGCAGTTATTCGAAGCCGATGGACGCGGGACATTTCATCGGCAAACACGGCGCGGACATCGTGCGGCTTTGGGTGAGCAGTGTGAATTACACCGACGACGTGCCGTTCTCGGAAGAGATGTTCACGCGGCTCGGCGACACCTATCGGCGCATCCGAAATACCCTGCGGATTTTGTTGGGAAATATTTCGGAGCAGGAATCTGTCAACACGGAAGCCGGTGATTTTTCGCTAGTCGATCGCTGGATTTTACATCGCTTGCGTGAAGTGATCGCGACCTGCCGCGAGGCCTATGCGACCTACGAATTTCACAAGGTTTATCACACGCTCAATCAATTCTGCGCGGTCGATTTGAGTAGCCTCTACGTCGACATCACGAAGGATCGAATGTATTGCGACGCGAAAGATTCTCCGCGCCGTCGCGCCACCGAATACGCCATGCGCGAAGTGCTCGAAGGCCTGACGAAACTGCTTGCGCCCATTCTCGTTTTCACTGCGGAAGAGACGTGGGGCTATCTCGGCCGCGGCGGTTCGATTCATCTTCAGGAATTTCCGAGCACGGAGAGTGTTCCGGCCGATCGCGCTGCCGAAGAAGCCGTCGAGGAATTGCTGAAGTTGCGCGGTGTTATCGGACAAGCGGTCGAGCAGGCGCGCCAGGAAAAACTGATCGGCAATGCGCTGGAAGCACGCGTGATTTTGCATTGCGATCTCACGAAGATTTCCGGAATTCCGCAGGATGAAATCGAAGAATTTTTCATCCTGAGCGATCTTCAACTCGAGCAAGCGGAGACCGTCACGGCCGAGATTTCGAAAACGCCGTTTCAAAAATGCGCGCGTTGCTGGCGGCATCGCGAAGCCGTCGGCCAGATCGCGGCGCATCCGGAATTGTGCGAGCGCTGCGCGAACGTGGTGGAGCATTTGAAATGAAATTCATCGGCCTCTTGAGCCTTCCCCTTTTCCTGCTCGATCAACTGACAAAGTGGCTCGTCTTGCGTCACGTCCTACCCGACGAACCGCGGATTATCGTGCCTGATTTTTTCGCGTTGGTTTTTGTCACGAATAACGGCGCGGCCTTCGGCTCGTTCCGGAACAATAATTTCTTTTTCATCATTCTTTCCACGGTCGCATTTGTTGTGGTCGTGACGCTTTTGTTGCGGCGACACCCGCCGGATAGCTGGCGCGATCTTTCGCTCGCCTTGCTCCTCGCCGGCGTGGCTGGAAATTTGTTCGATCGCTTCGCGCACGGACACGTGATCGACTTTTTGCTCTTCGATTTGCATGTGCCGCTGGCGCATCCGTGGCCGGCTTTCAACGTGGCCGACGCCTGCATCTGCATCGCGGTTTTCTGTTTCATCATTCACTCGCTCCTGCAGGGAAAAGAGCAGGCGAAAATTTCCGAGCGGTAACGGAGACGGCTCCTGTTTCTTTGCCGCTATTCGATTCGCGCGGTCATTGACTTGGCGAACTTTTGCTGGCGTGCTCGTGCGCATGCGTTCGCTCTACGCCCGTTTGTCGACGCGTTATCGCGCGCAGCCAACGGTCCTCGAACGGCGCGAGTTTCTTAAAATCACGCTGGCCGCTTCCGCCGGATTACTCGTTAGTGCGGGCGCGGGTTTTGCAAAACGAAACGTCGGACGCGGTCGCAAAATTATCGTCATTGGCGCGGGCTTCAGCGGCCTGGCGTGTGCGCATGAACTTCTCAGCGCGGGTTATGAAGTGATCGTGCTGGAAGCGCGCGATCGCATCGGCGGACGCGTCTTAACTTTTACCGATCTCGTTCCCGGCCGAACGGTGGAAGGCGGCGGCGAATTGATCGGCTCGAATCATCCGACCTGGATTGCGTATGCGAAAAAATTCGGACTGCAGTTTCGCGATGTCACGGAAAACGAAGCGCTCGATGCGCCCGTTATTTTAGGTGGCCGTCGTTTGAGCGGAAAGGAATCGAAAGCGCTCTGGAAAGAAATGGATGCGGCGCATTCATGGTTGAATCGCGATGCGCTTGAGATCGACGCGGACGAGCCGTGGAAGAGTCCGAACGCGCGAAGATTCGATGCGCGTCCGACCGCGCAATGGATCGCTGAGCTGCCGCTTTCCGACTTCTGCAAACGCGCTCTTACGGTCGAGCTCTCGGCCAACAACGGCGCCGCCACTTCGCGGCAAAGCTATCTCGGCAACCTCACGCAAGTGAAGGGCGGCGGGCTGGAAAAATATTGGACGGAAAGCGAAGTCTATCGGTGCCGCGGCGGGAATGCGCGACTGGCGCAGGCTCTCGCGCGCACGCTCGGCGATGCGCGCATCCGTTTTCGCGCGCCGGTGCGGGAGATCCGATTTGCGAATGAAACCGCGACCGTGCGCACAGTGGCGGGAGAAATTTTCCAAGGCGATGATGTGATCCTTTCGGTGCCGCCAAGCACCTGGCGCCGCATTCGTTTTTCGCCGGCCCTGCCGCGCGCGCTGCGGCCGCAGATGGGCGTGAATGTAAAATATCTCGCGGCGGTTAAACGGCGCTTTTGGTTAGGCGAAAAGCTCGCGCCGGATTCGCTCGCGGAGGGAATCGTCAGCATGACGTGGGACG
>CAXSCV010000069.1:13522-16975 GCA_964235895.1 uncultured Chthoniobacterales bacterium
GCGGCAGCGGGATCCGCGCGATCCGTGCGCCCGGCGCGGGGGCCGGCAGCCGCAAGTTCTTCGACGATATGAACGAATGGGCGCGCGCCCAGGGCTTTGCCGGCCTCGGCTACATCAACATCAAGGATGGCGAGCCCGGCGGCCCGGCGGCGGAACATGCACGCGAAGTTTGGGCGAGCGGAGGGGACGCGGAATTTCACGAAACGTTGAGCGCGCGCTATCCAGGCTTCGCGCAAAATTTTATGCAATCGCGCTTCATGGATTGGCCTAACGAGACCTGGACGGCGGCTGGATATTCCTTTCCCGCGCCGGGTCAGGTCACCACAGTCGGTCCAATCTTGCGCGCCGGTCTGGGCCGGCTGCATTTCGCAGGCGAACACACGTGTTACAAATTCGTCGGCTACATGGAGGGCGCGCTGAATTCCGGCGTGGCGCTGGCGAAGCGAATTGTTGCGCGCGATGCGAATCTCGCGCGCGGCTAAAGCGCGGCGTGCGGGCTCGGCAGATAGAAGAAGAGCACGCCGAGGATGAGATAAAGTGAGAGAAGTTGAATGCCTTCGATCCAGTTCGTCTCGCCGTCGCCGCTGATTTGGAAGAGGACGTAAATGGAGGCGGCGACCGCGAAAACTTCCGGCAGCGTGAATTCCAAATCCATCGGTCGCCCGAAAAAATAGGAGAGAAACACGAGCACCGGCGCGACAAAGAGCGCGACCTGCAGGCTCGAGCCGATGGCGATGCCGACGCACAAATCCATTTTGTTTTTCAAGGCCATGGCCACGGCGGTCGAATGCTCGGCGGCGTTACCAACGATCGCGACCACGATGACGCCGACGAAAACTTCCGTCATGCCGACGGCGGCGCGGACGCTTTCGATTGTCCCGACGAGGAACTCGGAGAGGAGAGCGACAAACGCCGTTGCGATGAGAAGAATGACGATCGCTTTTCCGCGCGACCACGTGCCGCCTTTTTCATCGGAATGTTCGGCGCTGGTGAAGAAATGCTTATGCGTGCGCAAAGAAAAGCTGAGCATGCAAAAATAGGTCAGGAAAAGAATGATGCCGATGGCTAAAGAAAGCTTTTGTTCGCGCACCGGACTCCAGCCGGCCGGGCTGGCGCTGGCGGCGAAGTGAAAAATGGTGGGGATAATGAGGCCGATGGCGGCGAGCGAAAGAGAGACAATCGAAGTCCGCGCGGCCGTGCGATTAAAGCGCTGCTCTTTATATTTCGTGCCGCCGAGCGCGATGGACAGACCGAGGACGAGCAAGACGTTACCAATGATCGAGCCGGTGATCGACGCCTTCACCACACTCGTTAGACCTTTGGAAAGCGCGAGGCCGGCGATGATCAACTCGGCGGCGTTTCCGAAAGTGGCATTCAATAAACCTCCGAGGCCGGTGCCAACTTTGGTCGCCAACGCTTCGGTGGCGCGGCCGATCCAGCCGGCTGCGGGAATGATGCCGATGGCCGAGCAAGCGAAAAGCGCGGTCGGGTTTGCGCCCGGCCAAAAACGGAGCGCGATGGCGATCGGCACAAAGATGAGCAACCAATCGAGCGACGGTTTCAGTTTCAAGACGGACAGGATGAAGTTGGGCGTCCGTTTTTGTCGAGGAAGCATCTTGCTCGTGCTCGCGGCGACGGTTCCGCTTCGCTAATGTCGAAAGCAAATGTCCGTGCTTTCGCCGATGGAATCGACCGCGCGTGGGATCGTTGCGCGCCTCCGCGCGCAGAAACACATCGCCTACTTCGCGGGCGGTTGTGTGCGCGATCTGCTGCGCGGCGAAAGGCCGAAGGATTTCGATGTCGCGACCGATGCGCGGCCCGAGCAAGTGCAGAAAATTTTCCCGCGCACTTACGCGGTCGGCGCGCATTTCAGCGTCATTGTGGTCCTGGAAAACGGGATGCAATTCGAGGTCGCGACCTTTCGTTCCGACGGCGTTTATCTGGACGGCCGGCGACCGGCGGAAGTGCATTTCGCGACTGCGGAAGAAGACGCGGCGCGGCGCGATTTCACGATCAACGGAATGTTTTTCGATCCGGCGACGGAAGAGGTGATCGACTTCGTTGGCGGTCGGGAAGATTTGCAGGCGGGACTCGTTAGGGCGATCGGCGATCCGGGGCAGCGCTTCGCGGAAGATCGACTGCGCATATTGCGCGCGGTTCGTTTTGCGACCGTGCTCGGATTCGTCATCGAAGAGGCGACCTGGCAAGCACTCGTTAGGCAAGCGGCTTCGATCGAGGAAATCAGCGCGGAAAGAATTCGTGAGGAACTGGTGCGCATTTTCCTGTCGCCGCAGCGCGCGCGTGGCTGGGATTTGCTGGATGCGAGCGGATTAATGAAAACGGTCCTGCCGGAACTGGAGGCGATGAAAGAATGCGAACAGCCGCCGCAATTCCATCCGGAAGGTGATGTTTTTATACACACGCGCATCATGCTCGAGATGTTGCCCGCGCAGAGTTCGTTGCCGCTCGTGCTGAGCGTTTTGTTTCACGACATCGGCAAACCGCCGACTTCGACGGTCGATGACACAGGAAGGATTCGGTTCAACGGCCATGATCGCGTCGGCGCGGAAATGACGGAAGCGCTGATGCAGCGGCTGCGTTTTTCGCGCGCGGAAATCGATGCGACGGTCGAGGCGGTGCGGCAGCACATGGTCTTCAAAGACGTGCCGAAGATGCGGGTGGCGAAACTAAAACGCTTCATGGCGCGGCCGACTTTTCCCGACGAGCTGGAGCTGCATCGGGTCGATTGCGCGAGCAGTCACGGAATGCTCGATAACTACGAATTTCTGCAGGCGAAGGGCGAGGAATTTGCGAACGAGCCGATCATTCCGCCACCACTCGTTAGGGGAGATGATTTGATCGCGCTCGGCCTGCGCCCGGGACCGAAGTTTGGAGAAATCCTGGAAGCGGTGGAAACGCGGCAATTGGAAGGCGAATTGCGCGACCGCGAAACAGCGCTCGCCTGGGTCAGGCGCGAATACTCGTTAGGCGCGGCCTAACGAGTATTCAGGCGAGATGGATTCGGCAGCCGTTTACGGAAGGAAATTTCCCGAGTTGCCGCGCACGATGGTGGTGTCGCCGGCATTGATCAAGCCGTCGAGATTGACGTCCGCGCGGAAGTTGCTGGTGTCGATATCCGCCCCGGAAAGCCCGCGCACCTGGGTGGTGTCGCCGACGTTGACCACGCGATCGGCCGTGCTGTCGCCGATAAGGAATCCGATGTTCACCGAGGCGGCCGGGAGCGATCCGTTGACATTGCTGATAGTGAGCGTGACTACCTGAGCATCGGTCACGCCGGTAAGCGGCACGGTTATGGTATTACCGTTGAAGATGGGCGCGCCCGCCGCCGCCGTGCCCGAGGTGACGGCAGCCGTTCCGGAGGTGACCGGAATGCTAAAAGTGAAGACAATGTTGTAAGTGCTGGCCTGGCGATCTTCGACCCCCGACGTTCCG
>CAXSCV010000070.1:0-16604 GCA_964235895.1 uncultured Chthoniobacterales bacterium
GTTTAAAATGATGTAACGTTCGAGACTTTTCACCGCGGTCGGTTCTTCGTGACTCGATTTGCGCTCGTAGGAATTTTTGATTTTCTCGATCAAAAATTGCGCGTTCTCCTCGACGGAACGCGTTTCGAATTGCGCATTTTGCGCGTTCAAGCCGACCGGGAAAGTGGTGTTCACCCAAGTGAGCAAAGCCGGGTAATTCGGCTCGTCGCCCGATCCGCCGTTGCCGAGATGCTCGCGCACTTTCGCGGGGACCGCTTCGTCGATCACTTCATAGATGAGCTTGCGCGGCTCTTCGCTGTCGATCGTATCGTTGCGATACGTGTAAACGACCTCGCGCTGATTGTTCATCACGTCGTCGAAATCGAGCGTGCGTTTGCGCGCGAGATAATTGCGTTGTTCGACACGTTTCTGCGCGGTCTCGACCGATTTGTTTAACCAGGGATGCTCGAGTTCCTGGCCTTCTTCGAGGCCGAAGCGTTCCATGATTTTCGTCATGCGATCGGCCGCGCCGAAGTTGCGCATGAGGTCGTCTTCGAAGCTGACATAGAAACGCGACGCGCCCGGATCGCCCTGGCGCGCGCAACGTCCGCGCAACTGCCGATCGATCCGGCGCGACTCGTGCCGTTCGGTGCCGACGACGAACAAGCCGCCTTTCTCCGCCACGCTGTCGCCAAGTTTAATGTCGGTCCCGCGACCAGCCATGTTGGTCGAGATCGTAACCGTCCCGCCTTGTCCAGCGCGCTGCACGATCTCGGCTTCCTGGCGATGATATTTCGCGTTGAGAACGTTGTGCGGAATCTTCTCGCGCTTCAGCATTCGGCTGAGCAATTCCGAGGCCTCGACGCTGACCGTACCGACCAAAACCGGCTGCTGCCGCGCGTGGCATTCTTTGATCTCGTTAATGACCGCGTTGTATTTTTCGCGGCGCGTTTTATAGATGCGATCGTTCGCGTCTTTGCGCGCAATCGGGCGATTGGTCGGGATGACGTTGACGTCGAGTTTGTAGATGTCGTGGAACTCGGCCGCTTCCGTGTCGGCCGTTCCGGTCATGCCGGCGAGTTTGTGATAGAGCCGGAAATAATTTTGAATCGTGATCGTCGCGAGCGTTTGCGTTTCGCGATCGATCTGCACGCCTTCCTTCGCTTCTACCGCCTGGTGCAGGCCGTCGCTCCAACGACGTCCCGGCATTTTGCGGCCGGTATATTCGTCGACGATGACGACTTTGTTTTCCTCGACCACGTACTGCACATCCTTCTCGTACATGCAGTAAGCGCGGAGAAGCTGCGAGATGTTATGAATGCGCTCGGCTTGCGCGTCGCAAACATTCTGGCGCTCGACTTTCAGCTTCTCTTTCTCGTCGTCCGAGATGGTGCGGTTGAGATCGATGTCGGTGAATTCGCTGATTAAATCCGGCAAGACGAACGCGTCCGGATCGTCCGGATTCATGAAGGTCCGGCCTTGCTCGGAGAGATCCGACTCCATCGATTTTTCGTCGATTGTGAAGAAAAGTTCTTCCTTGAGCGTGAAGAGTTCTTCCTTGCGCGAGTCCTGGTAAAAAGAGAGCTCGGCCTTGTCCATCGCGCGCCGTTTGTCGGGATCTTCCATCATGCGCAAGAGCTGTTTGTTGCGCGGCTGGCCGAGTTTCACTTTGAACAATGCGAGCCCGCCTTCCTCGACTTTGCTCTGCTCGAAAAATTCTTTCGCTTCGCTGGCCACGCGATTGACCAGCATGCTTTGTTTGCGCACGAGCTGCTCGACGAGCGGTTTCCATTTGTCGTACTGATGCGTCGAAACGGTGGACGGCCCGCTGATGATCAAGGGCGTGCGCGCTTCGTCGATCAGGATGGAATCGACTTCATCGACGATCGCATAATTGTAGCCGCGCTGGACCTGCTGCTCGCGGGTCGTGGCCATGCCGTTGTCGCGCAGATAATCAAAACCGAACTCCGAGTTCGTCCCGTAGGTGATGTCCATCGCGTACTGCTCGCGGCGCAAATCCGGCGGCTGATCGTGTTGAATAATACCAGTCGTTAGGCCAAGGAAAGAATAGAGCTGGCCCATCCACTCGGCGTCGCGCCGGGCGAGATAATCGTTCACCGTCACCAAGTGCGCGCCCTTGCCGGCGAGCGCATTCAAATAGAGCGGCAAAGTCGCCACCAGAGTCTTGCCTTCACCAGTCGCCATTTCCGCGATCCGCCCGCGATGAAGCACGATCCCGCCGACCAATTGGACATCGAAGTGTACCATGTTCCAGCTCATCGGCTGATCGCAGACGCTGAATTCCTCCTGCCGTGCGGTCAGCCGGCGCGCCGCGTTTTTCACCACCGCAAAGGCCTCCGGCAAAATTTCGTCGAGCCGCGCCCAACGATCCGGTAACTCCTCGATCGCGGCCAGCTCGCCCTGCCATTGCACGGTTTTCGCGCGCAGCTCGTCGTCGGAGAGCGCCTTGAATTGCTCATCCAATTCGTTAATCCGACGGACCGTCGGCATCAGGCGCTTGATCTCGCGCTGATTTTTCGATCCGAGTATTTTCTTTAAAATCCAGCCAACCATATGAGAGCGCGCAATATTGCCGAACTTCTGGCGTTTGTCATTTGGCGGGCTTCGCTAGGCTCGGGATGACAGGCCACGCGCTGGGCGTGACGAAGTCCACGATCCCGCATTCACCCAACTGAAAACCCGCGCGGTCCTCGTCATTGTGCGAAATCTTTTTCCGCCTAGACTCGCGCGATGAAGAAGATTGTCTCCACCACCGAAGCGCCCGCCGCGGTCGGGCCTTACTCCCAGGCCGTGCGGATCGGTCCGATGCTTTTCACCGCCGGCCAGATTCCGCTCGATCCAAAAAGCGGGCAGATGGTTTCCGACGATGTCGGCGAACAGACCAAACGTGTGCTGGAAAATCTCACCGCCGTCCTGCGCGCGGAAGGCATGAATTTCAACAACATCGTGAAGACGACCGTTTTCATGACCAACCTCGGCGATTTCCAAACGATGAACGACATCTACGCGAGCTACTTCAAAGAAACGCCGCCGGCGCGTTCAACCGTGCAGGTTTCCGCGTTGCCGAAAGGCGCGCAGGTGGAGATCGAAGTGATCGCAGTTGCGAGTAAAGAAGGCGGCAAAGCGATCGATACTTGGGAGTGAGATTCAGACAAAATTTACAGAATGAACTGAATCCTGAAGCCTGAAAATTTTGTTCATTTTGTCCATTCTGTCTTCCGCTTCTAGTCTTTGATGCCTGACGATCTCCTCGCGCTCTTTCGCAAAACGGGCGCGCTGCTCGATGGACATTTCGTTCTGCGCTCCGGCTTGCACAGCCGGCACTTTTTTCAGTGCGCGCTCCTCCTGCAGTACACCGAGATTGCGGCGGAAGTTTGCGCTCGGCTGGCCGACAAACTGCGCAAGATCGAATGCGACGCCGTCATCTCGCCCGCGCTCGGCGGCATCGTCGTCGGCCAGGAAGTCGGCCGCTCGTTAGGCAAACGCCACATCTTCGCGGAGAAAGATGCCGGCGGTCTGGTCTTGCGGCGCGGTTTTCAAATTTTGCCTAACGAACGCTTCATCGTCGCGGAAGACGTCGTGACTCGCGGCGGCCGCGTGCAAGAGACCGTCGAGATCGTCCGCGCGCACGGCGGCGTGGTCGCGGCCATTGGCGTGATCGTCGATCGCAGCGGCGGACAACGCCCGGACTTCGGCTGTCCATTCGTTAGTCTGATTGAGATGAACGTGGAAACGTTCGAGGCCGACAAGTTGCCGGCCGATCTCGCCGGCACGCCAGCGATCAAACCCGGGAGCAAATAAGCGTCGCGCTCAACGACTCGGCAATTGCTCGAGCCGATAGAGTTTGGGAATTTTCGCATCGACCGCCCAGGCGGAAATCTTCG
Source organism: uncultured Chthoniobacterales bacterium (assembly GCA_964235895.1). GTDB lineage: Bacteria > Verrucomicrobiota > Verrucomicrobiia > Chthoniobacterales > UBA10450 > JACCTI01. Next base: position 3,885 of record CAXSCV010000070.1, read on the forward strand.
CGCCTTCCGGCACCGCCGCTCGCGAAAAGGTCGCGCTCCAACCGCTGTAAGCCTTTCCTTTGTCGTGCAGTTCGCGCACGACATCGCGGCGATTCATCACCGCGTCCGACAAAGCAAACGCAATCGCGCCGCCGCCCGGCGCTTCGTAAGTCAGCACGACCGCGTCGGCCGACCGGCCTTTCGCCTGCAGAACCGCAAAACCCGAAGCGCGCAGATGCTCGGCATCGAGCGGCTCGATTTCTTCCAGGCGACCGGCGAGAAATTGCTCGTTAGGCGACGCGCGCAGATCGCTCACGTTCGGCGAACGGACCAAGCGCGGCCGAAGCAATTTCCATTCACCCAAGGCCGCCGCGTGCGCGCGGATAAAATCGAGCGCCGGATTGCTCGATTGTTTGATCGCCGCCGAAGTGTCGAGCACCTGACTAAAAACGACCGCCGCGTGCAGAAGGCGCGTCTTCGCAAAATTGCCTTCCATGAACTTGACACAGCGATAGGAAGACAAGTCGTAGAGCGTTAGAAAAACGCCGCAGGCGATCGCGCCTAACGAGCAATAGGCCAGGGCCAAAACGCGCGACGGCCGCGCGCGCCAGAGTTCGTGGCCAACGATCGCAAGCAGAGCAACGACAGCGATGGTGAGATAAAGAGAGAACGTGACGTAACGCGAGGATAAGGCGGAATCGAGCCCGTAGGCAACGCGCCCGAGCATGGCCAGAAGCGCGCTGCCGATGGAATACCCGCCGAGGGCGAACCATGGCAATGTGCTCCGCCACAAAACCAAATCGCGCCGGTGCGCCAATGCGTAACCGAACGTCGCGAGAAAAATTACAAACAAGACAACACCGACAGCAAGCGCCAACGCAGCGCGATGTTCGCTGAGGGAAAAGGCAAACTCGCCGCCGAGAAACGCAAAGAAGTAGCGGACGTAATCAAGCGCGGAAACGGCCGGCGCGAACTCCGGCAGGTAAGTCGGCTTCGCGTAACCGTGGAAGTAAACAGCCGCGCAGAGAGCAGTCAGCGCGCACCAGGCGATCGCCCACCAAGCCCATTTTCGTACCGTGCCGCCGAGCAACAAAATCGGAAAAATCAGTCCCCAAAGCAGCAACCCATGCGGCAAAGTGAAACTGCTGGCGATCGCGCAAGTTGCGCAGAGCCCGAACTTCGCGCCGATGGAAAATTTCGTTTCGAGGAAGTTCAGCGCTCCGATCAAAAAGAGCGCCGGCATGAACGACGGAAATCCCGACGCCCAGAGCCAGACTTCGAATTGCGCCGCGGAAAAAATCACCAGCGACGCCAGCCAAAAACAAATCGCCGCCGAACCGAGCCCCATTCCCGTTCGCAGGAGCAATCGATAAACACCCGCCGCCGTCGCCGCGCAAAACGCCACCGACAGCAACATCAGGTTCCGCACATTCCAGTGCTGGCCGGACGCGGAGAGAACAAAAATCGTCTTCGGCAAAACCGTGCGCGCTTCCTGTTGTTGCTCGAACAAATCCGCAAAACGCAGTGTGTGCGAGTGCGCTTTCAGAATGATCGGCGCCATGTCCCAATCGTCTTTCGTTGGCACATCGACGCTGTAACGCAGCACCCACGAAGTCGCATAAAACGCCGGAATCGCGGCGATCAAAAACGTCAATGCAATGACCGTTTTTCGGTGGCGTTCCAGTTGCGCATTCAGCCAACCCCAGAGCGGACGCGTTGACGACATCGGCGGCGTTGCGTTTCCTCCTCGCCTAGTCGCGAGCGGAGATGCGAGAAGTGCGAGCGCGGTCCGCATTCATATGAGGAGTCATTTCGAAGGAAGCAAAGTGCTGATCACCGGCGGGCTCGGGTTTATCGGATCGAACCTCGCGGAGCAACTCCTCGATCTTGGCGCCGAAGTCACCTTGCTCGACAGTCTCATTCCCGATTACGGCGGAAATTTTTTTAACATCGAGCCGTTCCGCGCGCGCGTGACCGTAAATATTTCGGACGTGCGCGACACTTACAGCATGCGCCATTTGGTCCAGGGAAAGGATTACCTTTTCAACCTCGCAGGCCAGACCAGCCATCTCGACTCCATGCTGCATCCGCTGCCCGATCTCGAGATTAATTGCCACGCGCAACTCTCCATTCTCGAAGCGTGTCGCGCCTGCAATCCGCAGATTAAAATCGTCTTCGCCAGCACCCGGCAAATCTATGGGCGGCCCGAGCGTTTGCCGGTCGATGAGACGCATCCGCTTCATCCAGTCGACGTAAACGGAATCAACAAAATGGCCGGCGAAAAATATCATCTGCTCTACAGTCAGGTGCATGGTTTGCGCGCAACCGCCTTGCGCCTAACGAATACAATCGGCCCGCGCATGCGCATTAAAGATGCGCGGCAAACTTTCGTCGGTGTCTGGATTCGGCAACTGCTCGAAGATCAGCCGATTGAAGTTTGGGGCGGAAAACAGTTGCGCGATTTCACCGATGTGGACGACGCGGTGCAGGCATTTCTCTCCGCGGCCGCGAACGCGGAAACGAGCGGCGAAGTTTACAATCTCGGTGGCAGCGAAGTGATCGATCTCGCGCATCTCGCGCAATTGCTCATCGACGTGCATGGCGCCGGAAGTTTTTCCGTCGCGGAATTTCCTGCAGAACGACACGCGATCGACATCGGCGATTACTACGCGGACTTCTCGAAGATTCGCGCGCAACTTGGTTGGGAACCAAAACGTTCGTTGCGCGAAACGTTAACCAAAACGCTGGCCTATTACCGCGAACATCTCGCGCGTTACCTGTGACCATTTTGCCGGCCGATCCGCGCGCCGCCTATCTCGCGCGCAAACAGGAAATCGACGCCGCGGTGACACGCGCCCTAACGACTGGTCGCTACATTCTCGGCCCGGAAGTCGAAGCCTTCGAGCGCGAGTGGGCCGACTATCTCGGCTGCGCGCACGCCGTTGGAGTCGGCAACGGAACGGATGCGCTCGAGCTCGCGTTGCGCGCCCTGGAAATTGGAGAGAGCGACACGGTCGTCACCACTTCCAACACTGCGGTCGCAACTGTGGCGGCGATCGAGTTGAGCGGTGCCTCCGCGCTGTTGGTCGATGTTGACGAACGAACGCTCACCCTTTCGCCGGCGCGCCTCGAGGAAGCGCTCACGCAAAATCGTGCGGCCAAAATCAAAGCGATCGTGCCGGTGCATCTTTACGGTCAGCCGGCGGACATGCCGGCCATTCTCGCGCTCGCGCTGGAACACGGCTTGCGCGTGATCGAAGATTGCGCGCAGGCGCATGGCGCGACCATTGGCGATCGCAAAGTTGGTACTTGGGGAGACGCGGCTGCGTTTAGTTTTTATCCGACGAAAAACCTCGCGGCGTTTGGCGATGGTGGCGCGGTCGTGACGAATGACGACTCGTTAGGCGACCGGTTTCGCCAGCTTCGCATTTACGGATGGAAAGAGCGTTACATCAGCGAGCGCGCTGGCATGAACACGCGGCTCGATGAAGTGCAGGCTGCGATTCTGCGGGTGCAATTGCGCTTTCTCGAAAGCGACAACGCGCGCCGCGCGGACATCGCGCGACAATATCACTACTCGTTAGGCAAATTTCGCGAGCTTACTCTGCCCGCGCCGCATGCGGACGAGCGGCACGTTTACCACCAATACGTCATTCGCCTGCACGGACGCGACGAACTGCGCGAACATTTGCGCCGGCGGGAAATCGAGAGCGCGATTCTGTATCCGCTGCCAATTCATTTGCAGCCCGCGTATCGCGAGCGCATCGCCACCGCGGGCTCGCTCGCGGTCACGGAACAAGCGGCGCGCGAGTTGTTATGTTTGCCGGTGCATCCGTGGCTGACGGACGGGGACGTGGCGCGTGTTTCGAACGCAATCATCGATTGGTTGCATGGCTGAGCAAGACACGGAGAACAACGGACTCTCGCCTCGCGAAGTACGCGCCATGCGCGCGGTCGAGGACGATCTTTGGTGGTATCGCGCCTTGCGCGCGCATGTCCTGAATTGCCTGCGACCGACACGCGCCGATTTCAAATTGCTCGATGCCGGTTGCGGCAGCGGCGGGATGCTCGCGCGAATTCACGAACGTTTTCCGAAGGCGAATCTGACCGGGATTGACCTGAGCGAATCTGCGCTCGAACTGACACGCAAACGCCAGACGAACGCGCAGTTGATGCGCGCGAGCACGAATGATTTGCCCTTCGCCGATGGCACTTTCGATTTCGTCCTTTCGCTCGATGTCCTGGCCTTTCGTGGCGTCGACGATCGGCGCGCGGTCATGGAAATGCAGCGCGTGTTGCGGCCCGGTGGCGCGCTGATTATGAATGTCCCGGCTTTCGATTTTCTGCGTGGCAGTCATGATGCGGCCGTGAATCAAATTCGCCGTTACAATCGTGGACAATTTGCCGCGCTCTTCACCGCAGCCGGGTTCGAACGCGCGCGTTTCACTTATTGGAATATGAGTCTGCTTCCCGCAGTCGCGGCGGTTCGATGGGCCAGTCGTGAGAAAGCGGAGGAACCGGAAGTGCATTCCGATCTCGCGCCGATCTGGCCGCCGGCGAATGCAATTCTGGGCGCGATCGCGCAAACCGAACTACTCGTTAGCCGATATTTCCCGCTGCCCTTTGGCACCTCGCTTTTCGCCGTTGCGCATAAATGAACGCAAGCCCTCCCGCGCTCAGCATTGTCGTGCCGCTCTACAATTCAGCGGAGACCTTGCCGCAGTTACTGGAGTCGTTAGGCACGCTGCAAATCGCCGGAGGCTTGGAGATTATTTTGGTCAATGACGGCAGCCGCGACGCGACCGAACGGATCGCGCTGGAACTGATCGAGCATTCCGCGATTCCCGTGACCTTCCTGAGCCTGTCGCGCAACTTCGGCGAACACAACGCGGTCCTCGCAGGCTTGCGCGCGAGCAGTGGCGATTTCGTGGTGACGATGGACGACGACCTGCAAAATCCGCCGTCGGAAGTGCCGAAGCTTTTGCAGATCGCACAGAGTGAAAAACGCGACGTCGTCTACAGCGCTTACGAATCGAAAAAGCATTCCATCTGGCGCAACTTCGGGAGTTGGCTAACGAATACTTTCGCCGATTGGAGCATCGATAAACCGAAAGGCTTGTATCTCTCGAGCTTCCGCTGCATCGCGCGCTGGGTCGCGGATGAGATCGCAAAATCGCATAACCCGACGCCGTACATCGATGCGCTCATTTTTCAGGTCACGCAAAATGTCGGCGTGGTCACGGTGCGACACCACGCGCGAGCCAGTGGCGAAAGCGGCTACACCTTGCGCAAACTTCTACGGCTTTGGGTCAGCATGTTGATTAACGCTTCCGTCATGCCTTTGCGCCTCGCGACTTTGCTCGGAATGGCGATGAGCGCGGCTGGCTTTATCGCTTTCGTCGCGGTTTTTACTAATCATTTCATCAGCCGCGAGCCGCTCGGTTGGGGCTCGCTCATGGCCGCGTTGCTGGCGTTTTCCGGCACGCAACTTCTGCTCCTCGGTGTGGTCGGCGAATACGTCGGACGCACGTATCTGCGCGTCTCCGAAAAGCCGCAAAGCGTGGTGCGTTTTCAAAAACGCGCGCACACCGAGAAAGCCTAACGAATCAAAAGCCGTCTCTCGCGCACGGGCGCCTCCTCTGAGGAGCGCAGGCTGCCAGCCTGCTGGCGATGGCAGCCTGCCATCGCGAACTTTTCTTCCCTTGGACGTCGACCGCGCGATGAAACATCCAAGAAAGATTGTTTTGGCTAGCAGCCAAAACCAGCAGGCTGGCAGCCTGCGCTCCCCAGATGAAGAGTTCGCGAAATCGCAGACCACGTCGTGAAAAATCGCGCGGGCGCCGTAAATCTTGACCGGCCTAAGCACGGCTTCTAGTTTCCGTCCATTCGCCGCCTAACGACCCCCGCCTCTTTTCCGTGAACCGATTCTCCGCCTTTTATCGCTCGTCGATCGGGAAAAAATTCATCGTGGCGGTGACCGGCCTGATCATGATTTTTTTCATCATCGGTCATCTCCTCGGCAACCTGCAGATTTTCCTCGGACCGGATTGGATCAACGGCTACGCCGAGCATTTACGCGACCTTGGTCCGCTGCTCTGGCTCGTCCGCGCGATCCTCTTCCTCACCGTCGTCCTGCACATTTATTTCACCATCCAGTTGGCGATCGAAAACAAACGCGCGCGGCCGAAGAATTATAAGCGGAAGGAAAATGTGAAAGCGAGTTTCGCTTCGCGTCACATGGTCGTGAGCGGCCTGGTCGTTTTCGCTTTTATTGTCTTTCACCTTTTGCATTTCACCGGGCGGCAATTCAATCCGCAGTTCCCTCTTTTGAAAAATGATCCGCTCAATCATTACGACGTTTACTCGATGATGGTTTACGGATTTCAGAACGTTTACGTCTCCGCCTTTTACATCGTCGGCTTGTTTTTGCTCACGCTTCATCTCACGCACGGCGCGTCCAGTTTCTTGCAGTCGTTAGGCCTGAATGACAAAAAAATGACGCCGCGGCTGGCTTTTCTCGGGCGCGTTTTTGCCTGGCTCATTTTCCTCGGCTACGTCTCGATTCCCGTCGCCGTGCTCATGGGCGTCGTCCAGCCGGCGCAACAATTATGATCGGCAAATTCGATTCCAGAGTTCCGGCCGGTCCCTTGGAAAAAAAATGGTCCGGGCACAAGGATCATTCACGACTCGTTAGTCCAGCGAATCGCCGCAAGTTTGAAATCATTGTCGTCGGCAGCGGATTAGCCGGCGGCTCGGCCGCGGCCACGCTCGGCGAGCAAGGCTATAACGTGAAGTGTTTCTGTTATCAGGACAGCCCGCGCCGCGCGCATAGCATCGCCGCGCAAGGCGGAATCAACGCCGCGAAAAATTATCAGAACGACGGCGACAGCGTTTTCCGTTTGTTTTACGACACGATCAAAGGCGGCGATTTTCGTTCGCGCGAAGCGAACGTTTATCGGCTGGCGGAAGTGAGCAATTTGATCATCGACCAATGTGTCGAACAAGGCGTTCCCTTCGCGCGCGAATACGGCGGCCTGCTCGCGAATCGTTCCTTCGGCGGCGCGCAGGTTTCGCGCACCTTTTATGCGCGAGGCCAGACCGGCCAGCAGCTCTTGTTAGGCGCCTACTCCGCGCTTTGCCGGCAGATCGCCGCCGGCACCGTGAAGATGTTTCCGCAGACCGAGATGCTCGATCTCGTCCTCGTCGACGGACACGCCAAGGGAATCATCTCGCGCAGCCTAACGACTGGTAAAATCGAAGCGCACGCGGCCGATGCCGTCGTCCTCGCTACCGGCGGATACGGCAATGTTTTTTTCCTCTCGACCAACGCGCGCGGTTGCAACGTCACCGCCACCTATCGCGCCTACAAAAAAGGCGCGCTCTTCGCCAATCCTTGTTTCACCCAGATCCATCCGACCTGCATTCCGGTCAGCGGTGATTATCAATCAAAGCTCACCCTCATGTCCGAGTCGCTGCGCAACGACGGACGTGTCTGGGTGCCGAAGCGCGCGGAAGATCGGCTGAAAGCGCCTAACGAACTCAAAGACGCCGAGCGCGATTATTACCTCGAACGAAAATATCCGAGCTTCGGAAATCTCGCGCCGCGCGACATCGCTTCCCGCGCAGCCAAGCAAGTTTGCGACGAAGGACGCGGGGTCGGGCCGAGCGGTCGCGGAGTTTATCTCGACTTCAAAGACGCAATCGCGCGCCTCGGCGAAGACACCATTCGCGAACGTTACGGAAATCTTTTCGACATCTACGAAAAGATCACGGCCGAGAATGCCTATCAACAACCGATGCGCATCTATCCCGCGGTCCATTACACCATGGGCGGGCTCTGGGTTGATTATAATTTGATGAGCAACATCCCCGGCCTGCACGTCATCGGCGAAGCGAATTTCTCCGATCACGGCGCGAATCGCCTCGGGGCCAGCGCACTCATGCAAGGTTTGGCCGATGGTTATTTTGTTCTGCCTTACACGCTGCCGACTTATCTGGCCGGCCAAATAAACAAGCGTCCGAAATCGGATCACGCGGAGTTTCAAAAAGCGGAAAACGACGTGCGCGAACGCGTGAAAAAAATGCTCACAGTAAACGGCAAGCGTTCACTCGATTCCTTTCATCGCGAGCTTGGTTTGTTGCTTTGGGACAAGTGCGGCATGGCGCGCACGGCCGAAGGTTTGCGCGAAGCGCTCGTGCGCATTCCGGAATTGCGCGAGGAATTTTGGCGCGACGTGCGCGTACCCGGCTGCGGCGAAGAATTTAATCAATCGCTCGAGCGCGCCGGACGCGTCGCCGATTTTCTCGAGTTCGGCGAACTGATGTGCATCGATGCTTTGACGCGCGATGAATCTTGCGGCGGACATTTTCGCGAAGAACATCAAACGCCCGATGGCGAAGCCCTGCGCAACGACGCCGAGTTCGCTTCTGTTTTTGCCTGGGAATACCAGGGCAATGGCACGATCGCGCCGCCGAAATTGCATCGCGAACCCCTCCATTTCGAAACCGTGGAACTCGCGCAAAGGAGCTATAAGTGAATTTCAAATTGCGCGTCTGGCGGCAGCCGAATCACGAGACCAAAGGCAAGTTGGTCAATTACGAAGCGCACAAAATTTCGGCGGACACTTCCTTTCTCGAAATGCTCGACATCGTGAATCAACGGCTGACCGAAAAAGGCGACGAGCCGATCGCGTTCGACTCCGATTGTCGCGAAGGAATTTGCGGAACTTGCTCGCTCACGATCAACGGCGAAGCGCACGGTCCTTCGCATCCTGGCGCGGCCTGCCAGCTTTACATGCGGAGCTTCAAAGATGGCGCGACCATCACGATCGAGCCGTTTCGCGCGCGGCCTTTTCGCTTCGTGAAAGATTTGGTGGTCGATCGCAGCGCGCTCGATCGCATCGTGCAAGCAGGCGGGTTCGTTTCCGCGCGATCCGGTTCCGCGCCGGAAGCGAATTCAATTTTAGTCGCGAAACACGATTCCGATTTGGCCATGGAAGCGGCGGCCTGCATAGGTTGTGGCGCCTGCGCGGCCGCCTGTCCCAACGCCTCCGCCATGTTGTTTACGTCAGCGAAAGTTTCGCATCTCGCGCTCTTGCCACAGGGCGTGCCGGAACGTTCCGATCGCGTGCTCAATATGGTTCGGCAGATGGACGCCGAAGGTTTCGGTAATTGCACGAACACTTACGAATGCGAAGCGGTTTGTCCGGCGGAAGTCAGCGCCAGTTTCATCGCGAAACTGAATCGGGAATACGCGCTGGCGAGTTTGCGCAAAAAAGCCGGCGAATAGAAACCGGCACCCGCTCTGTTAGAGCGTCGCGCAGGCGCAGCTCCACAAATCGGGATCGAGCTCCGCGCGCGCGCGTTGGCCTAACGAGTCTGCATTCGCGCCATCGCGCACGACCGCGAGCATGGTCGAACCGGAGCCGGAAAGCATGGCCGCGCCGACTTCGCTTTGTGCGCGGAGCCACGTCTTCATCCGCGCGAGAAAAACATATTTTTCGAAGACTGGCCGCTCGAGGTCGTTCACCAACTCGATGCCGGCGAATTGCTGCGCGCCGTAATCGACGCCCGGTAATTCTCTGGAGTCTTGCCAGCGCGAGTAGGCCCACGGCGTCGAGACTCCGAAGTTTGGTTTCAGGAGCAAAAGGGGAAGCGACGGGAAGTTAATTGGCGCGACTAATTCCCCTCGCCCACGGCAAGTTGCCGCCGAGCGATAAATAAAAAACGGAACGTCCGAGCCGATTTCCGCGGCGAGACGAGCGAGCTCATCTTCGCTCTTATTCGCACCGAGCATTTCGTTCAATCCGAGCAAAGCGCTCGCCGCGTCGCTGCTTCCTCCGCCTAGTCCCGCGCCATGCGGAATGCGTTTCTGCAATTCGATCTTCAATGCAATTTTGCGATCGATCGCTCGCAGAAAAAGACGCGCCGCGCGCACGACCAGATTGTCCTCATCGGCGGGAAGGCTTGGATCGTCGCACTGAAATTCGATTTTGCCGTCTTCCTGAACCGACTCAATCGCGATCGAATCGTAAAGCGAAATTGGCGCCATCAGTGTTTCGATTTCGTGAAAACCGTCCGCGCGTTTCCCGTGAATTTTGAAGGAAAGATTGATCTTCGCGGGCGCGCGAAGATGCATAGATTCGAGGCGCTTCACTGCCGCGCACAATACAGAATGAACGCTGAAAACGAGCCGAAAAATGCGCGCGATCGCGTGATCGTGGCGCTGGATTTTCCCGACCCGGAACAAGCACTCAAGCTTGCGCGTGATCTGTCGGGCGAGGTTCCGATTTTCAAAATCGGCCTGCAACTTTACACGACGGCCGGCCCCGAAATCGTGCGTCGCGTCGCCGATACCGGCGCGAAAATTTTTCTCGATCTGAAATTGCACGACATCCCGAACACGGTCGCAAAAGCGGTCGAAGCCGCGGGTAAACTCGGTGTGCAAATGTTAACCATTCACCTGAGCGGCGGACGTCGGATGATCGAAGCCGCGGTCGCGGAAGCGCCGGAAGATTTGCTTTTGTTAGGCGTGACCGTGTTGACCAGTTCCGACGAAACGACTTTGCGCGAAACCGGCATCGCGCGCGGTGTCGCCGAGCAAACGCTCGCGCTCGCCAGGCTCGGAGCCGACGCGGGAATTCGCGGGTTGATCGCAAGTCCGCACGACTTGCGCGCTCTGCGCGAAAAACTCCGCCAGGCAATCACCATCATCACGCCGGGCGTTCGACCGCGCGGAGCGGCGGCGGACGATCAAAAGCGTTTCACCACGCCGAAGGAAGCGCTGCAGAACGGCGCGGATTATCTGGTCATTGGTCGACCGATTACCGCGCAAGCCGACCCGCGCGCGGCCTGGCGGCAGATCATCGAGGAACTCGGGAGTTAGCACTCGTTAGGCGAAATGCCTCCGCTGGACGAGCTGCATGTTTACGACGAAGCCGAGCCTGTTTCGGCGGCGATGAACATGGCGCTGGACGAAGCGCTTCTGGAATTCGCTTCCGTTGCGTCGCTGCGATTTTATCGATGGCGCCGGCCCTCACTTTCCTTCGGCTACTTCGGCAATTTTGCGGACGTGGCTAACGAGCAAGCGCATCGGGAAATTGTTCGTCGCTGGACCGGTGGCGGCATCGTCCTGCACGGAAACGATCTTACCTATTCTGTCGTTCTGCCGCAGCGGACGCCAGCACAACTGCATTCGTCGCAACGCGTTTACGCAGATATTCACGAAGCGATTCGTGACTCGTTAGGCCAGAAAACGAATGTCGCGCTGGCGGTAGCGGACGCGCCAAAAATCTCGCAAGCGTGCTTCGCCAACGCAGTCACCGCCGATGTCCTGGCCGACGGCCGCAAGATTGCCGGCGCAGCGCAGCGGAGAACGCGCGCGGGGTTGCTTCATCAAGGCAGTATTCAATACGAACCTCTGCCGCGTCATTTTCGCGATGCCTTCGCGAAGGCGCTTTGTCCCGGCTTTGTCAGGAAGGTTTTTTCGCGGGAATTGATGGAACGCGCGCAGATGATCAGCGCTCAGAAATACGCGACGGACGATTGGCTGCAACGGCGCGAAACCCGCGCTGCGGCGTGAAGACATGTCATGCGCTCACCCGCTGTCATCCTGAGGCGGCGAAGCGCGCTGAAGGATCTCGCACAGGGCCAAACGAAGGACCCTGTGCGAGGTCCTTCGCCGTCTGCGCGGCTCAGGATGACAAGTGGTGAGGGTGACGGCGGTAGTGAAGGGACAACTTGGAAATCGTCGCACGACAAGTTGCCCAACTTTGCTGGCCGTTGCTTCTTGCGAGGCACACGTCCAGTATCGCCGTTCTCATGAATATTTTGTCCGAAGAACAGGCAGACGCGCGACAACTCGCTCTCCCGCACGCCGGATTGCTCGAGGGATTATCGGCCGAGTTTCTGGCCGCTTTGCAGTCGACTGGTGTGTTCGCTGAATACAATCAGCAAGCCATCGTGACTGCAGGCGAACAGCTCGATTACGTTTCCTGCATTGTGGCGGGTCGAGCAAAAATTTCGCGCCTCGACGCCGATTACGCGCGCGTGCCGGTGGCCCGTCTGGTGGCCGGCGAATGGATCGGTGAGATGAATATTTTCGCGCGCTTTCCCTCGACCGAAGAGATTTTCGCGGACGGCGAAACAGTCATCTGGACTGTGCCCGCGGACACGATGCGCGATTTATTTTTTCGCGAAACCGAAGGAACACAATTGCTTTTCAACGTCACGCAACGCCTGGCGCAAAAGCTCAACACCTCGGTCGCAACCCGGCGCGACGGCTCCCGTTAAGCACCCGCGGTCAGCCGGCCCGTCGGTGCTGCTTGTTTTGACTTTGGAAGCCGTCCTTCTATTCTGCGTGGGTGGAAGTTTTCGCACACGCCGGCGCGGCTAAAATCTCAGAAACAGGGCCGCTGGCGGACGTGACGCGAAGCGTGCAAACGCATCTCGATGAAGTCGAAACGCGGATCGCGCAGCAGGCCTCGGAGTTCGATCAAGCGGTCGAAGGTTACGTCACGTATGCCATCGGTAGCCGCGGGAAACGCTTGCGGCCGCTGGTCGCGTTATTGAGCGGCGGCGCAACTGGCGCGATCACTTCCGCGCATGTCGACCTCGCGGTCATTCTCGAGCTCATCCACATCGCGACTTTGGTGCACGACGACATCATGGATGAAGCGGAACGCCGGCGCGGCCAGCCCACGGTCAACGCGCGCTGGGGAAATTCGCTGAGCGTCTTGTTAG
>CAXSCV010000071.1:0-16520 GCA_964235895.1 uncultured Chthoniobacterales bacterium
GGAACTCGGCCAATCCGAGATGTCGAAAATCACCGGCGGCCTGGGCATGGCCGGTTTGGTTTTGTAAGCGCGCTCGTTTGGTTGACCGGCTCAGGACGCCGGTCTCTTTCCGGGGAGCGCAGGCTGCCAGCCTGCTGTTTTCGGCAGCCTGCCGAAAACACATCTGTGCGTGATCAACGAATCATTTATGCGCGCACAATGGTGCGTCCGGCAAGCTGCCGGACGCAGCAGGCTGGCAGCCTGCGCTCCCCAGCAATTTGCCGACTCGTTAGGCGAATTTCCCGGCTCTTGCCACTGCTAAAGAGCGCGCGGGATTTGGCGGTGACTCTCGAATGCGCAGATGGTTTCGATTCCCGCGGCGGTAATTTTCTCCGCGAGGCGATCGTAGTTTTCCGCGAGCTGCACGTGCGAGTGGGCGTCGGAAGCGGTCGTGAACGGAATGCCTTTGGCGATGGCAAGAGCGATGATCGGATCGGAGGGATAGAGCTCGTTGACCGGTTTGCGCCAGCCGGCGGTCGAAAGCTCGATGGCCAGATCGCGCGCGCGAATGAAATCGAGCGTTTCATTCGCGAGCGCACGGACGTCGGAACCCGGTCGATGTCCGTGGATCTTGACCAGATCGAGATGCGCCAGGCAATCGACCAAACCGCTCGCCGCCATCTCGCGCACGCGGCGAAAATAATCTTCGTAAACGGAATCGATTTCGCGTCCGGCAAATTGCGCGGCGCCTTCCGGCACACTGTCGAACATCTCGTTAGGCCGCTCCAGAAAATGCACGGAGCCGAGGACGAAATCCAATTTATCCCAATGTCCCTCCACCCATTTGCGACCGACAGAGGAATGCACCGGATCGTTATCCAGCTCGAGCCCGGCGCGAATTTTCATCTCAGGATTCGCTTCGCGCAGACGCTCGATTTCATCGAAATCGATTCCGGAAAAGTACCGGTCGTGATCGGTCAACGCGATCTCGCTGAGTCCTTTGGCACGCGCTGAATCGATCCACGGCTGCAAAAGTTTTTGCGTGTAGGGCTGCACGCGATGGCCCTGCGGATGCGTGTGGTAATCGGCGAAGAGCCGCACCGAACCGTCGCTGCTCACGGCGCGGTGAGAAATTTCTGCCGCACCTTCAGGTCGGGATACTTCGGGAAAAAAACCTCGGCTATGAAAACCTTGTTCGGCGTGAGCTCGCGCGTGGCGATGGTTTCGTCGTAATCGATATGCTCGAGCGGATTGATCAGAATCGTGCCGGGATCGTTGGTGAAAGCGTGATTATCCGACCAGGTGGCGAGGATATCTTCGGTCGCGTTTCGCAGATAAATCTCGAAGCGCTGCGTGTTCGGGAATTCGAGTTTGATCGGCCGTTTCGCTTTGTTGGTTAGCGTGAGCCGGACGTCGAGCTGGCGCACTTCCGAAAGCTTGACCGGCTGCGGCGACAGCTCGAGCGAGACCACCAGACCTTGCAGCTCGGGATTTTTTTTGTAATCCGGCAGGCGTTCGGACTTGAAGGGATGAAGCAGTCGATTCATCCAGCTCCGCTTGGCCGCGCTCGATTCCGGTTCTTGCGCAAGCAGTCGGCCGCTCAAAACGAGCACGAGCAGGAACAGCACGGCCGCGCGTTTCATGAGCGGCTAATCAGCAAACGTTGCAAATAGTGTCAAACCCTTTATCAATCGCGCATGCGGAGAATGTTCGCCGGCGCGCTCGCCGCCTTCTTCGCCCTAACGAGTGCTGCGGCGGGCCGGCCGCACTGCACTTTGCGCGCGCACGCGCAGGCCAACGCTAGCGACGGCCCGGTTTTCTCCACGGAAATTCGCTCTTTCTCGACCGGCCGGAAAGTGGCGATCGAAAAAATTCCGACGATCTCGGAGCGCGATGTGATCGGCTTTCGTCCTTATCTCGCAGCCGATGGAAGTCAGGGCGTTTTGCTGCAATTGGATGATCACGGAAGATTGGCGCTCGATGCCTTGAGCGTGGAAAGACGCGGAACGATTCTTTATGTTTTCGTCAACAATCGGCCAATCTCCGAGATGCAGATCGATCGCCGGGTGAGCGATGGAAAACTTTACCTCGCGTCCGGATTAACCGCGGCAGATCTGGCGCTCATGCGAAAAGATTGGCGGTTGCTGGGGCCCGGAAAAGCTCGATGAGCTGGCGCGAAACGATCGCAAAAATTTCGCCATTATTATTGCTCATCGTGATGGCGCTGCGACTGGCCGCTGAGGATGTTCCGAACGGATTGAACCTCGCGTTGCCGACTGAAAACGACGCGCTCTTTCGCGGCGACGGCGCGGAATTTTACCAGCATATCGCGCGCGATTTCCAAGGCGTGCAATCCACGCCGTGGGAAGGCGGGCAATATGGCTTCGTGCGCAACCCGGTGGAAACCGCGGCCGGCGTGATCTTCACGCGCTTTCATGAAGGCATCGATATCCGACCGATGCAGCGCGACGCGCGCGGCGAACCGCTCGATCCGGTGCGCGCGATCGCCGATGGCACGGTCGTTTATGCGAACCTCGTGGCCGCTCACTCGAATTACGGACGCTACGTTGTGGTCGAGCATCGCTGGAACGGCGCGAGTTATTACAGCCTCTACGCGCATCTCGCTTCAGTACTCGTTAGGCCAGGCGCAGTCGTGAAACGCGGCGAGCAACTCGGCGTGATGGGTTACACCGGCGAAGGCTTGGATCGCGAACGCGCGCATGTGCATCTGGAATTAAATCTTCTGCTCAGCCGCAATTTCGAATCTTGGTACGAGCACTTCATCAAGAACGATCCAAATCGCCACGGTATTTACAACGGCGTCAATCTGGCCGGGCTCGACATCGCGCGGCTCTTTCTCGCGCTCCGCAAAAATCCTGCGCTGACCATGGCGGATTTTCTCGGCGAGGAAGAAACGTTTTACAAAGTGCGACTGCCCGCGTCGAAAAGCTTCGATCTGGTGAAGCGTTATCCCTGGCTAACGAGTCGTTCGACCGAGATCGCGCCGCCCTCCTGGGAAGTTTCCTTCAATCACGCGGGCGTGCCGTTAAAGGTGGACGCGGGAACGCAATTGACCATTTCGCCTGTGCTCTCGTATGTGAAAAAAAGCGGCGTTGATTACTCAATGCAAACGCGCGGCGTGGTCGGCGGAAGCGGAAACAATGCGCACCTGACCGAGAGCGGCGCGCGCTTGATGCAATTGCTGATTTGGCCGGATTGATGACGCCAACGAGAACAACTCCTGCTCCAAGGAATTCTGAATGACCTTCATGACGCGGCGAAAATTTCTCGGGCTCGGCGCGCTCGCGCTTCCTCTGGCCGTGGCCGCGGACGCCGCTTGTTTCGAGCCGACGAATCTACGCGTGAACCAGCTTGAGCTGAACAAAAACGGCGCGCTGCGTTTCGTTCACTTCACGGATTTTCATTACAAGGGCGACAGCGATTACGCGGCGAAAATGGTTCGCACGATCAATCAGCTCTCGCCGCAATTCACCATCTTTACCGGTGACTTGGTGGAAGAGAAACGATTCGTGGCCGACGCGCTTTCATTCGTTAGGCAAATCACAACGCCGGTCTACGGAATCCCGGGCAATCACGATTACTGGTGCCACGCCGACTTCAGCGAATACGAACGCGGCTTTGCGGAAACCGGCGGCGCATGGCTGGTCGATCGCAGTCTCGTCCTGCCAAATTATGAGTTGGAACTGGTCGGCATGGCGCTGATCGGCATTCACGCGTTTCAGCCGGCAGCGGCGCGGCGACGCATTTTGCTCATGCATTATCCCGAGATGGCGGATCGCCTCGGCGACGCGCGTTTCGATTTAATCCTGGCCGGTCACTCGCACGGCGGCCAGGTGCGTTTGCCGTTTTATGGCGCGCCGATTTTGCCCTGGGGCGTCGGGCGTTACGATCTCGGTTTCTTCGAAACGCGCGGCGGACCGCTCAGCGTCAACGCCGGCATCGGCACGTATTACTTCCCATTTCGTTTCAATTGCGCGCCCGAAGTTACGCTCGTGACGATGTAGCCTAACAAGAGGTTGGGACGCGTTGCGCGAGCGCGACGGCATGCGGAATCGCGCCCGCAACAAACCCGAGACACTCGACCGCGCCGCTCGGTTTGCCCGGGAGCGCGATGACTAACGACTGGTCGACCACCGCCGCAAGGCTGCGCGAAAGAATCGCGTTCGGCGTGATCTTGAGCGACTCCATCCGCATCGCTTCACCGAAGCCGGGCAGCTCGACGCGCATGATCGCGCGGACCGCTTCCGGCGTTACATCGCGCGCGGCGATGCCGGTGCCGCCAGTCGTTAGGATTAATCCGCAACCCTGCGCGCTAAAGGCACGAATGGTTTCCTGGATGCGCGTGAGTTCGTCGGGAATGACGGCTTCGCTTGCAACTTTCCAGCCGCGTTTCTCCGCTTCGATCCTGAGCGCGGGTCCGCCGAGATCTTCGTATTCGCCGGAGGTGGCGCGATCCGAAATGGTGATGATGCCGACGGTGATCTGCATTTTCTTAGACAGAATTTACAGAATGAACTGAATGGAATTTTTGCAGGAATGCCTCCGGAACAATTCTGTCCATTCAGTTAATTCTGTCCGTTTTTCGTCTTCGAAAGCAGTCGCACATCCGAGATTTGCATCTGCTTATCGACCGCTTTGCACATGTCGTAAATCGTCAGCAGCGCGAGCGCCACGCCGGTGAGCGCTTCCATTTCCACGCCGGTTTGCGCGCTGGTGCGCGCAGTGCATTTCGCTTCCACGCTGCCTTCGCCTAACGAGAGGTCGAGGTCGACGTGGCTCAAATTCAAACCATGGCAGAGCGGGATGAGCTGCGACGTTTGCTTGGCCGCTTGAATGCCCGCAAGCCGCGCGGTGGCGAAGACATTTCCTTTCGCGATCCGGTTTTCCGAAATGAGCGCGATCGTTTCCGGCCGCAAAGCAATCCGACCCGCCGCGATCGCTTCGCGCACGCTGATCGGTTTAGCCGAAACGTCGACCATGCGCGCGCTCCCATCCGCGCCGACGTGCGAAAGTTGCGCCATCGCTCAACCTCCGATCGCGACCATTTTGCGATTCGATTGGTAGTTGTCGCGGAAGTCGTGCTGCTGCGGTTTGCGCTCGACCACATCGAGGAAGAATCGCTCCAGCTCGGCATCGCTCGCGCCCGCGCGCAGCACTTTCATGATGTCGAATTCCAGATAACTGCCGAGACACGGGCGCAATTTCCCGTCGCAAGTCAGACGCAGTTTGTTGCAGGTTTCGCAGAAGTGCAGGTTGGTCATCGCGCCGATGAAACCGACGCGCTGTTCGCGGCCCGGAACCTGGTAGTAACTGGCCGGCCCGTTCGTGCGAAATTGCGGTTCCGGAATGAGCGAACCGTAGCG
The DNA here is from genome assembly GCA_964235895.1 of uncultured Chthoniobacterales bacterium. Lineage (GTDB taxonomy): Bacteria > Verrucomicrobiota > Verrucomicrobiia > Chthoniobacterales > UBA10450 > JACCTI01. The sequence continues at coordinate 5,364 of CAXSCV010000071.1, forward strand.
CGCTTCAAGTTGCCGCTGCGCGGTGCGGATGGGAAAAAAGTTCGCGTCTTCCAGCACTTCGCTCGTGCTCACCGGCATCAGCTCGATGAAACGGAGCAGCAGATTTCGCTCGGCCGCGTACTCGACCAGCGGCGCGAGTTGCTCTTCATTTCGGCCGCGCATGAGCACGCAATTGAGTTTGATTAATTCGAAGCCGGCGGCGATGGCGGCGTCGATTCCGGCGAGCGCCTCCGGGAGAAAATCGCGACCGGTCGTTAGGCGATAATTTTCGCGATCGAGCGTATCGAGCGAGACGTTGACCGTGCGCACGCCGGCCTCGCGCAAGGCTTGCGCCATGGTCGCGCCGGATTCCACTTTGCGCGCGAGCAGCGTTCCGTTGGTCGACAAACCGATATCGTCAATTTGCGGAATGCCTGCGAGATCGCGACAGAACGAAACGACATCGCGCCGGGTCAGTGGTTCGCCACCGGTCACGCGCACTTTGCGCACACCGAGCCGCGCGGCCACGCGCACGAGCCGCACCGTTTCCTCGAAGCTAAGAATGCCTTCGCGCGGAAGCCATTCCTGGAGTTCGCGCGGCATGCAATAGGTGCAACGCTCGTTGCAACGATCAGTAATCGAGACGCGCAAATAGGAAATGCGATGGCCGAAGCGATCCTCCATGAAGGCGCCAATTTACCGGCGCGCCGGGCGATGACAAGGCGCAGACGGTTGACGCTGCGAGGCGCGGTGATACGCTCCCGTTCATGAAGCGTCGCCGCATTTTCCAGGCGCTGATGATCAGCGCTTTCTCTTCTATTCTCGTGCTCGCGGGTTGTTCAACCACCGAGTCGCGCATCGCCGAACGACCACAGGCCTATCAACATTTGTCGCCCTCGGATCAGGCGCTGGTGCAACAGGGACGGATTCGGGAAGGCTTCTCGCGCGATGCCGTTTACCTCGCCTGGGGCTCGCCGGATCAAACTGCGGAAGGCCGCAACCGCGGGCATCACGTCGAGACGTGGATTTATTTTAACACGACGTCGAGCGGCTATTATGGCGGACCGTTTGGTTACGGATACGGCGGTTACGGCGGTTACTCCGGCTTCGGTTATGGATACGGCTTTGGCGGCGGCTTCGGTTATCGCTTTCACGGCGGTCGATTCCGTCACGGCTACGGCTACTATTACGATCCCTTCTACGATCCGTTTTTCTATAACAGCACGGCAGTCGTGAGTTATCCCGACCGGACGGTTTCGTTCCAGAACGGTCGCGTCATCGCGTATCAAATTCTGCCGATGCCGCGTTATCTCTAGACTGCGAGCGACCTCACCGCGCCATCGCGGCAAACACTGATGGCTTATTCTTCCTTCGGCCAATTCGTCGAAGCTCTCGATCGAGCTGGCGAGCTGAAACGCGTCTCCATTCCGGTCGAGACCGATTTGCTGATCGCGGAATGGGCGAATCGCGAAATGAAATCGCCCGGTGGCGGGAAAGCGCTGCTCTTCGAGCGACCAATCGTCGATGGACGCGAATCGAAATTCCCGGTCGCGATCAATACCATGGGCTCGACCCGGCGCATGGCCATGGCGCTGAAGCTCGAGAACATCGACGATCTCGCGCAGGAAATTCAGCTCATTCTCAAAGCCAAGCCGCCGACCGATTTGCGCGAAGGCTGGAGCCTGCTCAAGCAAGGAATCAATCTTCTGCACGCGCGCCCGAAACATTCCGGCGGCGGCCCATCTCAGGAAGTGGTGCACTTGTTAGGCGACGGAAAATCGCCTAACGAGTTCTCGCTCCGCGATCTGCCGATTCTCAAATGCTGGCCGAAGGACGGCGGACGTTTCGTCACCTTGCCGAACGTGCACACGCGCGATCCCGAAACCGGCGCGCGCAATCTCGGGATGTATCGCATGCAAGTTTACGACGGCGAAACCACCGGCATGCACTGGCAGGTGCACAAGGTCGGCGCGCGCCACGGGAAAAGTTATTACGAACGCGGCCAGCGCATGCCAGTTGCGGTAACGCTCGGCGGCGACCCGGCTTACACTTTCGCCGCGACTGCGCCGTTGCCCGATGGGCTCGACGAAATTCTTTTCGCGGGCTTCATCCGCAAGAAATCGGTCGAGTTGGTGAAATGTAAAACGGTCGACCTGGAAGTGCCGGCCGATGTCGATTTCGTCCTCGAAGGTTACGTCCAGCCTAACGAGTCCAAACCAGAAGGCCCCTTCGGCGATCACACCGGTTTCTACACTGCGGTCGAAGATTATCCGGTCTTTCACCTGACCGCGATCACGCATCGGAAGGACGCAACTTATCCAGCGACCATCGTGGGCATTCCGCCGATGGAAGATTTCTACATGGGCGACGCGAGCGTGCGCGTCTTCCTGCCCGTCTTCAAAATGAACTTCCCGGAAATGGTCGACATGACCCTGCCGCCCGAGGGCGTTTTCCACAATTTAGTCTTCGTCAGCATTCGCAAACAGTACCCCTATCAAGCCTTCAAGATCATGCACGGGCTCTGGGGCATGGGGCAGATGATGTTCAGCAAATACATCGTGGTCGTGGACGAAGATTGCGACGTGCACAACACCAGCGAGGTCCTCTTTCGTCTTTGCGCCAACACGGATCCCGAGCGCGACTCGACCATCATCCGCAATCCCAGCGACTCGTTAGACCACGCGCCTACCACGCAGAACATTGGCTCGCACATGGGCTTCGACGCCACCCGCAAGTTGCCCGGCGAAAATCATCACCGGCCCTGGCCCGAGCTTCTGCGCATGACTGAAGAAGCGCAGCGTCTGGTCGACGCGTTGCAAAAAAAAGCGGGCTAACTTTCCTCGCTCGTTTCTCCTTTCCGGAACGACTTTCGCCCGATGCCAACGACTCGTCTCGAGGCCTTTAGCGACGGCGTCCTGGCCATCATCATCACCATCATGGTCTTGGAGTTGAAGGTCCCGCACGGTTCGGATTTGGAGGCGTTGCGCCCGCTCCTCCCGATCTGTCTCACTTACCTGCTAAGCTTCGTTTACGTGGGCATTTATTGGAATAATCATCATCACTTGTTGAGCGCGGCTCGCATCGTTACCGGCGGGATCATGTGGGCAAATCTCCACTTGCTCTTCTGGCTCTCGCTCCTGCCCTTCGTCACCGGCTGGATGGGCGAAAATCATTTCACTCCGCTGCCTTCCGCCTTCTATGGCGGCGTGCTTCTGATGGCGGCGATCGCCTATTTCATTTTGCAAAATCTCATCGTGCGCGCGAATGGGCGCGACTCGAAGTTAGCCAAAGCGATCGGCTCCGATGCCAAAGGCAAGGTCTCGCCCGTCGCCTATTTGCTCGCGATCGCGCTCTCATTCTACCGCCCGTGGATCGCGGGCTGCGTCTATATCGCAGTCGCTCTGATGTGGCTTATTCCCGATCGGCGGATCGAGCGCGCGGTGAAGTAATTCTACGACTGCGACTTGTCGTTAGGCTGTTTATAACTTCGGACCGCCCGTGCTCACCAGATGAACGGTGCTGGCCTGCGGTCCCACCTCGCCATGCGAAAGATCGAAGCGCACCTCCGCGCCGATCTTTAGCGCTTCGAATTCCGCGCCAACCAGGGCATTGCGATGAAAATAAACATCGACGCCGCCATCATTAATAAAGCCGTAATCGGCGAACAGTTTCGTGATCAAAGCGCGCGGCTCGGCGTGCGTTTTCACTTCATGCCGCTGCCGCTCGACCAGGTCCTTCAACTGCCGCTCCATCGTTTTGAAGGCGTCATTGATGACTTTGGTTAACGGCTCATGCATCTCGTGCTCACCCTGTTTTTCGTCGGCGACCAACTCGTGCCCCGGCGGCACCGTCACATCGACGCGGACGCGAAAGGGATTCCCTGAATGCTGCGCGTGATTCGGCCGTTCGATCGCGATATCGCAGCGGCTGATGTGATCGCAAAAACGATCGAGCCGCGCGGCTTTCGCGCGGATGAGTTGGTCGATTTCATCGGTCTTCTCTACGCCGCGATACGAGATTTCGAGAGGAAGTTGCATAACAATTTGAGATTCGTCGAAAGACTTTCGCGCGTCGCGAAAACTTTAGCGCGCGACCTCTGACCGCGCGCTAAATCGGCTGCAACGAACGAAAGTGCTGCCCGAGTTGCGCGGTTTCGATTTTGACCAAATCCGATTTCACGTGCTCGACAATTCGCTCGCGCACTTCCGCCGGCAGAAGCTCCACCACAGCCGAATGAATGGAAGCCGGCGCGGCAAAGGACCAGCCTTCGGTGCCTTCGCGTTGAACGATTTCTCCGATGCTGTCGGCCAGTTGTTTGAAAATGCGCCGATCGTTTTCCGTTTCAATACCGGGCCGTTCGGCGGTGGAACTTTGGTGGCGGCCGCTCCCGATATCGCCACCGGCGGCGAAGCGGCCCGCTTGGTCGGTTAACTTATCCTGGTAGCGGCCGTGCGCGTCCGTGGTCTCGAAAGCCTGGATCAAGTGCAAGCTGGGGCCGCGCGCCGGTGTTTCGTCGACGCGATACGCTTTCAGGCCGCCACGATCGGTCACAATGATGAGTGAGGTCGGTGTCATTTTGAATTGTCGCTTTCCGTGTTCGGGAAGAATCGTTTATCGCGCGGAATTTGCGCTGACCAAATACAATCTGCGCGCGCGCAAATAATCACGAAATGGGCGAGCGATTAAAGTTCTCCAACAAATCCGCCGGGTCGCGAAAGATGGCGATGGCTCCGGCGGCGCGGAGTTCATCTTCGGGAAAACCGCCGCACAGCAGCGCGATGGTGGACAATTCGATTTTCTTCGCAGCCTGCACATCGTAAGGCGTGTCGCCGACCGCAATCGCTTCCGCCGGCGGCAGGCCGAGCAGGTGCAGCACGCTCGTGAAAACATCGGGACGCGGCTTCGAATGTTTCACGTCTGTCTTGCTCGTCTGCCCTTCAATCAAGTCTCCGATCCCGAGCAACTTCACGTAATGCTCGACCTCGTCGTCGTTGCCGGAGGACGCGAGCGCGATGCGTTTGCCGCTTTCGCGGATGCGCTGAAAAAGTTCCCGCACTTCCGGAAACGGCTGCACGCGCCCGAGATACTTTTTCTGGAACAATTCGCTGCGGAATTTGTCGATCTCCTCGCCGATCGTGCGCAACTCGGTCTCGCTCAAAAATTCCGGCAAATACTGATCGCCACCTTTGCCGATTTGTTCCCGCAATTCTTTCTCCGAAAAATTTTTGCCGAAATGCCGGAACGCTTCGCTCCAAGCCTGCACGTGCAAATCGTTCGAATCGACCAGCGTGCCGTCGAGATCGAAAATGACCGCTTTGATCACGCGGACGTTCCTTCCTTCGCGCCGGCGACCGAAGTTTTTTTGTCGCGGCCGGCTCGTTTGGTCACGATCGCTTCCGGCTTTTCCGCGCGCGGAATTTCCACCGGCCGTTTCTTCCACGATTCGTGACGCGCGCGCGCTTGCGAGCCCGCGGTCAGGCGCAACAATTTCACCGCGCGACCTTCCACTTCGAAATCATCTCCGGACGCATATTTCACGTCCTCATTGACGAAGCCTTGCGCTTCGACCGTGTCCATGACCAGGCGCCATTCCAGTTGCTCTTCGCCGGGCAGAACGAACGGGATCGTTTCGTAATGCGCATTCATCAGCAGCAGAAAAGTGTTATCGCGAATCGGTTCCCCTTCGAAACTGAGCACATCGATCGTGTCGCCGCTCAAGAGCATTCCCAGACAGCGGACGAAGGGCGACGACCATTCTTCGTCGCTCATCTCGTTGCCGCCCGGATTGAACCACATCACATCTTTGATCTGCGAACCGCGGATGCGGCGGCCCTGAAAAAATTTCGGCCGCCGAAAGACCGGATGATCGCGCCGGAGCTTGATTAAATTTTTGGTGAATTCGAGCAGCTCATTTTGTTCGTCGGTCCGATCCCAGGCCAACCAGCTCACCTCGTTATCCTGGCAATAAGCGTTGTTGTTTCCGTTTTGCGTCCGAGCCCATTCGTCGCCCGCGCAAATCATCGGCACGCCCTGCGAAAGAATGAGCGTGGTCAGCAAATTCCGCCGTTGTCGCGCGCGCAATTCGTTGATCTCGGGATCGTCCGTCGGGCCTTCCGCGCCGTGATTCCAGGAGTGGTTATTGTTGTCGCCGTCGTTGTTATTTTCGCCGTTCGCCTCGTTGTGCTTGTCGTTGTAACTGACCAGATCGTTCAAGGTGAATCCATCGTGCGCGGTGATGAAATTGATGCTGGCGTAGGGCCGGCGCCCGTTGTGTTGATAAAGGTCCGGACTACCCGTTAGGCGATAAGCCATCTCGCCGACGCGGCCTTCGTCGCCTTTCCAAAAACTGCGCACGGCGTCGCGATATTTCCCGTTCCACTCCGCCCAAAGCACCGGAAAATTCCCGACCTGATAACCGCCTTCGCCGACATCCCACGGCTCGGCGATTAGCTTCACCTGCGAAAGCACCGGGTCCTGGTGAATGATTTCGAAGAAGGCGTGCAACTTGTTCACGCCGCTGGCATCGCGCGCCAAAGTCGACGCAAGATCGAAGCGAAATCCATCGACGTGCATGTCGAGCACCCAATAACGCAGGCTGTCCATGACTAGTTGAAGCGTGCGCGGATGGAGCAAATTGAAGGTGTTCCCGGTGCCGGTGAAATCCGTGTAGAAACGCGGATCTTCCGGCGAGAGGCGGTAATAAGCCTGGTTGTCGACACCGCGAAAACTGAGCGTCGGGCCCATCTGATTTCCTTCGCCAGTGTGATTGTAAACGACGTCGAGAATCACCTCGATCCCGGCCGCGTGCAGATTGCGCACCATGCTTTTGAACTCCGTGACCTGCCCGCCTTCCGCGCCGCTGCTGGAATATTTTGCTTCCGGTGAAAAGAAGCCGATCGAGTTGTAGCCCCAATAATTCGTTAGGCCTTTGTCGTTCAAAATCTTGTCGTGCACGAAGGCATGCACTGGCAGCAACTCGACCGCGGTCACGCCCAGATCGGTTAAATATTTGATCGCAGCCGAGCTGCCGACGCCGGCATAAGTGCCGCGCATATTCTCCGGCACCTCGGTGCACAAACGCGTGAAACCCTTCACGTGCATTTCATAGATGACCGACTCGTTGAGCGGCCGCCGCGGATGCTTGTCGTCACCCCAATCGAACGAGTTATCGATCACGACGGCTTTCGGCATGCCCCAGGCATCGTCACGAAAATCGCGCACCAGATCGCCCGCTTCCGCGCCGACCACGTAGCCGAACATTTCGTCCGCCCAATTGATCTGGCCCGCGATCGCTTTCGCGTAGGGATCGAGCAAAAGTTTCGAACTGTTGAAACGCATGCCGCGTTCCGGATCGTACGGACCGTAAACGCGATACCCGTACTTTTGTCCCGGCCGCACGTCGGGCAAAAAAACGTGCCAGACCTGATCGGTATGCTCGGTCATCGGGATGCGAATATTTTCCTGTGGCGAGTCGACTTGGTCGAAAAGACAAAGATCCACCGAGGTCGCACTCTCGGAAAAGATGGCGAAATTCACGCCGTTCCCGAACCAGGTCGCGCCGAGCGGATAAGGAAAACCGAGCCAGATTTTTACCGGAGTCATATTTGCGAGCGCTTCCTATCCGCTACTCGCGCGCGCTTAGCAACGGGGCTGAAAATGATGCGCGCTGCCGGATTTAAAAACGCCCGAACCAGCTGTAGGGAAAGGCGTCGCCGGGACAATCGGTCGACCATTGCGGCGGATTCATTTCGCGATGCGGCCGCACCGGAATGGCGCGCCCATCGGCTTTACCGCAACGTTCGCGCAGGTATTTGATCAACTCCTCGGTCGCATCCAATTGCATGCGCGTCGGGCGTTCATGATTGAAATCGCCCACGAGACAAATGCCTAACGAGATGTTGTTCAGGTAATCGCTGTGCACGTGGCCGCCGTTGATTTGCCGGCGCCAACGGTCCCCGATTTCGATCTCGCCGTTGCCTGAGGAAGTGCCGTTGCCGACCACGAAATGATAGGCCAGTCCGTTCTGCATCCGGCGGACGTGGCGATGATAATAATCGAAGGCGCGCGCGTTCCCCTGCCGCGTGCCGCTGTTGTGCACGATGATAAATTTCCAGCGATTGCGCTGCACCGGCGCGCGCCGGATGGCGTCGATGACCGAGCGACTGAGGTAACGGAAATTTTCGGTAGAATCGCCGCGACCGAAGATGCGCGACCAAAAACTTCGGCGCGGCGGAGGCGCTGGGGGCGGTTCATAACCTTGTTCTTCTTCGATGCCGGATTTCTGAATCGTGATGTCCGCGAGAACGTTGCTTGGCGGAACAGGCGGCAACGACTCGTTAGGCGTCGGCACTGCGCGCGCGCGCCGGGTTTCTTCTTCCGGGGTTGCGCTTGGCCGCACCGGCGGCACGCGCCGCGGAGTTTCTTCGTCCTCGTCCGCGGCCGGCTTTTTCGATTTCGCCGCAGGCGTGGGCAAATCCTTTTTCTTGCTCGCGCGCGGCGCTGCTTCTTCGTCGTCCTCGTCGGCCGCGCGACGTTTGGCGGACTCGTTAGGCTCGCTCTTTTTCTTTTTCTTTTTTGTCGCGACTTTCGGCTTTCCTTTGTGCTCGGGCGAAGCGCTCGGTTTCGGTCCCGCGATCGTATGCATCTCTTCGCGCGCCTTCAGAAAGGCATCGCGCTTCTTCTTATCCGCTTCGGAAATTTCCGCCTGCAAGACCGTGCCGAGCACGCCGCCGAGCGTGAGCAGGATGGCCAGCCAAAGACCGAAGCGCGTGCCTTTTTTCAAGCGCGGCGAACGAAGATGCGAATTCAAACCGCGGGCTGCGCTTCCGCAGGAATTTCCTCGTCGGCCGGCGCGTCGGATTGCTCGCGGTCCCGCAGCAAAATCGCGTTTAATTTTCCGCCGAGCAGAAGCAGCAGACAAGTCAGATACATCCAGGTGAGCAGGACGATGACCGAGGCGAGCGCCAGATAAGTCGGATTATAGCGATCGTATTTCGAGACGTAATATTGGAAGAGCTTCGTCACCGTGATCCAGCCGAGCGCGAAGAAAATCGAACCCGGCAGCGCCTGCCGAACGGTCAGATAATTTTCCGGCGTCAGCAGATAGAGGACGAGCGCGAGCGCGACCAGGGCGACACCAGTCAGCGGAAGATTTAACGCCGCCACCCAATGCTGCAACGGGATGGTTAACTGGAAATTTACCTCCGCAATTCCCGCGAGCGTCTCGCCGAAAACCATCGCGTTGAAGCAAAACAAAATCGTGATGCCAAACCAGAAGAGCAGGAAAAATGAGATGACATATTTCGCCCACCAATGACGCGCTTCCGGTACGCCATGCGTCCGGCTGAGCGCGCCGGAAATGGTCGAGATAAATGCAGTCCCGAGCCAGATGCCGACGATGATTCCGAGATTCGCCACCCAGCCGCTCGAGCCGGTCACGACCACGTTCGCCGCCTGCGTGTCGAGGATTTCCTGCACCTTCGGATCGGACGGAAGGAAGCTTTTCAAAATGGTCAGCATCTGGTGCAACTTCGCCGGGTCCGTTCCGAAAAGGCTGAGCAGATGCCAGAGAAAAAGCAGCCCGGGCGCGAGGGTGAAAAGGAACTGGTAAGCCATCTGCGCGGCCAGGCCGGTGGTGTTATCAGTGGCCGTTTCCCAGACCAGACTCCGGGTGATTCTGCCGACGAAGCGAAGCTGTTTCATCTGCGCGGCAGAGTTTACTTTGCCGGGCATAAATATCCATTAAACTCTCGCCCAGTTCCGGGCCGGCGGCGTTCTGGCCTAACGAGTCGTGAAAAAAATCCTGATTCTCACGGCTGGATTTGGCGAAGGCCATAACAGCGCCGCGCGCGGCATTCGCCAGGGTCTCGCGCAACTCGCCAGCGCGGAGGCGCGCGTGGAAGTGCACGATCTTTTCGCCGACACCTACGGCCTGGCGAACGACTACGTGCGCGAAGCTTATCTGGCGGTGATCAACAATTCGCCGCGCGTTTGGAGGAATGTTTATCGCCGGCTCGATCGACGAAAAAGTTATCTCCGGCCCTTCAAAGTTTTCTTCACGCTCAAGCGCCGCTTTCGCGAATTGCTCCAGCGTTTCGAACCGGACGCGATCGTTTCCGTTTATCCCGCCTACCCGCATCTGCTCGATGAAATCATCGGCCCGGCCGGCTCTTCCCCCGGCAAACGCGTCGTGGTTGTGACCGATTCGCTCACAGTCAATGCCATCTGGTTCCGCAGCAGCGCCGACTATTATATTTTGCCTAACGAGCAAAGTGCGGCCGTTCTTCACCAAGCCGGCATCTCGCCATTGATTACCAAAACCTTCGGCTTTCCCGTTAGTCCGGAATTCGCCGAGCCCGGCGTTTTTCGTTCGCCGCCTTCGCGCGAAAATGGCCAGCGCGTCCTCTATTTAATCAACGCTCGCCGAGCACACGCGCCGGAACTCGTGCAACGTCTGGCCGCGATCAGAGACATCCAACTCACGGTCGCGTTCGGGCGCGATCGACGCCTGCGCCGCGCGATCGAAAATGTGCGCCGCTTCAGCCGGCCGTTCGCCACCGTCGGTTGGAGCGAAGAGATGCCGCGGCTCCTTCGGTCCTCGCATCTCATCATCAGCAAAGCCGGCGGCGCGACCGTGCAGGAAGCGATCGTCGCCGGTTGTCCGATGATCGTGAATCACGTCATCCCCGGGCAGGAGGAAGGCAACGCGCGTTACTTGTTGCAAAATAATTCCGGCGTCGTGGCGACGAACGACGACGCGGTTCCTGCCGCGGTGCGCGCTGCATTCCACGGCAATGCGGAGTTGTGGTGCGAATGGAACGCGAACATCTCGCGGCTCGGCAAGCCGGCGGCCGCGCTGGAGATCGCCCGATTTCTTCTCGCGCTATAACCAGCGCGCGGTCGATGGCTGCGCGCTAAGAATCTTTCGCGGGAAAAACTTGTCGACCCGCGACGAACGTCTGCAGCACTTCCAGCTCCGGCGACAAGACCACGAAGTCCGCATCGCATCCGACTTCGAGCGTGCCTTTCGTTTCAAGTCCAAGCGCGCGTGCAGGATTTGCACTCGCCATCGCAATCGCTTCGTGCAGCGGAACGCCGACCGTTTGCGCCATCGTGCGCACGAGATCAATCATGCGAGCCGCGCTGCCCGCCAGCGCGGAACGATCGGCCAGCCAGCAG
>CAXSCV010000072.1:0-5014 GCA_964235895.1 uncultured Chthoniobacterales bacterium
TTAGCACGACCAATCGGGCTTGTTATATTCTGGCACTCCGTTTCGCGCCCGCGATGGTCTGGGTCGCGCAGAGCTGTTTGGTTTCGTTCCTTGTTTGCCTGGTGGTTTATTTGGGGATCAGACCGGCCCGACCGTTTGCGCTTCCTCGGCCAGGAACGGATTGGCGCCGAATTTGCCGTCTTAGCTCGATCTGGTTGCTGGTGTGGTTGGGTGCGTCGGCTGCGGCGGCGTCGGCCGCCGGGCGATGGGTCGCCTACGCTCATGGAGCGGCGGCGATCACTGCCTTTCTGATTTTCGGCCCGCTGCAGGAGGAGTTACTTTTTCGTGGCGCGATCTTTGAACTGGCGGAGCGCGCTTTGCCCCGTGCGCACGCCTTTGCACCCATCCTGATTTCTTCTGTTTTCTTTAGTCTGCACCACTTTGAGCTGCATGGTTATCGGGCGACGCCATCAGCATTGCTCCAAGTCGGCTTCACCTTTCCCATGGGGCTGGTGTTTGGAATTTTACGGAAGGAGTCGGGCAGCCTTTGGCCTGCGCTGGTATTGCACTTCTTAACTAATTTGCCGGGCTGCTTCGGCGCGTGAGGAGTGATGTCAGGGTTGGTATTATATCCACTTTTAAGTTAGTTCTTATCCATGCCGAGTGACTACATCATGCGATTGATCGAGGAGATCGCGGCCGCGCTGGCCGGGATCATCGCCAAGCAGCATGGCAGACAATATGCGGAAGCACGGGATGAGGTGGTCGAGAAGTGTCTGGAGACGATCGGGATGCCTCTGGCGGATGTCATCCGGCTCTCGCCTGAGGCGGTGGCTGAGTTATTGAAAAGTGCGGGAGCATTTCGTTATAGCCGTTCAGTTCTTTTAGGGGAGCTACTGCTATTCGATGTGTCTTTGGGCGAGGCTTTGGGTGATGATTCGCGAGCGTTGCTCGATTACCTGCATGCGTTTTGTTTGTTCTCGGATTCCTTAACTGCTTTGGCTCCCGAAGAGCGTGCTGTCTATCGAGAGAAAACTGATGCCTTAGCCATGCGTCTAAAGGAGTTGCCCACGAATCCGTACATCGACGAAAAGCTTCGCCAATATGAGGCCCGGGACCGCTTAGTTAATTAATTCAGAGGATCCTGCGGCTTGGATGCCGCGGGTTTGTTTAGCAAGGCGGAGCTGGCTATAGTTGGCCGAGATGGCGAAGCGGCAGCAGATAATTGAAGTTGGTGAGCGCGAGCTGACGGTCTCGAATCTCGAAAAGATTTACTATCCGGGGAGTGGTTTCACCAAGGGCGAGGTGATCGCGTTTTATTCGGAGATCGCCGAGGTCATCTTGCCGCATCTGCGCGATCGGCCGCTGACCATGAAGCGTTATCCCGACGGCGTCGACGGTGAGCATTTCTACGAGAAGAATGCGCCGAAGCATACGCCGCCATGGGTGAAGACTTTCTCGGTGCCGCGAAGTGAAGATGGCGGTGAGATTAATTACATTCTTTGCAATGACCGCGCGACGCTGCTTTGGGCGACGAATCTCGGCGACATCGAGAAGCATGTGCTGCTGGCGCGTGCGCCGGAATTGAATCATCCGACCGCGATCGTCTTCGATCTCGATCCGGGACCGCCGGCGGGGTTGCTCGATTGCGCCGAAGTGGCATTGCATCTGCGGAAAATTTTCGCGCAATGGGATCTGGAAGCGTTCGTTAAAGTGTCGGGCTCGAAGGGGTTGCACTTAAGCGTGCCGCTGAATGGCGACGCACCTTATGAATGGGCGCAGCCGTTCGCGAAAACGGTCGCGGAACTGGTCGCGCACGAAATGCCGAAGCGCGTGGTCTCGGAAATGGCGAAGACTTTGCGCGCGGGAAAGGTGTTGATCGATTGGAGCCAGAACTCGGATTTCAAAACGACGGTGTGCGTTTACTCGATGCGAGCGAAGGGCGCGGAGCCGCTCATTTCCATGCCGATCACCTGGGAGGAATTGGCGCGGGCGGTGAAGCGCGGCGAGGAGAAGCCGCTTATTTTCACGGCGAAAAAAGCGGTGAAACGGGTCGCGAAAATGGGCGATCTTTTCGCGCCGGTCTTGAAGTTGAAACAGGAATTGCCGGCGGCGTTTACCAAAGCGCTCGCCGCCGGGCCGCCGCCAAAATTGAGTCGCTGGCCGCGAAACACGAAGGCGAGCGAGGCAAAACCGCACGACAAAAGTCTGCGCGAATACGAAGCGAAACGCGACCTGACGCGCACGCCGGAGCCGGGCGCGCGCGCGCTGCCTAACGAGAAGAAGACGCGCGGCCCGCATCGTTTCGTGATTCAAAAACATGCGGCCAGTCACCTGCACTACGATTGGCGGCTGGAGATGGAGGGCGTGCTCCGGTCGTGGGCGGTGCCGAAGGGGCCGCCGACGGAATTGCGCGAGACGCGCCTGGCGATGCATGTGGAGGATCACCCGCTGGCCTACGAGAAATTCGAGGGAACGATTCCGCCGGGAAATTACGGCGCCGGCACGGTCATGGTTTGGGATTACGGCGTCTACCAGGACATCACGGGCAACGACGCGGCGGCCTTTCACGCGGGCAAAATGCACATCGTGATGGAGGGCCAAAAACTCCGCGGCGAATGGATTTTAGTGAAAGACAAACGCGAGCCCGAGAGCAATCGCTGGCTGCTGATCAAAGCCGGCGAATCGATGAAACCGTTCTCGACCAAGATCGACGACACCTCGGCGATTTCGAAGCGCTCGATGGGGGCGATCGCGAAAGCGAATGACGCGCAATGGCAAAGCAACCGGCCGGCCTCCGCGGCAAAAACGCAGAGACGTTTCGCGCGCGCTACGCCACGGAGCGAACCGAAGTTCGTCGAGCCGATGCAGTGCAAAGCGGTGACGAAATTGCCTAACGAGAGCAACTGGACGTTCGAGATTAAGTTCGATGGTTATCGCTGCGTGGCGGTGAAGATTGGCGCGAGGGTGACGCTGTTTTCACGGAACGAAAAGAGCTTGAACGCGCGTTTCCCGAATGTGGTGAGCGCGTTGGAAAAACTGCCGGGCGATTTCGCGCTCGATGGCGAGATCGTCGCGCTCGACGATCAGGGCCGGCCGTCTTTTCAATTGCTGCAAAACAATATCGGCAAGCCGCTGGCGGTTTACTTTTATGCGTTCGATTTGCTGAATCGCGACGACGCGGATTTGCAGGGAAAGCCGATCGAACGGCGGCGGGAATTGCTTCATGAAATGCTCGCCGCCCCGGAAGATCCGCTGCGTTTGTCGCCGTTACTCGATGCGCCGGCCGATCAGGTTTTGGACGCGGTGCGAAAGCTCGGGCTCGAGGGCGTGGTCGGAAAACGGAGCGGCTCGGTTTACGAACCGGGCGAGCGTTCAGGCGCGTGGATCAAGCAGCGAACCGATCTGCAACAGGAGTTTGTCATCGGTGGTTATGTGCCGGGCGCGCGTGGTTTTGATTCGCTCCTGGTCGGCGTGCACGATGCTGGCCGGCTCATTTTTGTCGCGAAAGCGAAGGACGGTTTCGTCCCACGCGTACGCGAAGAAATCTTCGCCAAATTCAAGGGCCTGCAGAGCGACGTCTGCCTATTCGTGAACCTGCCGGAGAAGAAAGGTGCGCGCCGTGGCGAGGCGATAACGAAGGAGAAAATGAAAGAGTGTCGCTGGCTGAAACCGCAGCTCGTCTGCCAGCTTTCTTTTGTGAACTGGACCGATGCCGGCAATCTGCGGCACGTGAAGTTCCTCGGCTTGCGCGAGGATCGCGACGCGCGTGATGTCATTCGCGAACCCTAAAAACCTCGCGAAGAAGAAGTGCTCGGGGCGGGACTTGAACCCGCATGCCTTACGGCATACGCCCCTCAAACGTACGTGTCTGCCATTTCACCACCCGAGCAGCGGGATCAATATTTCGCCGGATCGGCGCGCGCTCGCAACAGATTTCGCGCGCGCGGTTATTCCTCATTTCACTAAACAGCTTTCTTGCTTTTCGCCGCGCTTCCTTCGTAATTGCCCGCGATGCCTCCCGCGCAAAATTCGCCCGCCGCCCACACCTGGCACGATGGCCACCATCGTTGCCGGCCGTTGTATGGCGATTTCGAACAGCTCGGCCTGAGCGTGGAATGGCACGATTTCAAAACGGAAACGCCGCTCGATTGGGGCGCAAGTTTCCGTCCGCGCAGCGTGGAGTTTTGCTTGAATCTCGAAGGCCGCGCCGCGGTCGGCGGTCGCGCGCCGAGCGATTATTTTGCTGGCACGTCTGGTTACTATGCCCTGGCCGACGCGCCGCTCGTGGCCACGCGAGAAGCGGGGCAGCGTCATCAATTTATCACGCTCGAATTTTCGCGCGATCATTTGCAGAAACGCCTGGGCGATTGTGAAGGCGATCTCGAGCCGCAGATTCGGCGCGCGATTTTTCAGGAACGCGAAACGAGCGTGGTTTCGCGGCCGTCGCCGATGGGCGCAGAACAGCGAAACGTAGTCGCGTCGTTGCTGCAACCGCCGGTTGCGAAAGCTGCGCAGAGTTTATGGTACGAGAGCAAATCGCTCGAATTGATGGCGCATTTTCTTTTCGCGCCGAAAGATCCGGAACTGTTTTGCATGCGCCAAAAACGCGTCGCGCGCGACCGAGTCGCGCGGACAAAGGAATTGCTGGCGCGCGATTTGTGCAATCAACCGACGCTGGAAATGCTCGGCCAGGCGGTCGGTTGCAGCCCATTCCATCTCAGCCGGATTTTCTCGCGCGAAGTCGGCCTAACGATTCCACAATTCCTGCGCAACCTGCGCATGGAACGCGCGGCCGAACTTTTGCGCAGCGGCCGTTACAACGTCACCGAAGCGGCCATGGAGGTCGGCTACGCCAGCCTGAGCCATTTCAGCAAAGCCTTCTGCGAAACGATCGGCTGTTGTCCGGTCCTCTATCCCGCGGCGAAGCATATCGTGCTCGATCGTTAGGCTGGAAATGAGCGCCGCGGCCGTCCGCGCCGGAGAGCGACGCTCCGGCCTTTTTCTTTTACCCACGGCGACGCTCTGGCAGCGC
>CAXSCV010000072.1:5024-15398 GCA_964235895.1 uncultured Chthoniobacterales bacterium
GAATTCGCGATGAAAATCACGCGCGCGCTCATTTCCGTTTCCGACAAAGCCGGCGTGGCGGAATTCGCGCGCGCGCTGGAAAAGCAAGGCGTCGATATTATCTCGACCGGCGGAACCGCGGACCTTTTGCGCCGCGAAGGCGTGCCGGTGCGCGACATCTCGAGCTTCACCGATTTTCCGGAAGTCCTGGAAGGCCGCGTGAAAACGCTGCACCCGCGGGTGCATGGCGGGCTGCTCTACAAACGCGGCGACGCGCTCCACGAACAACAAGCGCGCGAGCAAGGTTTTCAGCCGATCGATCTGGTGGTGGTGAATCTTTATCCGTTCGAAGCAACAATCGCGAAACCGGGTGTGACCCTGGCGGAGGCGATCGAGCAAATCGATATCGGCGGGCCGTCGATGATTCGGAGCGCAGCGAAAAATTATGAGTCGGTCACGGTCGTGGTCGATCCGGCGGATTACGAAACGGTGCTGGAAACGATGCGCGATCACGACGGCGCAACGTCTCTGAAATTGCGCGAACGGCTCGCGATTAAAGCCTTCATCAAGACTTCCGATTACGATCGGACGATCGGCAATTTTCTGAACAAAGAGCAAACGACCGACGCTTCGTTTTCGCTCGCGCTACCACTCGTTAGCCGATTGCGTTACGGCGAAAATCCGCATCAATCGGCTGCGCTTTACGGGAACTTCGATGAATGCTTCGAGAAGCTGCACGGCAAGGAATTATCGTTTAACAACATTCTCGACATCAGCGCGGCGACGAATCTGATCGCGGAATTTTCCGAGCCGACGGTGGCGATTCTCAAGCACACCAATCCCTGCGGCGTCGGGAGCGATGAAGATCTGCGCGCGGCCTGGGAGAAAGCTTTCGCGACCGACAAACAGGCGCCGTTCGGCGGCATCATTGTTTGCAATCGCGCGATCGATGAAGCGCTCGCGAAAGCGATCAGCGAAATTTTCAGCGAAGTAATTATCGCGCCGGAGTTCGACGGCAGCGCGCGCGCACTTTTTCAAAAAAAGAAAAACCTGCGCCTGATCCGCGCGCTTCCGCAAAGTGCAGCGGCGGCGGCGAATGATGTTCGTTCAGTCTGCGGCGGTTTGCTGGTGCAGGACAAGGACGCCGCCGGCGTGCCGGACGATCTCGCGAGCAAAGTCGTCACCAAGCGCGCCCCGAGCGAAGCTGAACTGGCGGCCATGATCTTCGGATGGCGCGTGGTCAAACATGTGAAATCAAACGCGATCGTTTATGCGGGCGCGGACCGAACGCTCGGTATCGGTGCGGGACAAATGTCGCGCGTGGACGCATCGCGCATCGCGGTTTGGAAAGCGCAGGAAGCTGGCCTGTCGCTCGAAGGAAGCGCGGTGGCGAGCGACGCGTTTTTTCCATTTCCCGATGGTCTGCTCGCCGCGGCGGAAGCGGGCGCGACGGCGGCGATTCAACCCGGCGGTTCGGTGCGCGATGAAGAAGTGATCGCAGCGGCGAACGAGCGCGAAATGACGATGATCTTCACCGGCGAGCGGCATTTCCGGCACTGACTTCGGTGCCTTTGCGCACGCGCAAAATCTTGCCTTCACGATGAGAGCGGCTACAACCGCCGGATGCGTTTCCAAATTCTCCCCGCCTTCTGTCTCGCACTCGCATTTTCCTGCGCGCCCAGTTCGACGCGCGCGGCGAAAAATCAGTCCACCAATCCCGGTCATTACACCGACTGGCACGACGTGGATGAAGTGACGATCGCGCAGCCGTTCCAATTGAAAAATTACGCGCGCGTGGTGGTCGAGCCGCTCGACACGCGCAACGCCTCGCTGCCCGAAGCGAAGGACAACAGTTACGCCGCGGTGAAGGAAGCGCTCGCGGCCAGCACCGAACCTTTCGCTGCCGGTCTGCGCGAAAAATTGAGCGGCGCGAATGTGCAAGTGCAGGTCGGGCGCGGCGGCGGCGCGAAGGCGTTGCTGGTGCGCGCGCGCATTACGAAGAGCGATCCCGGCTCGCAGGCGGCGCGCTACTTTGGCGGCTTCGGAGCGGGCGCGGCGAAGGTGGGAATCGCCGGCGAGATCATCGACGCGAGCAGCGGCAAGACGCTGGTGCGATTTACGCAAGAGCGCCGGTCCGGTGTCGGCATGTTTGGCGGCGGTTATCGCGCGCTACTTGATCGCAGCCTGAAACAAATCGGCGGCGACGTCGCGGGCTTGCTGCGCGCCTTTTAAATTACTCGTTAGACCGCGGCGCGGCGCGGGCGGAAGAACGCCGTTTGCACGACGATCCCGACGACAGTCAGGCCGATGAAGACGAGCGTTTCGCCGGCTGTCGGCAAGGTGAAGGCGCGGACGATGAGATGCGCGCCGATGAGCGATGAGATGACGATGAGCGCCCAATCGAAGAGCGCGATGAGCAGGATTGCGCCGACGATTCCGCCGATCAAAAAAGTCAGCCAGTAGTAGTTCAACCCCTGAACGAAAAACGTCGTGGCCAAGCCGACGGCCAGCCGTCCACCGGCCGCGAAACCGACGAGACCGACCGCCACTTTTTGCAAAAGCAACGCGAGCAAAGCGCCGGCGAATCCAAGGACGAGCGCGATGCTCAGTTGCAGGAGCGGTGTCGGCTGGTGCAGGAGATGCGGGGCCATTTCCACGCCGGCGGCGAAGCCGACGGCAGCGACACAAAGCCAGAAAATTTTGCGCCCGAAAATCAGCACTACCATGCCAACAACTACGCCAATAATCGGAACACTGATCTGCGGGATCATGCTCGGAAAAGTGCGCGAATTATTTCTGAGCGCCCATCATTTGATCGCGGCGCGCTTTGAATTCAACGCCGGGTTTCCATTCCGGAAAGCTGTCGCCGTTGGCCACGCGATAGCCGACTTCAAACATCAACTGCGCGTCCTGCGCCGCGCCTGAAAGGTCCCAGCCGGGATCCACCTCATCCGATGGTTGGTGGTAATGTTTGGAGACGTATTCCTCGATTTTCTCCGCGCCGAAACCGGCGGGTTTATCGGGAAAATCCTGGCCGCGGCTGGTGTAGAGCGAAGGCAAACCGGCTTTGGAAAATTCGAAATTATCTGCGCGATAAACGCTGCCGCGTTCCGGTTTGCTGTTCGGCGTGAGCTTGCGTCCCTGGGCTTCGGTCGCTTCGGCGAGCATATCGTCGAGGTCGGAATATCCCGCCGTGATGTCTTCGATGTCGCGCGTTTTTCCCCAGACGCTGGTTACGTCAAAATTAATGTCGGCCAAAGTTTTGCGGAGCGGATACAGGGGATTTTGCGCGTAATATTTCGCGCCGAGCAAGCCGGCTTCCTCCGCCGTGGTGGCCATGAAAAGCACGGAACGCTTCGCCGGTTTGGGCAATGCCTTGTAGGCCTTCGCCATCTCGATAACCGCCGCCACGCCGGAAGCATTGTCCATTGCGCCGTTGAAAATTTGGTCGCCTTTCAGCTCGGGATGTTTGCCAAGATGATCCCAGTGCGCGCTGTAAATGATCCATTGGTCTTTCAACTTCGGATCGCTCCCGACGATTTTGCCGACCACGTTGTGCGATTTGAAGGAGCGCACGGTTTGTTTGAGATCGAAGTTGGCGGTTGCGCCTAACGAGACTGGCCGGAATTCGCGCGTGGTCGCGGCTTTCTTGAGCGCGTCGAAATCCTGGCCGCTATCCGCGAGAAGTTTCTTCGCGACATCGAGCGTGATCCAGGAGCGGACCGCGACCTGATCCATGTTTTTGTTCGGCGCATCGATCTCGAAATTTTCTTTCGACCAACTCGTTTGCACGACGGAAAACGGATACGCGGCCGGCTCGGTTTCGTGGATGATGACGGCGGCGGCGGCGCCTTTTTGCGCGGCGATTTCGTATTTGTAAGTCCAGCGGCCGTAGTAGGTCATGGCGCGGCCCTTGAACATTTTCGGGTCGAGTTGCGCAGGATCATTCGGATCGGGCACGGCCGGATCGTTGATTAACATCAGGATCGTTTTCCCTTTCACATCGACGTCTTTGTAATCATCCCAGCCGTATTCCGGCGCGACCACGCCGTATCCCACGAATACAATGGGCGATTCTTTCACGTTGATGTCGCTCTGCAGACGCGCGGAAGACGCGACGTAGTCGTCCGGGAATTTCAATTCCAACTTTCCGCCGCCGGTGGTGAAGGAAGCGCTTGGCACGGTTTTGATTCCGGCCAGAGGAACTTCTTGCGTGTAGGTGCCGTTCGGATTTCCCGGTTTCAAACCGAGCGCTTTGAATTGGTCGCTGATGTATTTGACCGAAAGTTGCTCGCCTTTCGAGCCCGGCGCGCGGCCCTCGAATTCATCCGAAGCGAGCACTTTGATGTGCCGCAGAAGATCGGCCGCGGTGATGGCGTCCAGTGCGGATTTGGGCGGCATGGTGGAATCGTCGGCGGCCAACGCGCAGGTGGAAGTGAGCAGGAGCAGGGAGAGAAAATGTGTCTTCATATCAACAAAAGAAAATCGTTCTTCGAGCCTCCTTTGTTCGTAAGGATGATGATTCGAACGATGGCCGGGGGCAGCGCGCGAAGAATAACGTCGTCGTGCGCCTAACGAGTTCCCTGCGACTTCGCACTGTTCTCGCTGGATCTCGCCGTCGCGTCTGTGAAAGCGCGATCTCTCTGCTTTGGGGAATAAATGCGGGCGCGAGACTTCTTAGGTCATCGTTTACGCGATCCCCAACTCCGCCATGACATGAGAATTCAATCCAACCTCAGCAGGCGCGCGGTTTCCAATTTTTGTGTTCTCGCGCTCGGAATGATCCTGCTGATCGATGGCGCGGAAGCGGCCAAACCGCCGAGTGATAAAGGCGACCACGTGGTTACAGGTGGCGATCTCTCGTTCATGAACGACGCGGCCCCCGGCGGCCTGGCGGAGGTGGAGTTAGGGCATCTGGCGGTGAAGCGCGCGGTCACTCCGGAGGTGAGAAAATTCGCGCGCGAGATGATTGCCGATCACGCAAAAGCCGGCGCAAAGCTGAAGAAATTAGCGGAACAAAAAGACGTGATATTGCCGCCAGGAATTCTGCCCGAGGCCAAGCAAACGAAAGAGCAGTTGATGAAGTTGAGCGGGATCGAATTCGATCTCGCATATGTGAAAGCGATGGTCGAAGTGCATCAGAAAGACGTGGCCACGTTTAACGCGATGGCGAAAAACGCGACCGACGCCGACGTCAAAACTTTCGCGAGCGGGACTGCGCCGATTCTTCAGGAACATCTGCGCAAGATCACGGCGATCGCCCAGGAACTGAAAGTGCCGATGAAGTAGCGCGCGCCACGCTGGAAAGATTCACAGGAGAAAAAATATGGCAGTACGAATAATGGAAACGAACGAGCGCATCGCTCCCGCGCACACGCTGGAGAATATCGGCGCGAATGTGATCCGATATGGATTGGCGGCGGTTTTGCTTTGGGTCGGGCTGCTGAAATTTACCGCTTACGAGTCGGAAGGAATTCAACCGCTGGTGGCGAATTCTCCACTAATGTCGTGGACCTACGGCGTGATGACCGTGCGTTCGCTCTCCGCGGTCCTGGGCGTGATCGAGATTGTCCTGGGCCTTTTGATTGCGCTGCGGAAATTTTCGCCGCGGCTTTCCGCCTTCGGCAGCCTCGGCGCAATCTTCATGTTTTTAATCACGCTGACGTTTGCCCTGACCACGCCGGGCGTCTGGCAACCCGGTTACGGGTTCCCATTCCCGACGCCGATGCCAGGACAATTTATCGCGAAGGATTTGCTCTTTCTCGGCGCGGCAATTTGGACGGCGGGTGAAGCGTTGCGGGCAGCGAGCGTCTCTGAGTTCCCGCGCGCGCGGGCGTCGTAGGCCATTGCTTTCACCAACCGCCGGGAAGAGCGGCGGCGCCATTTCTACCGCGAGCGCGGGTAGTTTTCGCGAAGAATATCAGCCGGGCTGACGCATGGCACACGGTTAGCTTAATCGGGTGCTGCATGAGTGAAAAACAGCTCCGTGTGATCGTGGTGGAAGATCACGCAGATATGGCGGACGCACTTCGGCAATTCCTGACCAGCGTCGGTTACCACGTTTACATCGCGCCGGATGTGGCCTCCGCGCGGGCGTTGGCGAAGGCGATTGAGTACGATGTTTTGCTGAGTGATTTGAAACTGCCGGATGGAACCGGTTGGGATTTAATGACGGAACTTTCCGCCGATGGACCGGTCAACGGTGTGGCCATGAGCGGCTACAACGCGAAGGAAGATATCGACCGCAGCATGCAGGTCGGTTTCCTTTTTCACATCTCAAAACCGCTCATGCCCGGCGCGTTGACCGCGGCTTTGGAAGAGGCGGGAAAACATTCGCCGCGCCGGCACAAACAGGCCGCGAGTCACCATAAGCCGGCCGCTTAAACGCGCGCTTGTCGCATTCGTTAGGCCGCGTCGGCGTTGGATTGTTCCCAAAGCTCCGTCTGCAAGCGCGCCACCACTCCGATGAGCTGGCGGTGATTAGCCGGTTTGTCGATAATCGCCTCCACTGAAAGCGCGCCGAAGCGTTCGCGATCCACGGCCGATAAAGCGCCAGCGAAGACGATGACTTTGCCGCGGAACCCCGCCGCCCGCGCTTGCACGACCAAACCGTGGCCATCGAGGCGCGGCATTTCCATGTCGGTGATCAGAAGATCGAACTTCTCGGGCTCGGCCCCGATAACCGCGAGCGCCTCCGCTCCATCAAAAGCGCACTCCACGCGATAGCCGTAAAACTGCAAGCTTTCCGCGATGAGTTCGACCAGCTCGACGTTATCGTCCGCACACAAAATCCGCAGTGGTTGGCGGTGACGGTATTCAGTCTTCATCCGGGGGTCCCAGCAAGAGCGACGCGGAGAGCGGGAGCCATCAAAGGGAGGCTGCCGTGGTCGCTGATAGGATCGATAATCTAAAGGAAACTTCGGATTTGTGCGGCGAAGTGCGCGTGCGGATGCCGATGTTTTTTGGCTCTTACGGAACTCGCGGATGTTTCTGCTCCCGGCGGAACTCTGCGCAGGTCGAAGGAAACGCGACCGCCGACGCAACGCGTGAAGAAGTTGTTCTCAGAAAAATGAAAGGTGTTATAACAAAAGGAGTCGTCTGCTTCTTTTCGCGCTCGCCGTATGTTTTCTCGTTCCACTATCCGCCTCGTTTGTGTCGTTTTTCTGCTCGCATTTTCCGCCTGTAGCCGGGAACGCGTGGTCTTGCTCGAGCCGAAGGAAGAAGACCTCGTTGTCTTGAATGGCTGCGTTGTCTCCGCCTGCAATTATCTCGCGCTGGTGAAAACCAAGCACCGTTTGGAAAAGGATTTTTGGACGCGGATTCTCTTGGTTCGCTACGATAATCATCCGGCCGGCCATGCTTATTGCGTCTGGGAAACCGACGGCACGATTTACGGTTACGATCGCAACTCCGGCGGCTTTCCCATCCCGGTTTACACGCGCGATCCGCGCGCGATTGCGATTGTCCTTTCGCAGGAACTTTCGCGGATTATGAACGAGTCGCTCACCGTCCGCACGGCCGAGTTCATCGAGCCGGCCAAGGCGCGCCTGGAAAAATTTTCCACCGGTCCGAGCCTCGCATCGTCCGCGCATATTCTGAGCACGGCGCCATTCCCGGCGCGATCGCTTTCGCTTCTGCGCGCGGCTGATCCGTTCGCGCAGAAGTAATTCTGGCCCTCACTCGCTGGCATCGGACAAGCAGTGATCGCGAGTCGGGGCCGTGATATTATGGCGAACGTTTCGCGGCGCTCGAACTCGGCCCCCAACCCGCCGCAGAACATTCTCTTTTCTTTTTGCCTAACGAGTGTGCACGATGCGTTTTGAATCCGTCTCGATTCTCAAAATGAAATTCCACCAAGCCATTCTTGTCTTCGCTTTCCTTTTCGCCGCAGCCTTCGATATGCGCGCCGAGTCCCCATCTTCTTCTCCCGCGGCGAAAACCCTCAGTTGGTCGGAGCTCTCGCAAATGCCGCTGCCGCCTCCGGGCGAGCGCATCGCTTACGGCGCGGGGCCGCAGCAATTCGGGGAGCTTCGGTTGCCGAAGGGCGATGGTCCTTTTCCGGTCATCGTGCTGGTTCACGGCGGCTGTTGGATGGCGGAGTTCGATTACGTTTATATGACGCGATTGGCGGCCTGGTTTGTAGACCACGGCTTCGCTACCTGGACGATTGAATTCCGCAGAGTCGGCGATCCAGGCGGCGGCTGGCCTGGCACATTTCTCGGTGTCGCGAGCGCCACCGAACGGCAGAAAGCACTGAGCCGCGATCATCCGCTCGATCTCACGCGCGTTTACGCCGCCGGCCATTCCGCCGGTGGACAGCTTGCCCTCTGGCTCGCGGCCCGAAAAAAACTTTCCACCGAGAGCGAACTCTTCCTGAAAGATCCAATCTCGATTCGCGGCGTGCTCGGTTTGGCCGCCGTTACCGACCTCGCGCAATATCGCATTGGCCCGCCGGGCAGCTGCCATTCCTCGGTTGACCTGTTGTTAGGCGGCGCGCCCGAGAAAGTCCCGCAACGTTATGCTGAAACTTCGCCGCGCCAGCTTTTGCCGCTCGGGGTTCCGCAGATCTTCATCCAGGGCCAGCGCGATCCGATCGTCGATCCCGCATCGGTCCGGAAATACGTCGAAGCCGCTAAAAAATCCGGTGACCGCGCGACCATCCTCCCGCTCCCGACTGCGGGCCATTTCGAGACCTCAGTGCCCCTTCCCCTAACGACACCACAATTCGAAGAAGCGCTGCGTTTTTTGCAGCGATAACAACGACTCGTTAGTCTGGCCGCACCATTTCGAAACGATCGCGCGTTCGGCAATACCAATTCGGGCTGGCCATGCGCCCGATGACATGGAACCGCTCGCTATGAATGCGCAGCTTTTTCGGGTCGATCAATTCCTCGCGCACATGCACCCGTTTGACCAAGCCGATGATCAAACGATTGCCCCCGATCTGGAGCGTGCCCCATTCCGCGCATTCTAAACTGGCGGGCGACTCCGCGATCCTGGGCGGCTTGATCGATGTCGACGACGAAGTCGTTAGGCCGGCGACTTCCAACTCGTTCGTGCCATAAGGAAGCGACGCAGCCGTTTTGTTCATCGCTTCCGCGAGCGCTTCGTCGACCAGATTGACCACAAACTCATGCGTTTCGCGAATGTTCCGCGCCGTGTCCTTCGGCCCGCCTTCATCGCGATCGCCCGGGCAAAATCCGATGATTGGCGGATTCCCACCCAGCGCATTGAAGAAACTAAACGGCGCCGCGTTTAATTTCCCCTCGGCGCTCAGCGTCGTCACCCAAGCGATCGGGCGCGGCGTAATCAACGAAGCCAACATGGCGTAACCGCGACTGGCATGTTTCCCTTCAAGATCGAGTTCCATCCGAAGCTATAAGCCAACTTCGAGCGCGCTAACAGTGGCGGATCTCCCTGAGCCTTTGAGTGCGCTGGAGAATTTGCGGCGTCTAACTGTTCGGCGTGAGTTACCGCAGGATTACTCACCGCTGACGGTGCTTCCCCATTTGCCACGAAGTGTGCGTCGAGCTTCGTCCATTGAGTGAACCGGAGATCGCAACCTTGCAGGCGGGGTTGCTGCGATGGTCGGTGGAGTTCACGGTCGACCGCCGCGGCCGCTCCAGCCATTGCGTTTGCAATTAAAGATAGACGGAAAGCGCGAAGAGGACGCGCCGGGGAAACCGTTCCGCGCGATTGGGCCGACGATCGCGAGATGGGTGAATCGGAGACGCGCTGGTTCTCACGTGAAATCAACCCCCGGCTCGACGCGCTGCTGGGTATTGAACCGCGCGTAGAGGCTGATGGCGAGGCCGAGATCCAACAAAACGTCGCTCTTCATTCACGAATCTCGGCGCGGGTTAGTCGAAATGCTCCTCCAGACGAAGCTGGAAGAAGCAGAGAAAACTGCGCCGTCACGATTCGTTAGGCACGACGCTCATTAATCGACGCCAGAATCCCCGCGATGACTTCGTCGCGCGGCTTCGCTCCCAGATTGCCTTTGCCGTGTTCGCGCACACTGACGGCGTTCGCTTCCATATCGCGCGCACCGACGACGAGCATGGTGTGCACCTTCATTTGCTCGGCGCTGGCGATTTTCGCTTTCATGTGATCGTTGCTGGCGTCGAGCTCCGCGCGGACTTGGTGGGCGCGGAGTTCGTTTTGAATTTTGCGCGCGTAATCGATTAACGCGGGCTCCTCGCCGATGGGGAGGATGCGCACCTGCTCGGGGGCGAGCCAGAGCGGGAAGTTGCCGGCGTAATGTTCGATCAGGAAACCGATAAAACGTTCATGAGTGCCTAGCGGGGCGCGGTGGATACAGAGCGGGGTTTTTTCCGTGTTATCTCGATCTTTGTAAACCAAGCCGAAGCGGGCGGGAACGGCGAAGTCGACCTG
>CAXSCV010000072.1:15408-16372 GCA_964235895.1 uncultured Chthoniobacterales bacterium
ATCGCGCTCCAGACTTGGACGTCGATCTTCGGGCCGTAGAAGGCGGCTTCGTTAGGCACTTCGATGTAATTGATGCCGCTGCGCTGCAGGACGCCGCGGACCATGTCCTCGGTTTTCTTCCAGAGCGCGGGGTTATCGACGAATTTCTGGCCGAGCTTGGCCGGTTCGTGCGTCGAGAAACGCATGACGTATTTCTCGATCCCGAAGATTTTGAAATACTTCAGATACATCTCGTTGACCGCGCGGAACTCGTCTTCGAACTGCTCTTCGGTGCAGTAGATGTGGGCGTCGTTCATCTGCAGCGAACGCACACGCATGAGGCCGAAAAGTTCGCCGCTCTGTTCGTAGCGATAGTTAGTCCCGTATTCCGCAAGGCGCAGTGGGAGGTCGCGATAACTGTGCGGCACCGCGGCGAAGAGCTTGTGGTGATGCGGGCAGTTCATCGCTTTGAGGTAGTAGCGGTCGGAACACAGGCTTTCAGCCTGTGCGGCCACCGGGCTTTCAGCCGGGTGATTGTCAGCCTCAGACTGCGAGCTAAAAGTCCGCGAGCTGGACAGGCCGGAAGGCCCGTCTTCCAAGATCATCGGTGGGAACATCGAATCCTGATACATCGGAATGTGACCACTCGTTAGGTAAAGCTGTTCACGCGCGATGTGCGGGGTCCTAACGCGCTGATAACCAGCGGCGAATTCTGTTTCTTTCGCCAGTTTCTCTAGTTCTTCGATGATGGCGGCGCCGTGTGGAAGCCAGAGTGGCAGACCGGGTCCGACGTCGTCATCGAAGGTGAAGAGCTGCATCTCTTTCCCTAGCTTGCGATGGTCGCGCTTCTTCGCTTCTTCGAGCATGGCAAAGTAGGCGTCCATCTCCGTGCGGTTCTTAAAGGCGGTGCCGTAGATGCGCTGCAGCTGCGGATTCTTCTCGTCGCCCTTGTAGTAGGCGCTGGCCACGGTCGTTAGGCGAAACG